>JANOIJ010000084.1:0-7824 GCA_031407575.1 Gemmatimonadaceae bacterium | reverse complement strand
GGCGGACCTGCTCGGCCGTTTCTCCGTTGATCGCGGACGGGAGCGGTTTGTATCCCGGCATTCGCGCACGGTCTCGAGGGGGCATCACGCAGGAAACTTCGGTGACTCGCCGCTTGGCAGGAGGCCGTAGGTGTTGAGCGTACTGGCGCTGGGTGCAAGAGCTACGCCGTGCACAGCAGTTGAGCTTTCAGCAGACGACGTGCTCTGAACGGTGTGCTCTGACGACCTGCTGTGACAGCGTGCTCTGACGACCGAGCTCTGACGACGAGCTCTGACGGCGTGCTCTGACAGCTTGCTCTGACGACGTGCTCTGACGGCGTGCTCTGACGACGTGCTCTGACGACGTGCTCTGACGACGTGCTCTGACGGGTGCTCGCGGGCCAAATGGCGGAAGGGGGCAACTGTTTCCGGCCTGTGACCAATCTCACATGCGACAGGTTGGGCGGGAACACCCACCTCAGCCGAGCCCCTATGCGCCCCTGCCTTACGCGCGCACTCTCCCTTTCGCTCGCTGCCCTCGTCGTGGCAATCGTCCCCGCCAGCGCGCAGCTCGTCACGCCGAGGACGGTGCCGGTCCACCAGGAAGAGCAGTTCCAGATCTATCCCGCGAGCCGGCCAGGCCTTGGCGGCGTCTCCATCGCACTCGATGACACGCTGCTGGACCCGTTCGTCAATCCGGCCAAGGCCACGCGCCTGAAGGGATTCACCCTCACCACCGCGCCCTACTCCCACGGCATCTCCGGCGAACGAGGCGGCGGGCGCACGCTGCCCGTCGGCTTCCTTGTCTCTTCGGGGGCATGGTCCGGCGCGGTGCTCGGCGCCATCCAGCAGTTGGACCGCGCGGGTCCGGTGTGGAACCGCCCCACAAGCCAGCGCACGGCGACGAACGAGTATTTCACCGGCTCGCTTGCTCATCGCGTGGACTCCACGCTCTCCGTGGGCATCAGCGCCTTTCGCGCCGAGCTCGCGGCGATTGACGGCGTGGACCTGCTGTACGCGGGCAGTGACCGTATCGACCAGAGTGGGTCGGTCACCGACCTGCGGCTGGGCGCCACCAAGCAGTGGGCGCCCGGGCACGTGCTGGAGATGGTGCTCGTGCGGAACCGCACGGACATGCGGCACGATGTGCACTTCACCTTCAACACGTGGGATCAGGTGGCGCGCGTGAACCGCATGTCAGAGCGACAGGACATCAACCTCGACCAGACGAACATCTGGGGTGCGCACGCGGAATACATGCGCCCCGTGGGAGTGGAAGGGTGGCGGATTGGTGGGCTGGCCACGGCGAACCGCATCGACCACCCGAAGATCCCGAACTACGTGTTGCAGAACATCCCACGCGATCCCGGCTCCACCAACTCGTTCAACGTCGGCCTGGGCGCCGCGCGCGAGAGCGGGCCATTCACCTTCGGCATCGACGTCATCCTGGAGCCCATCTCGTCCGACACGTGGGCCGACGCGGCGACGGCGACCGTGCGTGCCGACGGTTCGATCATTCCGGCCGGCGTGAAGACGATCGAGAATCACTTCACCTTCAAGAACAGCAAGGCTCGGCTCGGCGTGGGGCGGTCGTGGGGGCTCGACACGGCGTCGAGGGGCTCGCTGACGCTGGACCTCGGGCTCTCCGTGCACGCCATCTCGTACGATCTCATCCAGACCAACAACATTCTCCGCACGACGCGCACGCAGCACGAGAACTGGGTGGAGTCGGGCCCGTCGTTCGGCGTCCGCTACGGCTCACGCGACATCCAGGTGTCGTATCTGTACCGGGTCTCGTGTGGCAATGAAGGCTGCGACGTGCTTCCCGTCGGCGGCGGCGGCCGATTCGACAACGCCGCAGTCGCCATGTCAGGCGGCATCATCGCGGCGCCGAGCTCGCCGCTGTTCTTCCAGGGCGGCAGCGAGAAGAGCCATCATTTCACGATCTCGGTGCCGATTCGATAGCTGGTGTCCATCCTGAAACGCGCGATTCGGCTTGGATGTCATCCCGAGCGAAGGCGAGGGATCTGCACGTTCCACCTGGTAGTGAGGTGCAGGCCCCTCGACTCGCTTCGCTCGCTCGGGGTGACAACGCTGGTTTGGGCCGCAGTTCCAGCGAGTCTGCGTGCGCAGTGTCTGCGCTTTGCAGCGTTCGCCGTCTGGGCTTTGCTACCCACGTTCGAGCCCCAACTCGCAGCCGGTGACGAACGACTCGATTGCACCGAACGCCGCGAGGCACACGCGTCCGTCGACGTCATACGCAGGGTCGTACGCGGACAGCGTGAGCGCGGCGGGCCGCGCGCTCGCACCGATCGACTCCAGTGAGGCCCGCAATGCCGTCAGGGGCACGCCGTCGTCCGTGGCGTAGCGGCTGACTCGGCCGTCAGCAGGATCCAGCACGTCGAGATCGAGGTGGACGTACAGTTGGCTGGCCCGCGGATGCTCGCTCCGCACCCGCGCGCCGAGGTCGGCACAGATTGCCGCGACGGGCACTCGCGTCACCGCCGACTGACGCAACGCGTCCGCCTCGGCGACATCCAGATCGCGCGCGCCGAGCAGCCAGACGGCGGATTCCGGGACGGGTGCAAAGTCCGGCAGGCGTGACGTCATGGAGGTCCAGCACCGGCCGGTCACGGTGGCCAGCGACATGCCGTCGAGGAAGCCGCCGATGGTGGTTTCCGGGGTGTTGAAGTCGCCGTGCGCGTCGAGCCAGAGCACGCCTGTGCCCGCGCCGAGCCCCGCGACGACACCCGATGCGGCCATGCAGTTGCCGGCGAGCACGATGGGCAGGTGGCCGAGCTCCCGCGACACGCGGACATGCGCGGCGATTCGCGCGGCGAGCTCGAACGCCGTTCCGATCTCGGCGCGCCAGCTGTCGGGCGGGGGATCGAGCGTCGCGCTGGAGACGTGGTGTCCCAGTCCTTCCAGCTCAGCTTGAAGTCCCGCGTCGATGAGATGCGTGGGGCCGGCGCCCGTGCGGATGCCACGATGGGCGGAGTCGTAGGGGACCACGAGAAGATCGATGTGCATCGCGGAATCTTACCAACAGGACGACCAAGGCGTCTTGATCCTGTATTCCATGTCAGCTGGCAACAAGGCGGAAATAGGTGACAACGCCGAAGTCGAAGCTTATTAATCGGATTGCAGTTCCCCCTCCGCAAACCGCCCTACCGTACATGAGCGAACGACCGTGCGACTGAAGGAAGTCGTCCTCAAGGCCGCCAAGCGCATGGGCGGTCTTGCGCTCGTTCGCGACAGCAGCTGGCGGAGGCGACGCCTCCTGATCCTGTGCTATCACGGTGTCTCGCTGGAAGACGAGCACGAGTGGGACTCGGCGCTCTATGTCACGCAGGACCGGCTGCGCGAGCGCCTGGAGGCACTCAAGCTGGGGGGCTTCACCATCCTCCCCCTCGCCGAGGCCACGCGACGGCTCTACAACCACACGCTGCCGTCGCGCAGCGTGGCGCTCACGTTCGACGACGGCACGGTGGACTTCGAGCGACGCGCGCTGCCCCTGCTGCGCGAGTTCAACGCGCCCGCCACGCTGTATCTCACCACGTACTACTCCGTCACGCGCTTTCCGGTGTTCAACACCGTGCTGCCGTACGTGCTCTGGCGCGGCCGGCACAGTGGCGGCGACGTCGCCGCCCTGTGTGGAGCGGCGCAGCCGATGCCCGTGTCCACGGAGGAGGAGCGCGCGGTCGCGCGAAAGTGCATGGGGGACTACGCGGTGAGCCAGAACCTCACTGCCGCCGAGAAGGACGCACTCGTCGCGCGCGTCGCCGCGGCGGTGAAGGTGGACTACGCCGAGATCCTCGAGCGCGGCATGATGCAGATCATGCCGCCGGACGTGGTGCGCGCCCTGCCACGCGATCTCGTGGACGTGCAGTTGCACACGCATCGCCACCGCACGCCGCGCGACCGCACGCTGTTCATGCGCGAGATCACGGACAACGTGCGCGTGACGCAGGACGTCCTGGGATCCACCGCGCCGCTGGAGCACTTCTGCTATCCCAGCGGCGACTATTCCGGTGAGTTTCTGGAGTGGCTGCGCGAGTGCGGGGTGCGCTACGCCACCACGTGCGTGCCCGAGCTGGCCACTGCACACGGCGATCCGCTGCTGCTGCCCCGGTTCGTGGACACCATGGGCCAATCCGATCTCTCGTTCGAGGCGTGGGCCACCGGCTTCGCGTCGCTGCTGCCTCGGCGACGCGAGTTCCGGCTCGACGGCGCGCGGTTGGTCGCGGCGCAGGACGCTCCTCCCGACGCTCCCTTCGATGACGACCGCTGAGCCCCGCGCATCGGGCGAGGGAGCCCGGGTGAGCGGGGTGGGGGCTGGCGGAATCAAGGTGGATGTCGGCGAATCGGCGGTTCAGCTGCTGGCGACGCCGGAGTTCCGCGACGCGTGGACCGCGCTCCACGCGGAGTGCCCGTGGGCCACCGTGTTCCAGACGCCGGCATTCGTGCTGACCTGGTACCGGGTGTACGCCGGTCGCTATGAGCCGCTCATCATCCACAGCCGCACGCGCAAGGGCCGCCTGGATGGCCTGCTCCTGCTTGCCCGCTCGCGAGACGCGGGCGAGGTGGTCAACGCCGGCACCATCCACGCCGAGTACCACGCGTGGCTCGCGCGGCGCGTCAACCAGCAGACGTTCCCCGTTGCCGCGATGTCGGCGCTGCGGACGGTGGTCAAGCGCGGGTCGCTGACGTTCCTCTTCCTCGCGCACGACACGCCGCTGGAATGGGTCCCTGCCGCCGAGGCGAGGGGGACGTTCGTCTCCATCCGCGCGCATTCGCGCGGGCTGATGCGCGTGGGTCCGGGCAGCGATGTCGCGGCGTCGTTCCGCAAGAGCAGCAACAAGAGCCGCATCGCGCGGCTCAAGCGCATCGGGCCTGTCACGTTCGAGCTGCTCCAGACCGTGGACCAGCTGCGTGAGATCATCGGCGTGGTCGCGGAGCAGTCCGACGTGCGACACGGTGGCCGCAGCGCGTTCCTGCCCTTCCGCGCCGACTCGCTGAAGGAGAAGCTCTATCTCGAGCTGATGGCGGAGCCGGGCCTCGTGCATGCCACGGTGCTGCGCGCCGGCAGTGAGGTCATCGCCACGCACATCGGGATGCGCGACACCGTGCCGGCGCTCGGCCTCATGACGCACGCGCCGCAGTACGGCGCGCATTCGCCCGGCAAGCTCCTGCTGCTGTTTCTCGGCAAGCTGCTGGGCGAGGAGGGCGTCACCGTGTTCGATCTCACGCCGGGCCGCCGGTACAAGGAGCGCTTCGCGTCGCACTTCGACGACGTGAGCGTGCTCGAGGTGTTCCTGGATCGTGCGTCGCATGCGCGGTTTCGCAGCAAGCGCGTGGTGGCGACCGTGGGCAAGTGGCTCGTGACGGCCGTTGGCCGCGACCCCAAGGAGTCGTTGCGGCGCGCGGCGCGCATCTCGGCGCGCATTCGCCGCGCGGGGCCGGTGAAGCTCGCGCGCATGGCCGTGGAGCTGGTCGTGCGGCAGGCGCACAGCAACCGCGAGTTTCGCATTTACGAATATCCCGTCGCCGCTGGCGGCGGCGAGGCGGACCTGGGGCGCATGCGCGTCAACAGCCTGCGCGACCTGCTCGAGTATTCGCCGGCGTCGCCGTCCGACCCGACGATCATCGAGTTCCTGGAGTTGGCGGAGCGACGGCTCGCCAACGGCAACCTGCTGTTCTCCCACGCGGAGAACGGCGTGCTGCTGCATTATGGCTGGCTGATTCCTGCGGCGGAGTGGATGGGCAGCGAGTTCGGACATGACATCCCGCTCCCGGAAAAGCCGTCGGTCCTATGGGACGACTTCACGCATCCGGCCGCGCGCGGGCAGGGGCTGCACCGCGAGAGCCTGCGGGCGCGACTCTCGTACATCGCGGCGCACAAGTTGTCGTCGAACGCAATGATCGGCGTGCGCAGCGACAACGCGGTGTCGCGCCGGAACATCGAGTCCGCCGGCTTCACGTATGCGGGCAGCGCGTGGATCGCGACGCGATTCGGCCGCGTGCGCCGCTGGGTGGAGTGGGAGAATCCCGCGCGACAGAACTACGAAAGCGTGGGCAAGCTCGTGACACCAGTGAAGGGGGTCGCGGAGTTTCGCGATGAGTAAGCTGTCATCCTGAGTGCAGCAGCTGTCATCCTGAGCGAAGCGAAGGATCTGCACTTCCCAGCGGCAGGTGCAGATCCTCCGCTTCGCTCAGGATGACAACAAAGTTGCGCTCAGGATGACAAAGCGATCCCGACCAGTCCCACCAGCGCGACGAGCAGCACGCCCGGAACGACGAAGCGCAGCCACCGCGTAAAGTCCACCTGCGCGCCGAGCAGGATGGCGAGCAGCGCTCCGCCCGTGGGCGTGACGAGGTCCATCAGGCCGGCGCCGGTCTGGTATGCGATCACCGCCGCATCACGCGAGATGCCGAGCAGGTCGGCGAGCGGCGCCATGATCGGCATGGTGAGCGCGGCCTGGCCGCTCACGCTCGGCACGGCGACATGGAGGATGGCATGCACGGGCACCATGAGGACCGCCGCCGCAGTGCCGGGCGCGCGTGCGAGCGGCGTCGCCAGGCCGTGGATGATGGTGTCCATCACCTGGCCGTCGGTGAGCACCACGCTGATCGCGCGCGCCACGCCGACGAACAGCCCCGCCGCGAGCATGCCCTCCATGGCCTTGAGGAACGCGACTGCCGTCTCCGAGAGGTTCTTGCCCGACACGAGCCCCACGGCAAATGCAACCGCAAGGAACACCGCCGAGAGCTCGTTGAATCCCCAGTCGAGCCGCACGACGCCGTACACGTACGGACCGAATGGGAGCACCACCAATGCGAGCAGGACGAAGTCGCGCGTGGTCGCGGGCTCCTGCGCCGGTGCGGTGACGTCGGGGCGCACGTCGTCTCGGCTCGTCATGGCCAGCGTATAGGCGATCCACACCGCGACCGCCGCGCCCAGCAGCGCGAAGCGAAGGCCCGGCTGGCTCAGCGGCGGCAACTCGGCAAACTTGAGCGCGATGCCCGTCTGGTAGGGATTGGTGGGACCGAACGCCGCGCCGACGGCAGCGGAGCCCACGCTCATGCCGAGTGCGGTGATGGCGCCGAAGCCCAGTCCGCGACTGAGGACGAGGAGCACAGGCACCAGCGCGATGATCTCCTCCTGCATGTTCTCCAGGGCACCGAACGTCGCGAAGATGAGGCAGACGAACACGACGACGAGGCGCGGGCGTCTCGTGCGGCCCACCAATGCACCCACGAGCCGAGCGAGCACGCCGGTGGCGTCGAGGAGGGCGAACGCACCGCCGACGACCAGCACGGTGAGAATGACGTCCGCACCAGCGACGATGCCCTTCGGCACGGCGAGCAGGGCCGTCAACGGTCCTACGGGTGTGGATGTCACATGAGCGTACGTGCCGGCGACCACCAGTTCGCGATTGGTCACGGGATCGTGGCGGCGCTGATAGAGGCCGGCAGGGAGGATCCACGTGAGTACAGCGGCCATAGCGACGCCGCCAAGCAGCAGGACGAGCGGGTGCGGGAGGCGGAGTCGCATGAGTGGCGTGCGAGGGTGGGACCGTCGCGAAGATGCTACTACAAAGACGCGGGTGCCGCTCAGTGCTCCGACTGATACTGGTGACTGGAGACTGGCGACTGGCGACTGACCGTGAGCGTCGAGTGGGCTCGATTGGCCGGTCAGTCATCAGTCACCAGTTCCCAATCTCCAGTGCTCGTCACTCGGTTTGACCTGATAGAGGCCGCCGCGCCATGTTCAGCTTTGTCATCCTGAGCGAAGCGAAGGATCTGCACGCGCAGTGCAACAGCCCGTGCAGATCCTTCGCTTCG
>JANOIJ010000069.1:0-5447 GCA_031407575.1 Gemmatimonadaceae bacterium | reverse complement strand
CAGAGTCGCGCGGGGGTTTGATCCTAGGCGCAGAGAAATCCAGAGGGCTCTGACGCTTACTCTGACCCCGACTCTGACCCCGACTCTGACCCCACGGGGGATGCGTCCCGGATGGTGCTCACGCAGGCGCCGATTGCCGGCGCCCAATGGACGCGGTTCTACAGATGCGTCGCTCTAGTCGACGATGCCCAGCCTCGCCCTCACGTCCCTCGGCGGCCCCCGGAACGCCGGCAGCGCGACGTTCCCCACATAGCCAATGTCCTTCATCCCTGCCGGCGTCGTGTAGAATCCGCCGGCGGTGAGATCGCGATATCGGCGAAAGAACGCCGCCGCCATCTTGAACTCCGGCTTCGCCTTCGGCTCGTAACAGATGTCGTCGCAGATCGCATGGTGCTGCTGCTTGGCAATCCTGTGAAACGGCTTGCCGAAACGCCGCGCTGATTCATCGTCCATCCACGCCAGTCCGTCGACGATCAGCGCGCGGTCGCGTTGATGCGCCGGATACGGTGCGCTGATCCACTCATTGATGAAGTCGTGCACGTGCAACGCGGACGCGCTCGGGGTCGCACCTTCGGCGGGAATGATGACGTCGCAGAGCGCAGCCGCGGCGCGACGCTGTTTCGCGTTCATCGCGAGCGGCCAAAGATCGCCTGGCTTGTAGGTCTTGAGTAACTTGGGGTCGACGCCGTACCCTGCCCCACTCGACGGCGGCGGAATCTGCGCAAACGCATCGCCATCTAACAGCGCCACCGAACCCACCGCCGAGAGCATCCACTTGACCGCGTCTCGCCGATCCATGCGCGTCGGGTCAGACATTGCCCCTCCGCATCTCCTCGAGTGCGTACTCCGTCGTGCGCCACGCTAACGCCATGATGGTCAGCGTGGGATTCTTGTCGGCGTTCGAGCAGAACGGCGCACCATCCGTGAGGAACAGGTTCTTTACCTCCCACGTCTGCGACCACCCATTCGTCACCGACGTGTTGGCATCGCTGCCCATGATCGCGCCGCCGACTTCGTGCTTCACGTTGCCACCCGCGCGGATCGCGTTCGATGGGTCGGCTGCCGGCGTGTCGCGCATCTTGCCGCCCATTGCATCGATGAGCTCGGCGAACGTCTTCTGCTGGTGCGCCACCTGGCGTAGCTCGTAGTCCGACCACTTCCAGTGAAAGCGCAACACCGGAATCCCCCATTTGTCCTTCACGGTCGGATCGATCTCGCAGAAACAGTCGGCGTTCGGAATCATCTCGCCTCGTCCGGCGAAGCTGACTCGCGATCCATAGTAGCGGCGCGCGTCCGCCTTGAATGCCTTGCCGTAACTGCCGCCGGTGAATTGCTCGATGCCGGCCGCGGTACCGAGTCCCGGCATGCGCCGGCCCGTGCTGAATTCGATGTGATAGCCGCGCGGGAAATCGAGCGTGCCCGCGTGTTGCTCACCGTACAGCCACCACGGCGCATACACGTGATCGCCGCCGGCACCGTCCTCATTGTGCAGCGGAAGGTTTTCGAGCAGCGGAATCTGTCCGCCAAGCCCCGCACCGACGGTGTCCATCAGGTTCTTGCCAAGAAGCCCGCTGGAATTCGCGAGGCCATTCGGGAACCGGCTCGACTTGGAGTTCAACAGGATGCGGACCGATTCAGCGGCACTGGCGGCGAGCATGATCACGCGCGCGTGCACGGTGCGTTCGCGGCCGGTGGCCGTGTCGACATAGGACACGCCAGTGGCCTTGCCACTCTGGTCGACGAGGATCTCCCGCACCATCGCACGCGTGACGATGTCGAGATTTCCGGTCGCCAATGCCGGCGGGAGATGCACCGTGGGAGACTGGTAGTTCGCCCTGATCGAGCACCCGCGTCCGCACTCCGTAGCCCAGAAGCAGGCCATGCGCTCTCGCATCGCCTTGGCGAGGATGCGCTGCGCCTTGATGTTGCCGGGGTGCAACTTGACCGGAATGGTGTCCGCGTCCTGACGACGCGTGAGCACGGCACGATGAATCGGGATGACGGGAATGCCGAGCGTCGCCGCGCGCTGCTGTGCGAGCAGCTCACCAGCACGCGCTTTCGGCGGAGGCAGTAGCACGCCGGGTGACGAGTTGGGGGTGTTCTCCAATCCGTCATTGCTGCCGAAGATGCCGACGAGCATCTCGACCTTGTCGTAGTACGGCGCGAGGTCGTCGTACCCGATGGGCCAATCGATGCCCAGTCCATCGCGGCTGTATGGCTTGAAATCGTACGGGCCGTTCCGCAGCGAGATGCGTCCCCAGTGGTTCGTGCGACCGCCGAGCATGCGCGCGCGCCACCAGGTGAACTGTCGCTTGGGATCAGTGGATGCGTTCGTGAACGGCTCGCCCGGGACGTCCCATCCGCTGTTGACGGTGGAGTCATAGAAGCCGAGCGGTTTGTCGAGCGTGCCGGCCGCACGGAGCGGCGCCTGCGAGGGCAGATGAAACATCGGCGTCTCGCGCACGGGGTCGTAGTGCCGGCCGGCCTCGAGCATCAGTACCTTGGCGCCTGCCATGGCCGCGACGTACGCGGCCTGGGCGCCGCCGGCGCCGGAGCCGATGACGATCATGTCGTGCGCCCGCTGGGTCTTGAGGGGTGTGGTCACCGCGTAAGGTGCCGAAGACGCACCGGCGCTTCAAGGCACTGTCCCGCGCCCGACGCACGACTGGGGCTACGGGAACAGAAGTGGCACGAACTTGCTTCGTCAGTCGCGATCTGGACGCTGACGACGCAAGTTGCTGTAGCAGGAGCACTTCTACCGAGGAGACAGCATTGACGGCGATCGACGTCCCGACGCAGCACGTTCCCACCGACGCTCCGCGAAGTGCGCGCGCACCATACGGTATGGTGGCGCTCATCGGGCTGGGGGGCCTCTTCGCTGGTGTCACCGGGCCGCTCCTCAGCGCCTTCATTCCGCCACTCGTGCGTGACGCAGTCGGCGAACACCGCACGCTCATCGGGGCCGTGATGGCCATCGACAACGTGCTGCTGCTCCTGCTCGTCCCATGGGCTGGACCCGCGTCGGACCGCGCCAGCAACCGTGGGCGCGGACGCTTGCCGATCATCCTCGCGGCGCTCGTGCTGTCGTCGGTCGGCATGGCGATGCTGCCGTTCGCCACCGGGTTCGGTCTCGCGCTGTTGATCGCTGCGCTGGTGTTCCTGCACACTGGGATCAACCTGCAGCGCGCGCCGTTTCAGGCGCTCCTGGCCGATGTCGTCCCGTCGCGCTACCGCTCCCTTGCCACTGGGTCCGTCACTTTCCAGATGTGCGTCGGCGCCATCGTGTTCCTCATGCTCGGCCGAGTGCTCGGGCTGCGGACGGCGTTCCTGATTGCGGCCGGCACGGTGCTCGTCATCGCCGCGGCGTTCCTGATCGGTCTCCGCGAGCCGCCTGCGACGCCATCTGCGTCCGCCGACGTCACCTTTCGCTCGCTTGCGGACGCGGCGTGGTCGGTGGTGCGCGGTGCGGCGTCGGGAATGCGCCAGGTCTTCCTCGCCGCGTTCCTCCTGCAGCTCACCTTCCAGACGTTCACCACCTGGTACGCCCTGCACGGCACGGAACGCTTCGGCGTGCGGCCAGAAGAGGTGACGACGGGATTCATCGCGTGGGCAGCTGGTGGTGTCATCGGTGCGCTGCCGGCCGGTTTCATCGGCGTCCGCATCGGCCGACGCAACGCGATGCTCGTGGGCTTTGGCATCATGGCCGCCAGCTTGTTCGCGCTGGACCGGGTAACGCAGATGTCGGTCGTCATCCCGCTGATCGCGCTCGCGTCGGCCAGCTGGACGATGCCGACGGTGAACGCATACCCGCTCTTCGTCGAGCCAGTGCCGCGCGAGCGACGAGGGCTTCTGGCCTCGCTCTTCCTCCTGTGCATGGCCTTGGGCGGCGCGATCGGCGACCCATTCAACGGACTGATGTTCGATCTGCTCGGCAGCTATCGCGCGATGTTTCTGCTCATGGCGTGCTATGCGATGCTCGCGTTCGTCGCTGTGCTCTTCGTCCCGCGCGGCGCTGGGGAGGCGGATACCGGTCCGGATGCGGCGGCAGTCCGGGCCTGACGGTGTCATCCTGGGCCCTTCGACGTCGCTCAGGGTAAACTTCG
Source organism: Gemmatimonadaceae bacterium (assembly GCA_031407575.1). GTDB lineage: Bacteria > Gemmatimonadota > Gemmatimonadetes > Gemmatimonadales > Gemmatimonadaceae > AG11. Next base: position 1,344 of record JANOIJ010000069.1, on the reverse strand, counting down.
CGAAGGATCTCCACTTGCCGTTGGTACACAGCGAGGCGCGGGTGCAGTTCGTAGAATGACGTCAGCGAAGCGCTCGCGCTCTAGCGTCGCACCGCTCCCTTAATTTTTCATCCCGAGCGAAGTCGAGGGATCTGCACCTCCGCAAGTTCTGTCATCCCGAGCGAAGTCGAGGGATCTGCACTTCCGCAAGTTCTGTCATCCCGAGCGAAGTCGAGGGATCTGCACTTCCGCAAGTTCTGTCATCCCGAGCGAAGTCGAGGGATCTGCACCTCCGCCTGGCTGTGGATGGCTCGTCCGGGTGATAACCCGTGATTCAACATCAACCGGAGTCGCGAGTGACCGAGCTCTCCCTTCGCACCGCGCCTGTTGCGCGCGCCGTCCTCTCCCTGTTCATGCTCGCCACGCTCGGCGCTTCCGGCGTCGGTGCGCAGTCCATCATCGGGCCTCCGGCGCGCGGAGAGCCGACGCGCGTCGCGCTGCGTACGCCGGAGTCGTTCTTCGGTTTCCAGATGGGCGCTGACAAGAAGCTCGCGCACTGGGACGACATGGTCCGCTACTACGAGCTCCTCGGGAAATCGAGCAATCGCATGAAAGTGGTGAACATGGGCAAGACGTCGGAGGGACGTCCCTTCCTCGCGCTGTTCATCTCGTCGCCGCAGAACCTCGCGCGCTTCGAGGAGTATCGCGGCATCAACGCAAAACTCAGCGATCCACGCGGCATCGCCAACGCAGAGCTCGAGAACCTCGTGACGCGCGGGAAGGCGGTCGTACTGCAGTCGATGACGATGCACTCGACCGAAGTCGGCGGCAGCCAGATGGCGGTGGAGCTCGTGTACGACTTGCTCAGCCGCAACGATGACGAAGCGAAGCGCATCCTCGACAACGTCATCTCCATCATGATCCCGTCGTTCAATCCCGACGGACAGGTCATGGTCACCGAGTGGTATCGCAAGACGCTCGGCACTCCGGCCGAGGGACTCGGGCCGCCGTCGCTCTACCAGAAGTACGCGGGGCACGACAACAATCGCGACGCCTTTCAGCAGAACCTGCCCGACTCGCGCTACATGGCAAAGCTGCTGTTCCGCGACTGGATTCCCCAGGCGTACGTGGACCACCATCACATGGGCGCCAACGGCGCGCGCATCTTCCTGCCCCCGTACGCCGATCCCGTGCGTCCGTCCGCCGATCCGCTCCGCTCGTGTGGCGCGAGCTCGCGTGGTACGGTGCGCACATGGCGACGAAGGAGGAGCAGTACGGCATGTCGGGGGTGATCAACGACGCCGTGTACTCCGGCTGGGGCCACATGGGCTTCCATTGGATCACACCCTTCCACAACATCGCGGG
>JANOIJ010000404.1:0-16898 GCA_031407575.1 Gemmatimonadaceae bacterium | reverse complement strand
CTGGAAAGCGTGGCGCAGACCGCGCGGGCGAGTGTGGTCAGTGATCCGGATGGGACGCGCCAGGCGACGTTCATCTTTGAGCCCGGCACCATCGCGACCATCCGGTTGCCGGACGGCACGACGCAACCGGCGCCGACGCTCGCGATTCGCATCACGGAGTTCACGGTGGGCCCGCGCGGGCGCGCGGCGATGCCGGGGCCGCTGCCCGCGGCGAGCGCCTACACGTATGCCGCGGAGCCGACGGCGGACGAAGCGCTGGCGGTGAACGGCGCGGTGACACTCTCCAAGCCGGTTTCGGCGTACGTCGAGAACTTCCTCGGCTTCCCCGCGGGGACGAAGGTGCCGCTCGGCACGTATGACCGGCTGCTCGGCACCTGGGTCCCGGAGCCCGATGGTCGGGTGTTGAAGGTCCTCGGCGTCGTCGGCGGCGTGGCGACGGTGGATGCCAATGGCGACGGCATCGCGGACAGCGAGAGCGCGTTGACGGCGCTGGGTATGAGCATCGCCGAGCGCGAGCAGCTGGCGATGGCGTACGCGCCGGGCACCACGGTGATGCGCACGCAACTGCGCTCGTTCCGTCCGTTCGATCCGAACTTCCCGTTCCGGATTCTTGGCGTCGATCCCGTGGCGTCGGCCGAGCCGGGATGTGCGTCCGCCAAGCGCGACATCATCAAGTGCGACGTGCGCGTGGCGACGCAGGCGGTGGACGTTCCGGGCACGCCACTCTCGCTGGCGTATTCGAGTGCGCGCGCCGAGGGCGCGGCGGAGCGGTCGCTGCAGATTCCGCTCACGGGCCCGACGATGCCGGCAGGATTGCTCGGCCTTTATGTCGGCGTCATGGTCGCAGGGCAGGTGACGGAGCTCGAGCTCCCCGCGGGTGCGAACGTCTCCTATCCCTACACGTGGGATGGCAAGGACGCCTATGGGCGTCCCGTGCAGGGGAATCCGACCGCGGTCGTCCAGGTCGGGTACCGCTTTCCGCTGGAGTACCTAGGTCCGGCGAACCGCGGGCAGAGCTTCGGCCTGTCGTGTGACGCCACCGCATGCACGCTGCCGCAGAACACACCGGGCGCGACGGATCGGTTCTCGGGGTGGCGCACCTCGACGACCACGACGAAGCTGGGCGGGCTGGATGCGAAGGCGCAGGGCCTGGGCGGCTTCGACTTCAACGTGCATCACGTCTACGATCCCGTGGCGCGCGTGCTGTATCTCGGTGACGGGACAACGCGTGTCGCCGACGCGATCACGCCCGTGATCACGACGGTGGCGGGCAAGGGACAATGCCCGGCGACCAGTGGCGATGATGGCGCCGCGACCAAGGCCTGCCTCGGCTATCCCGCGGGCGGACGGCACGTGCTGGCCATGCCGGACGGGAGCTTCCTCGAGTCCGACATCTGGGAAGTGCGGCGCGTGCGGCCGGACGGCATCATCGAGCGGTTCGCGGGACTGAATCAGTCGCCCACGGTCTTTCAGACCGGGAACGACCGCTCGCACGATCCGGACGGCACGATCGTGGGCGAAGGTGGCCCCGCGACGCAGAGCTATGTCATCGCCCCGGGTCCGCTCGCGATGACCCCGGACGGGACGGTGTACATCGGCGACAACCCCACGTCGCCGGGCCGGCCGCACATCATTCGCGTGTCGCCGACCGGGATTCTCACGCGCGTCGTGGGATCCGAGTCAGGGACGGCGGCGGCGGATGGTCGCGGCGTGACGGGGACCACGCTGAGCGCCATTCGCGCGCTCACCGCAGGGCTGGATGGCGGGCTGTACTTCGTCCTCGAGAACGACCTGAATCGCATCTATCGCCTCGGCGCGGACAGTGTGCTCCAGGTGATCGCGGGCACGGGCATCGGTGGCGCGACCGGCGATGGCGGGCCCGCTCGGCAGGCGCGCATCGCCGACGTCACCAGTCTCGCGGTCGGCGCGGACGGGAGTCTCTATCTTGGCCAGGACGACATCTACACCGCGAGCTTCCGGCGCGTGCGGCGGATCACGCCGGATGGGGTGATTCGCACGGTCGCGGGTGGTGGCGGCCAAGGAGAGGATCAGGCGACGCCAGCCCTGCAATTCGGATTCGGGCGTGTGAACGCGATTGCCGTGAGTGCGGACGGAACGGTGTACGCGGCCAACGATGATCAGATCGAGCAGATCGCACCGGATGGCATCGTACGGCGGTTTGCCGGAGAGAATCTCTTCCAGCAGGGGCAGAAGGCGAACCGCTTTGGCGGCGATGGCGGGCCGGCGCGGCGTGCGTATCTGAACGCGGTACTCGGGATGTCGGTGACGGCCGATGGGGCCGTGCTGATGGCCGACTTTGGGAATGGGCGAATTCGAAAAGTCGCGCCGCCGATGCCGGGCTATTCGGGCGCGGCCTTCATCATCGCATCCGCAGACGGCAGCACGTTGTACAGCTTTGAGGCGTCTGGGAGGCACGTGTCAACCGTGGATCGAAGGAGCGGTGCGCCCGTTCTCGCGTTTGACTACGACGCATCGGGCAAAGTCATTGGCATTCGAGACCGGGAAAACGAAGCCACTAGAATCGAACGGGACGGCGCCGGCAACGCTATTGCCATCGTCGCGCCAACGGGTCAGCGCACAACGCTTGCAATAACGGCCAACGGCGATCTTGCCAGGGTTGCTGGTACAGGTGGCCGACAGATGCAATTCGCTTACGCAATCGACGGCCTCGTCACGGCGGTAACTGATCCCAATCAACACACAACAGGACTAATATACGACGCCGATGGACGGCTGACGCGCACAACACGGGCTGATGGCTCGAGCATCACTATGTCCGCCGTAAAATTGCCGACGGGAACAAGCGCAAGCTTCGTGTCTCCGTCGGGCGTACGAACTACTCTTACCGGCGAGGCACTGCTCACGAACGCGCAGCAGGCAACAACAACGCGTGGTGGTCTTCTGTCTCAGGTAACAAAGTATCCGGATGGCAGCGTAGTTACACGTCAGCCGGACGGGACAACAACGACGGTCATTTCCACTGCGGATCCTCGAAGTGGGATGCAAGCGCCGTTAACGAGCACCACGACCAGAACTCCGAGCGGCCTTACGAAAGTTGTGCGTTTGGGGGCTGCAGTGATCCGTGATGACATCACGGACGCAATACTGATGGAGACTGATTCGCTCATCGTGAATGGTCGCGCAGAGATCACGACCTACAACTACGCAACGCGTGTATCGACACAAACAACGCCGGCAGGGCGACAGCGCACACTGCACTTCGATGCTGCCGGTAGAGTGCTTCGAGACAGTATTTCCGGTCTCGCTTCCGTCTCCGCTACATACGACGCTTCCGGCCGCATTTCGGCAGTGGCGCGTGGTAGCAAAATCTGGCGCAACGCCTACGACTCTCGGGGTCTACTGACCGCTCAAACAGCTCCTGCTGGGTATGAAACGCGCTTCAGCTATGACTCCGCGGAGAGGGTAACCGCGCAGATCGGGCCGAGTTTAGACAGCACGATCATATCACGAGACCGCGCCGGTTTGGCTACAGGCTTGACACCGCCGTCGCGCCCCACTCACGCCTTTGCATACAATCAAACAAATTGGCTCAGTACTTACGAGCCACCTGCTATCGGCGATGCGGCAGCACCCGTAACGCTTGCGTATGAGCCAGATGGTAAGCTTGCGCGTGTTATTCGACAAAGCGGCGACACGATTGTGATGACATACGACAGTCTCGGGCGCCGTTCGACAATGCAGACCGTCGACGGCCAGTATGCGTTCTCGTACCATCCGTTGACTGGACAGCTCCAATACGCCTTGTCTCCGATCGGAGGTTCCCTTGCATACACCTTCGATGGACCGCTCTTGACACGGACTACGTGGGCAGGTGTCCTTTCCGGGTACGTCTCCAAGACGTTCAACGCTGACTTCCTATCGGCAACGCAGAGCGTTAATGGCGGCCATATCGTAGCCTATGGGTACGATGCGGACCTCCGGCTCTCAACCGTCGGCTCACTTTCCGTAGCCCGCAATGCTGCCAACGGACGTGTTTCAGGAACAACCCTAGGGTCGATGGTAACGACCATCGAAAGCAACGCGCTGGCGACGCCAATGACGCTCTCCGCCAAGTATGCAGGGAGCGCAGTATTCGATGCGCGCTATACCCGTGATTCGGCGAACCGCGTAGTAACTGCAGTGGAGACGATCGACGGGATTCAGACGACTTATAGCGTCGCGTACGATTCAGCCGGTCGACTGCGCACAGTCCTGAGAAATGGCGCCGCATACGGAAGCTATGAGTACGATAGGAATGGCAACCACGTACGGGTAACACGCCCAACGGGAGTCCTCACTGGAATCGTTGACGCGCAGGACCGACTCTTGAGTCAGGGGGCCGCCTCGTACGCTTACAGCCGGGATGGCCACCGAACAAGTAGGGTCGTTGGTGCCGATACAACTGTGTATCACTACTCCGCAACCGGTAGTCTCATCAGCGTCATTGCGCAAGATGGGACTCGCATCGACTACGCAGTCGACGCCGAAGGGCGCCGAATCGGAAAAAGCGTAAACGGAGCTTTGGTTAGCGGTTGGCTGTACGATGGCGCGCTCGCACCGGTCGCGGAACTCAATGCAGCTGGAGAGATAACCGCACGGTATGCGTTCGGTGAGCGCTCGAACGTACCGCTCTTCATGATGAAGGACGGGCATACATACCGACTCCTCGCAGATCAAGGCGGAAGCGTGCGATTGGTGGTGAACGTTCTTAGCGGGCAGGTCATGCAGCGACTCGACTATGACCCATTCGGGCGAATCGTGGCGAACAGCAACCCAGGGTTCCAGCCCTTCGCATTTGCTGGCGGGCTTCACGACAACCAAACGGGCTTTACGCACTTCGGCGCGCGCGACTACGATGCTGAGACCGCACGCTGGACGTCAAAAGACCCAATTCTGTTTCAAGGTGGGGACGCCAATCTCTACGCGTATGTCGGAAACGATCCATTCAACCGCGTCGATCCGACAGGCCTCCGAACACTAACGGAGACTGAAGTGGCGATGGCGGGCATCGCCGTCATCGGAATTACGTTGGCGCACCAGATGTCGACGAGCTTGCAAGTCTTTCAGCGTGAGCACGTTTACGATGGGGAGTTCGTCGATGACGTGGCGGAGGGACGAGCCACTGCCGCCGTGCAAGCGCAAATAAATACGCTCGGTGCACAACACGGCTGCTGGCGATGCGGCTGCGACACACCAGGAACACCAAAGGGCAACTGGGTCCTTGATCACATTCCAGCGCAGTCATGGGCACGATGGCTCGGAATCACGAATTTCTGGGGAGCGCCGAGCTGCCTGCCGTGTCAGCAGCAAGAGGGTGGTGATCAAGCTGCGAGAATGAACAAGATCAGAAATGGCACCTGCCCCTGGGATTTTGTCGACGACATTTTCGATAGCACCGGTCTGGCCGCGGGACCTTCTACTCCACCTAGGCCCGGTACAAACTCAATGATGGGCGAGGCAGTGGCCATGATTACCAGAGCGCGTGTGGCTATTCAGCGACTCCTGTAGGCAGCGTGCCAATTGAACGCAAAACCATCTGTATGGGCTCGATCTGAGGGATCACCTCTGATCCTCCTAGAGGAAGATCTGTTGCCGCACTGGGGCGGCAGCGAGAGGTCCCTATCGTTGGCAGGCGACAGAATCGGGACCGACTACGACCGTGCTCTTGAGTACGGCAGCGCCTATTGGAGCGCAATGCCCGTCGATACGAAGCGACACGCAATCATCCTTGGCGGGGGCCCTGCTGACGCCACGTGGCTGAGCAGCTCCACGAGTGCGGTTGGCGGGATCTTGGTGCACGTTCAATTCGGGCCACCTGATGCGGAGGTGCTGCAACACGTACGCGCTATACCAGCAGAGGAGTTTCGCAGGGTGAATCCGGATTTAACCGTTGTGTGCCCGCGTATGCGGCTCTTCGAAGCCGCGTATCGAGGGACCAGTATCGGGGGTTCATGGGTGCCAATCGACCTAACTATCGGTCGGTTTCGAGTGGAGACGGCCGAGCTTTGGCGGGAGTCCATAGGACTGGTAGCTCATCGTCTTGTACTTGAGGCGATCTGACGGAGGCTGCGATGGCTGGACGCCCGCGGTCCGGTTCCCAATAGCCAGGCCGGAGGAACCTCCTGATCGAAGCCATTTGGTCGTTCATTCAGCACCCGTACGGGATTCGGGGGCCACTGGGGGCCAATGAAGCGCCATAGACGCCAAGTGGTTGGCGAGAAGCGCAGTGAGCGGGGCGTCTGGAGGCCGTGGCTAGCGGGTAGAGCACGGACCCCATTGGTTTCGCTCAGCTTCCCAAGCTGGACGTCGCCGGTTCGAGTCCGGTCGCCCGCTCTGTATGTCGTTGTATAATGAGCACTTACGAAAATCGGCTGCCGGTCTCGGCAAGCCGATTTCGCGTGTCCCAACGGTCCCCACAACGGTCACCAACTGCGTCGAGCTTGGGGACCGTTGGCGCTGACACCCCCACCGCGCGTTGACTAACTCGTTGTAGCAGCGTGATTTGCGTGCGGGTCGCTGGGGACGTTGACGCTGAAATGTCTCGCAAATGCCAGTCTCGCTGGCTGGACGTCCAGGGTCGTAGTCAGACCACGTGGAATAGGAAATGAAGGGCGTTGGCAAACTGAGAACCTTCGGCGAACGACGAGCGCGGACGGCGTCGCAGAATCCAGACGTTCGTTCCGTAGCATTTCGTCTTCGGCGCGAATGACGTCTGGACAGCTGGGCGCGATCACATCGACGCCCCGCCTGAGTCCGATGACACGTTGCGCGAAAAGCGCTGTCTGGTGTGACTCGCATTCACAAGACGGCAGATGTGAATCTCGAGTGGGGGTTCGCGCCACAGCTACGACCGCCGCGCACTCGATGGGCTACTGCGCGCTGTGGAGGCGCAGTCGCGCAACCAGTGACGTCGTGGCGCGGACGATGGGTATGAACACGGAGAACGGAAGACGAATGGCGGAGTACTCGACGACCCGTTCATCCGTCACTCGTCTTTCGTTCTCAGTGCTGCCCCGTTCTCAGTGTTCGCTATTCGTAATGCGCGATGCTTTCAGAATCGCATAAGACAGCATCCGTGCGAACACCGCCCCGGTCTTCGGCTGGTCGAGACTCGATATGCGCTGACTATCGGCGTCTCCGAGCCACTGGAACGAGCGCCACGAGACCCGTGATGAGCAGCGCTATCGATGCTGGCTCGGGCGTCGCAACGACGGCGTCCGCTTCGAAATTGTAGGTGACCGCGTCACCGCCGATCGCGTATGTCAGGTTGTCGACCGCCGCATCGAATGAGCCCGGACCGACGCCGCCCATCCACATGTCGAAGCCGACGAACTGCGCGTTCCCGCCGTAGCACTGCGTGTTGAAGTCAGACAGCGTCGTGAACATGGCGCGGTGCCCACAGTCTCCAGTGATGGAGGCCAGTGTGTAGCGCCAGTATGCTCCGCCCAAGACGTTCTCGGTGACCCAGACGTCCGTGGGTGCCGCTCCCGGTGCGTTCTGCTCTCGCTCGTACACAAGGAAATCGCCGTCGGACATGAAGAGCGCGAACACCGGGCTCAGTACCGCGGAGGACGTGGAAGCGCTCGATCTGTACCAGTCGTACGACAGGCGCGACAAGCCTGCCATCGATTGCGGCGCGAGTTCGTTATAGTGATCCACGCCCGCCGATGACGCGTCGTTCATGGCGATGCGCGCCGATCCATTCCCGCTGCGAGGATGCGTGGTATCCCAGTCGCCATTGGCGTTTCCGAAGATCAGGGTCGTCCAGCCTTGCGGGTTGGACGGCGTCACCACGATCTCTTGAGTCTGTGCCCCCGCGGAGAAGGCCAAACCACTCACCAGCAGAGCGACAAGTGCTCGACGAGTGATGCATGCTCGGTCCATCAGTGCGTTTCGGGTCATGTGTCTGTTCCTGTGATTGAGGGTCGGCAGGTTCGGCAACGAGATCGCCGACCCGCGGTATCACAGTGGAAACCGGGCGTTCCTCGAGTGCTCCGGTTGCGGGAACGGCGGTCTTGACGTCGGATGAGAGCAGTTCTGGGCGCTAGCTGACCACGCTTGACCGTGCGCTGCTCACCGGAAGTTCTCCACAAGCATCAGGTCGTTCACGCTGGCATCTAAACGCGAATAAAGAATCGTGCGGCCGTCCCGCGATGCCGTGAGCGGGATGTCCACGTTGCCGAGGTTACGAGCCACCGTCGTGGAGCGCCGCGTCGCGAAGTCGACGTAGCGAAGCCGTGTCTCCCCCGACGGCGCGTCGAGGTAGTGGACGCCGCCCTCACCCGAGGGCCGGTCGATGTAGTAGATGCCCCCCGTGAGCACCACGAAGTTGGCGAGAATCACTCCATCGAGGACCTTGGCCGGCACCCCGCCCGAGGTCGGCGCACGCCACAGGGCGCTCGGCCGGTCTATGGTCTCCACGTAGTAGAGATACGCGCCATCCGGCGACTCCTGGGCCGCGACGCCGGCAATGTTTTTCACTTGCTCGACATCCCCTCCGAATACCGGGATCTTCCAGATGGTCTGATCCCGCTCTTCCGTTCGAGTCGAGCTGAAGTAGATCCGCTGGCCGTCCCGGGAGAAGCTGGGGAACGCATCGGTGGCTTGGTGGTTCGTGAGATTTCGCGCCGTGCCGCCGGCTGCAGGGATCATGTATACGTCCCACTGACCTTCGAGACTGGAGTGGAACACAATCCGCTCGCCGTCCGGAGACCAGTGTGGGTAGCCCGCGACCGCGCCCATGGAGGTGAGCGGGGCGGCATTCCTGCCGTCGGCATCGCAGAGCCAGATTTCCCAGGTTCCCGAGCGATCCGACGTGAACGCGACGCGGCGGCCGTCGGGAGAAAACTGCGGCATGCTCTCGTATCTGGTGGAGGCGATCGCGACGGCGGGCGGCGAGGATGCCGCAGCGCCGGGAGCGGAGGTCTCGACGCGCCAGATATTGCCGTCCTCGAAAGTGCGGACGTAGACCAGGCGCGCCGGCAGTCCGGGCTGGGGCCGCGAAACTACCGGCATCAAACCGTAGTCGCCTACGAAAGGCAAGCGGGCCGGCGTGCCTCCCCCGAGGACGGCGAGCCTCCAGAGACTTCCCTTCGCGGAAAAGAGAATCTCTTTGCTGTCGGGCATCCAGGCAGGGTAGTCCGCATTCAGCGTGGGAAGCGTGAGCCTCCGCGGTTCGCCTGCTGCGGTCACGCCGCCTCCCAACGGCAATTGGTAAAGTTCACCAACGAACAAGCCGGCCATTCGGCGAAAGACCAACCACTTGCCGTCGGGAGAGACGGCGGGGTTGGTGTCACCCCAAGCAGGGTGCTGCGGATGGGTCAACTGCCTTTTCTCTCCAGTCGCCAACGAAATGACGAACAATGCATCCGGCTTGCCCTCGCCCGGAGAGTCGGTCACCACCAAACAGGTGCTGTCCGGACACCAGGCAAGGTACGGCGGAGTGACGCCCGTCCCGCCGCGCACGCGGATCTCGGCCAACCTGCGCTCTGGCCCGCCCACTGGCGGGATCAGCCGTAATTCATTCCTGCCGACATCCGACTGACTGCGCAGAAGGGCTATCCATCTGCCGTTTGGCGACCAGACGGGGTTGAAGTCGTTGCCCGGGTCGGTCGTGAGCCTGAACGGAGACCCGGAGCCAATCTGTTGCACGTAAATGTCGGGATTGTCCTGCTTGGGCCCTGTCCACGTGAAGGCCACATGGTCTCCGTCCGGAGAAAATGAGGGATAGCGCGCCACGCCAGGGAGCGTGGTGAGCGGTACTGCTGCAAGCGGCTCCGTGCGCACCGGCTCACGCCACGCCCTCCACGCGAAGAAAGTCCCAGCCAGCACCAGCACCACAGGCAGAAACGCAGCCGCGACCCAGCGACGGCGTACTGGCACGTGCCCGGTATCCGAGTAGGGCTCCCTGGCCTGCGCCTGACCGACTGCCGGCACCACCGGCGACTCGGCGATCGTGTGTACGATGGCCGCGGCAGGAACTGCACTTCGATTACGCACGACGCGCATCAGCGCCTGGGTCTCCGCCGACGGCTCCACGTCGTGGTCCTGGCGCAGCCGCCGCGCGAAGTCGTCGTACGAGCTCATCGCTCCCGCGCGGTCCCCGAACCGGTCGAGCAGCGTGACCAGCCGCCGCAGCGCTCCCTCGTCGTCAGGCGCCAGCGCGGCCGCCCGGCGTCCCCACACCGCGGCCTCGATCGCGTGCCCGCCCTCCGCCTCCCGCTCCGCGCGTCGCCAAGCCGCCTCGAACGCCCGGTCGCGCAGCCGCGCGCGCTCGCTCTCGATCCACCGCTCGAGCTCCGGCGTGTCGGCGACGAAAAAACCATCGAGCAGCGGTCCCCGGTAGAGTTCGAGCGCACTCGATTCGTCGTGCGCGTCGACGGCGTCCTCGAACGTCACCGCATCGCACCACAGGAGATCGGGCGCCATCGAGAGCTCCTCGTCTCCACGACCAACGATGACATCTTTCCCCAGCGCGCGACGCAGATGGTGCACGGCCTTGCGCAGCGACGCTCGGGCGTGCTCCTGGCTGGACTCGGGCCAGAAAAGACCGAGCAGCGTGTCCCGCCGGTGGAATCCGCGCGGCGTGGCCACCGCGAGGTATGCGAGTAGCGCGACGCGCTTGGGGTGTACGAGGACCGCCGAGACCCTCGACCCCGACGAGTCGCGCAGGTCCAATGTGCCGAGTGTACGGAACTCGATCATTCGATTGGACGCTCCCAAGCTCGAGGGCTACACCTGACGCTCGCCGGCATCGACTGGATAGGAGGAAACGATCACCTGCTCGGCACCGCGACGTTCAACTCCGACGGGACCGCGACGCTGTCTTGTGTCGTCGCACGGCCTGAGCCAGCGAGCACTCTGCTGCTCGCGACAGGGGCTCCTGGGTCTCGCCGGAACCGCGCGACGGCGGTCGCGGCGGTGAGCATCGACCACCAGAACAACCATCTATTGCTCAACGCATTGCAAGCTACGAAGGGCAAAAGGGTTGTGGATAGGTCCATGACGTAATTATGCAGAGTTTAGCCAGTTGAACGTGTTCGCCTACTCACGCGATGAGAACCCTAGGCGGCGTTGCCCGCCAGCGCCCCGACCAGGCTATGCCCTTTTCGACGGCAAGGAGCTATGCGGCTTTCTGGACGCCAAGTATCGCGATGTCTGGGAAAGGGGCCTGCCGGCCGAGTGGTTGTACCAACTTTCGATATACGCGCTTGCTTCGCCGCCGGCAGTGAGTGCCTTGCTGTACGCTACGATGTCTGCAGAGGCATCCGACGAGCGCGTCGAAATCCGCCAACCAGTATCGTGGTCAACCAGGAGTCCGGCATCCGTAATCATGCGTCCCATTTCGCTTCCGTATCTCGCGGCGCTGCTCGACCCCGACCATGCTCGCAATCACGCCGCCCACGGCCTACTACTGTAAGCCGTCCCGTCGGCTGCGACCGTGGCCGCCTTCGTCGCCTCCTCTTGTGTTCACACCCGACCCGTCGTCCTGGTTATCCGCCGCGGCTGAAGCGCCTGTCTTCATTGGACCGACGGAGTCAGGTAGATGATCCGCAAGAGCATCCCGTCCTGCAAGTGTGCTAGCCGGAGTCCGCGCCTCTCGCCGGGCCAAGGGACCTCCTGCCGTAGTGGTCCCATTCGCCCGCGACGGCATGCTCGGCACCGCCACGAGCTAGCGAGCGGCAGAGAACACCCAACCGCCGAGGCTGATACGTGGCGGCAGCGCCGTAGAGCGCGAGTCGCACGGTGCTGCCTCGCACCCCGATGTCCAGCCGCGAAGCACACGGCGGACGGCCCCCGAATGCCCGCTCAGGTTGCGCCCCGTCGCCACTGACTCTGGTGACCGTTGGTGACCGTTGACGCTTCAATATGCGCCACACTAAGAGCGCGGGGGCCACTGCTGTGTGAATGCGAACGTCGCCGTGCGCAAGTCATGGGGGCGAAGTGTGTTACAGCGACACCTTTCAGCCCAACGCGATGACGTCATCTCCACAATGCCTGCTAACGGAATTGCCGCCGGGCACGAGCAAGTGGAATAAGATCGAGCATCGCCTGTTCTCGTTCATCGCCATGAACTGGCGAGGCAAACCGCTCGAAAGCCTCAGTACGATCGTGAGCCTCATCGGCGCGACGCGCAGCCGCACAGGGCTCCGCGTTCGCTCCGAGGTCGACGCGCGGCGCTATCCGAAGGGCGTGCTGATCACCGAGGACCAATGGGCGTCCCTGCGTCTCACTCCGCATGCGTTTCATGGCGAGTGGAACTACACGCTCCGTCCGCGTCAGAAGAAGTGAGTCAGTTATCTATTTACGGTCCCTTAGGTATCCACGGACCCCGCATTGCGGAATCGTTTGACCAGCCGCATCGGCAGCAGCAGTCGTCCCCGACGTCATTGTCGACGAGTTGATCTCGACCAACTACCTGTTGACGTCTTTTGCAAATTGCTGCTTTGGCGTGAGCTGTGGGCTCCGGTCGCACGCGCAGCGAGGGCGAGGAAGAGCAGGGAGGCAGGGGCGAATCGCATCGAGGGCTGGCTCCGTGCGGTATTTGTCGTCCTGAGCAAAGTGAAGGACCTGCACCCAAAAGCAAGTGCAGGTCCCCTTCGCTTCGCTCAGGACGACAGAATCAGAACCTATCCCACGCGCGTCCGGTAGCGCGTCATCGCGAACAGAACAAGCAGCCCGGCGCTCAGCATCCAAACGGTGCCCGGTTCCGGCGTAACGGTCGTTGCATCCTGCTGTATCAATTGCAGCATCGGCTGCGTGACAAAACCGTCCGGGGCCTCGAGCTGATACTGTCCGTCATCGTCAAAATCGAACCGCAGCGCGCTCAGGAACTCCGCGCCAGCGTCACCGGTATAGTTCGCCCGCAGCAACTCGGACTCGGGAACCAGATTGAAATCACCAGCGCCGGGCGGCGCCATGTTGCGAAAGCCGAGGAAATATTGCGTGTTCGCGACCAGGTTGAATGCGCTGGCAAACGTCGCGCCGCCAAAAACGCCGCGTGCGGACGACGTGTTGAATACGCCGGACGTGAGCAGCGTGCCGCCGTCCGCCCGCGGTGATGTGAGCAATTCCACCGTCACGTTGCGATCCGTCCCACCCGTGGCAAGGAATTGCGTGTACACACTCAGCAGTGCGAAGCTATTGGTCGGTGTATAAAACCAACCCACGGATGCTGCTGTCCAGTACTCATCCACTGGTGCACGACCCGCATTCACGCTGGCCGCGACGGATTGCGCGCCCACCGTCGCCGCCGTGAGCGACAAGGCAATGACGGTCGCCGTTGTCGTGAACCGCTTCGTCAACTGTTTCATGGGTCGTCTTCTCAGTGTCAGGTGGTTGTGACTGTGTTGACGTTGTTGTGGTGGAGTACGCGTGGTATGCATGCGCTAATGCGGCCGCGCCGCTGCTGTGAGCCTGAATTCGGCGGGTGTGCGCGTCGCCAAGGTGCCCACGTCCGCGGCTTGCTGCACGGTCACCAGTGGATCGTGTCCGCCGTGTGTCCAGAGCGTCGCAATCACGCCGTCACGCAATTGGCCGGTGTACACCACGCGCGTTGTGACATCGCTCGCGCCTGCCGAGCCACCGTCGATGATGAACACGGTGCCGGTGGTTGACGTAACGGAATCGATCAGCGCGCGCGCCACGTCGAACATGAGCGCGCCACCCGATTGCTCCGCTGAAGATGCACGCAGGTCATACGCGTCTGTCCTCACTGTGCTTGCTGTCGCGTTGGCTGGTGTGCGCACGTCATCGGGCGCGGTCAGCTGGTCACTGCCGCACGCGCCGATGCTCGCGGTCACCACCGCTAGCGCACCAATTGCGAGTAACGCCTTCAGGCCTCGGGAACTGTGCATCTATCCTCCTGGTTCGGTCGCGATACGCGCGACTCTGGTTGTGAACGGAACGATTGCATTCGCTTCACGAACGCCGCTGTAGATCAACTACCAGGCAACGACCGGTCTTCGGTAGGGATGTTTCCATCCCCATCGAAGGCTGTGCCCCGCGATCACGGCAGGCCGAGCCGCGCGCGCAGTGCGAGATAATCGCCGAGGTTGTAGGTGCCATCGTTGTTGCCAAGCTGGTCGAGCCTCGCTCGCTCAGCAGCTGACAGCTGCGTAGCGTCAGTGAGGGCGCGTTCGCACGCCTTGAGATCAACCACTTCGAGCCTGATCGTAAGAGACGTCGTTACCGCTCCAGTGGCGCTCACCGGTACTGTGGCCTGGTAGACACCCGGGACGAGTGTCCGTGTTGAACCTCGTAGCGTCAACGTGGCCGGTGTACTGGTTTGGCCGAGCGTTGCCGAAAGCCATCCCGCGTCGCTGACGTAGATGGGCGCTCCGACCATGAGTCCGGAGAGCGCGCCGGCGACGGCGTTGGTGATCTGGACGGTAGTGGTACGCGTGGAGGGTGAGCGTGCCTGCATGGACAGCATGATCGCTCCCGGCGTGATGACGATGCCGGGCTGCGGCGCGGATGGTGTGACAACGAAATGCACGCTGAACTGTTGCGGCGAATTCGTGGCCGTGGGCGACGTCACCGTTACGGTGGCGTCATAGGTGCCCGCGCTCAGCGCGCCCGTTGCCGGTTGCACCGAGATGCTCATCGGTGCCGTGGTGGCACCTGGCGTCGCCGTCAACCACCCTGACGCGCCGGCGCCGTACGTGATGGAACTGACCGCCAGTCCGGAGAGCGTACCTGTTCCGCCGTTCGTGACGTTGACCAACTGCGCCGGCGGATTCGCGCTACCGGACACCGACGTGAAAGTCAGTGACGTCGTGGACAGCGCGATCGCGGGTGTCGCCGCCAACTGATATGTAACGGTGATTATTTGCGGCGAGTTCGACGCAACCGATGAACGCACGGCCAACGTCGCCGAATAGGTACCGGGCGGGAAGGTCGTGTTGTTGACTTGCAGTGTGAGTATCGCAGGAGCTGTCGTCCCAGACAGCGACGGAGCGAGCCAACCAATTGGTTGACCAGCCGGGTACACCACGGCATCGAGCGTCAAGCCGGAGAGCGTACCGGTGCCGCTGTTGGTGATCGCCACATTCTGTTGCGGTGGTGGCGCTCCACCCGTGTTGCCGGTAAAGGCCAAGCTGTTCGCCGACAATGCGATGGTTGGAACGGCCGTCACCGTGAACGTCACCGACACCGTGGCCGGACTATTCGCCGCGTTGCTGGACGTGATGGGAATGGTGGCGGTATATGTGCCGACGGGGAGCGGTCCAGTCACCGCATTGACCGTGAGTGTAGCCGGTGATGTGGTGGAGTTGAGCGACGTGTTGAGCCAGCCAACAGGTTGGCCCGCGCCAAACGCAATGCTGCCAACGGCGAGACCCTGCACGGTTCCGGCACCGCCATTTCCCACTGCAACAGTCTGCGACGCTGGACTTGCACCGCCAGCCGGCGCACTGAACCCGAGCGACGAGGGCGCGAGTGTGATGACCGGTGGCGCCGGCGCTGCAGTCACCACGAAGGTGACGGCGATGGTGAGCGGACTGTTCGTCACGTTGGGCGCCGACGAACTGATTGGAATCGTGGCTGTGTACGTACCGACGGGAAGCGCGCCGAGTGTTGGCGTGACGGTGAGTATTGCGGGAGCAACCGTCGTGTTGAGCGTGGCCGCGAGCCAGCCGGTGGGCTGTGCGGCACCGAACACAATCGCCCCGACCGAAAGTCCGGTCAGCATCCCCGAGCCCGAGTTGGTGACGCCAACGGTCTGCGTGGGGGGTGATGCGAGGCCGGCTTGCGCGGTGAACCCAAGGCTGCTCGTCGACAGTGCGATTGTCGGCGCCAACGGTGCGCTCACGGTGAAGGTCACGGTGAATGCCTGTGGACTGTTGGTCACGCCTGGTGCGGCCGAATTGACTGGAACCGTGGCGGTGTACACGCCCGGGTTGAGACCAGTGGCCGACGCACTGAGGTTCACTTGTGTCGGCGCGGTTGTGCTGGCGAGCGTCGCCGAAAGCCACCCAACAGGCTGGCCCGCGGCATACGTAATGGTGCCGAGGCTCAGCGCGTTGAGAATGCCACCACCAGCATTGATGACGGACACCGCCGACGTTGCGACCTGCCCTTGAATCGCTGCCACATTCACATTGGCAGCACCAAGCGCAATAGCGGGACGTGCCGTGACGGTCAGGGTGACGGGCAACGTGTTGCTTGCACCGCTGGACGCTGACGACACGGTCACGGTGGCGTTGTATGTACCAACGGCGAGCGCGCCGGTGGTCGGCTGGAGTGTGAGCGTAGTGGGTGTTGTGGCACTCGCGAGTGTTGCTGCGAGCCACCCGGTCGTCTGGCCGGCGCCGTAGGTAATGCTCTGCACCACGAGGCCGGTGAGCCCATTCCCAGTGACGCTCACGATAGTGGACGCCGGATTTGCACCATTCAAGACTGCAGTGAACGCTGGATTCGCCGGATTGAAATGAATGACCGGCGGCGCGCTCATGACGAGCGTGACGGTGACGGTGAGCGGTCCATTGTTGGAATTCGCGGCGCTGACCTGGAATGTTGCGGTGTACGTACCAACGGGCAGTGCAGTCGCGTCCACGCTCATGATGACGGAATTCTGTGCGCCCGGCGTGATGGTCGTGTTCGCTCCAAAGTTGTTGAACGCCGTCAACCAGCCGGTGGGTTGGCCGGCGCTATGACTCACCGCGCTCACCTGCACGTTTGTCAGCGTGCTCGAGCCGGTGTTGGTGACGGTGATGGACTGCGAGGGCGGCGTCGGTGTCGCAGCAAAGGCCGTGAACGCCGCCGTCGAGCTGCTCAGTTGGAGCCGGGGCCCGAATACGGTGAACGTGACATTCACGGTGCGTGGACCATTGGTGGAGTTGGTCGCGCTGACCGCATAGCTGGCCGAGTATGTGCCG
>JANOIJ010000407.1:0-2226 GCA_031407575.1 Gemmatimonadaceae bacterium | reverse complement strand
TCATGACGCTCGCCACCGCACCGCTCGCCGCACAGGAACCCGACTGGGCCGCCGCCAGCACGCAGACGCTCGCGCATCTTCAGACGATGATCCGCCTGAACACCGTGAACCCCCCGGGCGCCGAGATGCAGGTGGGGAAGTTCCTCGACAGCACGCTCAAGGCGGCGGGCATCGAGACCCCCCTCTTCGAGCCCGCACCGGGCCGCGCGGCGGTCGTTGCGCGGATCAAGGGGAATGGCAGCAAGCGTCCCGTGCTCATCATGGGCCACATGGACGTGGTGGGCGTGGAGCGCGGCAAATGGTCGGTGGATCCCTTCGCCGCCGAGATCAAGGACGGCTACCTGTATGGGCGCGGCGCGATCGACGACAAGGGCATGCTCGCCGCCAACCTGCAGACCATGCTGTTGCTCAAGAGGAACGTGATCGACAAGGGCGGCTCGCTCTCGCGCGACGTCATCTTCGTCGCCAATTCGGATGAAGAGCAGGGCGGCGACTTCGGGATGGGATGGCTGATCGACAAGCATCCCGAGCTGATCAAGGCGGAATTCGCACTGAACGAAGGTGGCCGCACGCGCATCGTCGGCGGCAAGCTGCTCTACGTCGCCGTGCAGAACACCGAGAAGGTGTCCCACGTCGTGAACGTCACCGCGCACGGACCCGGTGGGCACGCGTCCATCCCACTGGCCGGCAACGTCATCCTGCGGCTCGGCCGAGCGCTTGAGAAGTTGAGCGCACACAGAGAGCCGGTGTTCCTCACGCCGACGACGCGCGAGTTCTTTACCCAACTCGGCAAGGTCTGGCCGAACGGCGAAGAGCGGCAGGCGATGAATGACGTCGCATCGCGCGACACGCGGCGCGTTGCGCGTGGTGCGCGCGTGCTGAGCCGCATCCCGGTGTTCGACGCCGTGATCCGCACGGGCATTTCCGCGACGATGCTCGAAGGCGGCATTCGCACGAACGTCATCCCGACGGATGCGACGGCGAAGCTCAACGTGCGGACGCTGCCAGGCCAGTCGATCGACTCGGTGGTGAAGCGGTTGAACGTGGTGATCGGCGATCCGCTGGTGGACGTCACCATCGCGACGCGTGGCGACGATGCGCCGGCGTCGGACTTCCGTTCGCCGATGTTCGACGCGATTCGCGGCAGCGCGCAGGCGCTGGATGCGTCGTTGGCGGTTGTGCCCTACCTGAGCACCGGCGCGACGGACAGCGCGCGGCTGCGCAACTGGGGCATGCAGGCGTTCGGGTTGTTGCCCTTTCCGATGAACCAGAACGACGAGGATCGCATGCACGGCAACGACGAGCGCATTCCGCTTGCCAGCCTGGAGTTCGGTACGAAGATGATTTACGGCGCGGTGCTGCGCGTGGCGCAGTGACGTCTCCCGCGCCGCGCGTCGCGCTGGTGACCGGTGCGTCGCGCGGCATCGGGCGGGCGGTGTGCGTGCGACTCGCGCGCGATGGGTACGAGGTCGTGGCGGTGGCTCGCAATGCCGCGGAGCTCGAGCAGCTCAGCGCGGAAATCCGCGACGGCGGAGGCCGGTGCCGCGCCATTCCGCTCGATCTCACGAATGCCGCGGCCATCGCGCCGGCGCTCGCGGGAATCGACGTCAACGTGTTGGTGAACAACGCGGGCATCGGCGTGATCAAGCCGTTCGTCGACCTCGCGCCGCAGGAATGGCAACAGATGATCGACCTGAACGTCAACGCGCTCTTTCACGTCACGCGCGCGGTGCTGCCACCGATGATGTCGCGCGGCAGCGGCCACGTCTGCACCATCGGCTCCATCGGCGGACGCTCGGCATGGGTGGGCGGGTCGTGCTACGGTGCGACCAAGGCGTTCGTGACGTCGTGGTCGGAGTCGCTGATGCTCGAGGTGCGCGACCGCGGTGTGAAGGTGTCCGTGGTGATGCCGGGCAGCGTCGCAACGGAGTTCGGCGGCAAGGTGACGACGGCCGCGGACCAGTGGAAGCTCTCAGCGGACGATGTGGCGGAGGCCCTCGCGAGCGTCGTCGCCACGCCGCCGAGTGTGTTGATACATCGGCTGGAAGTCCGGACAAACACCCCGCCGCCGAAGCGATAGTCTGACTGCGTGCACTGACTGCGTGCTCTCTGACGGCGTGCTCTGACGGCGTGCTCTGACGGCGTGCTCTGACGGCGTGCTCTGACGGCGTGCTCTGACGGCGTGCTCTGACGGCGTGCTCTGACGGCGTGCTCTGACGGCGTGCT
>JANOIJ010000393.1:0-3402 GCA_031407575.1 Gemmatimonadaceae bacterium | reverse complement strand
GGCGGCCCTCCCAATAAATACGGGCACCCCGTATTTGGCCGGTGGCCCCTTCTCCTTTCTGAGCTTCGAGCTGTCAGTAACCGCGAGCCGCAGCTTGAGCGTGAGCCCGAGTTTGTCATCCTGAGCGCAGCGAAGGATCTGCACTTCGGCGAGGTGCAGATCCTTCGCTGCGCTCAGGATGACAAATCACGGGTTGATCCAGTACGACCACTTGATGAGAAATGTGTTGTTCGGGTGATCCGCAAACACGCTCCGATAGTCGCGAGAGATCGCGTAGTTGCCTGTATAGCCCGCATCGCCCGGGGTCAGGTAGTTGTTGCGGCCCTGCTGCCAGACCATGAACAGCGTGCTGCCAGGGCGGTACTCGTAGCGGACCACCGCGTTGGAGTTGAACTGGCGGAAGTTGAACCCATCGAACTGGCCCGCGCTGTTCTTGTACGGCTTGAAGCGGTCTGCGAACTTTGCCGCGCGCGGGTCGCGGATTTCCTTCTGGTCCGAGTACGTGCCCTTCGACTCGTACGGCGAGGCAAAGAGCTGGAAGGAGAGGTTGGGCGTCGCCGTGAAGTTCAGGCGCGTGTTCATGTTCACCGTTGTCTGGTCCAGATGCGCAAAGGTGTAGTGCGTCGTGTCGCTGCTCACGGCGCCGTAGCGGTTGTAGAACTGCCAGTCATCGCCATTGCGGTTGTAGCCAATGCCCGCCGACGCCGAGAAACGGCTGGAGAGGCGGAAGTTGACGTTGGGCGAGAGGTAGCCGTAGAACGAACGCCCCTCGTCGGAGCGGCCTCCGCCGAACGACACGCTCCCGGTCACCTGGCGACGCGAATCGCTCTCCACCCCCGCCCAGAAATTCTGGTTCGGCGACCGGCGGATTGCCGGGCCGCCGCGCGCCTCACGATCGCTGTATGACGTGTGGTAGCCGTTCAGGTTGAAGCCGAGGTGGGTCCACATGTAGTTCTTCCACTGGATGTGGTTGTTGTGATTGAGCCCGTTGCCCAGCACCAACCCCTCCGTGGTCCACTCTTCCATCGCGTTGAAGTTGAAGAACGCCTTCTGGTAGATCTTCGTGGGCTTGTTGAACTGGAGCGCGAACCAGTTGCGGAACATCTGGTGGTCGGCGCGCTGCTGGTAGCCCACGTCGTTGGTCTCGAAGCCCGGCGAATAGCGCTGGTAGACGCTCTGGAATCGCGTCACTCCGCCGCCGAACTTGCTGAACGAGATGCGCTGCGCGTCGCCGCGGAGGGACGTGCGCGTGGGATCGTAGACCACGCCGTCATCCCGGCGCTGGTAGGCGTGGACGGTGTTGGTCTGGAGCGCGTCGATCGACTGTGCGGAGCCCCGCACCTCGCTCATCGCGAGGAACGTCCGTAGCTCGTAGTTCTTGCTGAACATGCGGCGGCGCAGGTCGATGCCCGCCGAATATGCCGAGTTGCGCAGGTACGGCGACGATAGCGTGTCGAGGGACCGGTTCACGCCCGTGAGCATGATGCCCATGTCGCCCTGGCCGTCTCCGTGGTCCTTCTGGAGGCGCAGGACGCTGTAGTTCGTGGTCGGTTCGATGGCGGCGACCCGCCCGTTGAACGTGGTGACGCCCGCCACTTCCTGCGTCATCGCGTTGAGGAGGCCAATCGATACGCCGTTCGCCAGGCGTCCCGTGACCTTGCCCGCCGCAGCGATGGGCGTGGCCGTCGGGCTCGAGGGGTCACCAAAGTTGCCGGCCAGCTGCGGGCTGCGTCCGATGCGACGCGAGTAGAAGAGACCCGTGCAGTCGCTGTCGATGTCGCCACAGTTGGTGTTGAAGTTGAAGATGCCCGCCCCCTCGAGGAAGAACGGCCGGCGCTCGTCGAAGAACGTCTCGAAGGCCGTGAGGTTGAGCTGCGCGGGATCTGCTTCGACCTGCCCAAAATCCGGATTGATCGTGGCGTCCAGCGTCAGGTTGGACGACAGCCCGTACTTGAGGTCCGCGCCGAGGGACACGTTGTTCGGATGCTCGTACCGACCGAGACCTCCCGCGCGACCGGCGCCGAAGTCGCGCGTGGAGTTCTTCACCACGGTGTACGGCAGGATCTCCAGCCGTCGCGGCGTCGGCAGGTCACCGATGCCCGAGAGCTCGCCCGACTGCGACACGTACCCCTGCACCGAGCGCTTGAGCAGCGGCCACGAGGTGCGCTCACCGCTGCGGGCGATGTCGCGCACGACCATGAATCCGAAGGTCTTGTCGGGGCCTCGCGTGTAGCGGATCTGGCTGAAGGGAATGCGGAACTCCGCGACCCAGCCCACGGAGTCGATCCGGGTGCCGACGTCCCAGACCGCGTCCCACGAGCCGTCTTCATTGTTGTCGTTGGAGACATAGAAGTCTCGCTTCACGCCGGCCGGGTTCACGATGAACTGGAAGGCGGTCTTCTTGTCGTGATAGGAATCGATGACGAGCTTGAGCTGCTCGGACTGCGTGCGGACGTCGCGGCGCGAGAGCAGCGACATGATGCTGTCCGGCGCCGGGTCGTACATGCGCGCGAGCACGTACAGGTAGCGGTCGTCGTACGTGACGCGGACTTCTGTCTTGAAGCGCGTCTCCTTGCCCTCGTTGGGCTCGTACTCCAGGAACTGGTCGATGACCTGCGCGTTGGCCCACGTGGGGTCCGTGGTGCGGCCATCGAGCACGGGGGCGACCGGGGCGCGAGACGCGCTGGCCGTCCGTGCCGTCGCTCGCGCGCCGACAGGCTCGGCCGAGGGCGGCGCTGCTTCACGCTTGGAGGCCAACGTGGGGCTGGGTGCCTGGGCGATGGCCGACATGGGGCCAAGAGCCAGTGCTGCGAGGAGAAAATAGCGGCGCTGCATAGTGCGTCCGTGTGGGAGGATGCGGATGAGACAACCGTGTTCCCGAAAGGGTTGAAAAATCCGCATTGACCTGAAACCGGACGGGAAGCCGGCCCTCGCGGTTTCGGCGACTGCCTCCTCCACCCGGAACCCGCTAGCTTCGGCGGTATGACCTCGTCTCTCGATTCGCTGCGCCCGCTGCTGGCCGCCCTGGCTGCCGCACCCACGACCACCACCGTGCGCCGTCTATGGAAAGCGCTCTCGCAGGAGGAGCGCTCGGTGGGCGTGTCGGCGGCGCTGACGGACGATCCCGAGGGGTGGGTCAAGAACTCGACGCGCGCCGCCGTGGCGTTGGCGCTGCGCTTTCGTCCGCAGACGGTGTCCACCTGGCCCCGCAGCAAGCTCGTGAGCGAGGCCGCGCGACTGCCGCTGGACGACGCCCAGCTCCTCAGCGCCTACCTGGTGGACCTCCACCTTGGCCATCGTCGGCCGATGATGGCCGCGTTCCTCGATTCGCTGAGCATCGAGAACGACGAGGGGCGGATCGACTCGGAGAAGACGACCGTTCCGGTGCAGGACGCCGCCGCG
>JANOIJ010000373.1:0-10734 GCA_031407575.1 Gemmatimonadaceae bacterium | reverse complement strand
GCCCTAGCCAACAGAGACAAATCGTGCTATATTTACCCCTGTCACACTATCCCGCAAGGGAAAAGAGCAGCCAGAACGACGAACTTGTTTCGGCGTCCTGCGCGATGAGAAAAACCATGTGGTTTGTCTCATTATTACCGTGGCGACGTAGCTCAGTGGTTAGAGCACAGGACTCATAAGCCTGGGGTCGGTGGTTCAAATCCACCCGTCGCTACCAATTCGAACTTCCTGCCACCAGGCAACGTGTCGCGTCAAAGCCTAAACAGCTTTTTTAGTTCCGCGCTTATAGTATTTTGAAGATCGGGATCGGCTTGGCCTAATTTTTCCTGAAAGATTAATGCCGGCAACGAAACCATGCGGTGCAGCCGGAGTGTCTGGTTAGCGGGCGGGTGTTCAACCATCAGGGTGACTTCACGGTGATGGGCGACAACCGGGTGCCGGAGTATGTGATCGACGAGCCGTGGCAGACGCCGGCGTCGGTGTATCACGAGACGTGGGGCTATCGCTCGTGGCAGAAGCGCGATGATCTTCCGGGCAAGACAGCGGAGCACATTCTGAACCTGGTGAAGGTGGTGAGCCGGGGCGGCAACTATCTGCTGAATGTCGGACCAACCGCTGCGGGCGAGATTCCGCTCGAAAGCGTCGCCCGCCTCCGCGAGATGGGTGCGTGGATGCGCGCCAACGGCGAGTCCATCTACGCCACGTCGGTGAGCACATACGGCCAGCCCGCGTGGGGGCGCTACACCGTGAAAGCCGGCAAGACGTACGCACACGTCTTCGACTGGCCGAGGGACAGCGTCGTGGCGCTCACCGGCATTACGACGAAGCCGAGTGCCGCGCACCTGCTCGCGGATGGAAAGCCGCTGGTGGTGGAACAGGCCGGAACGGGATTCGTCGTGCGTGTTCCAGCCGTTTCTCCGAGCAGCATAGCGTCGGTGATCGTGCTCACCACCGGCACGCCATGATCGAGTCGCACCCGCTGCACACGCCAGCAACGCCGGCGCGCGGGATGATGCGCGCGGCGCTGCTCGTGGACGTCGGGTGCATCGAGTTGCGGGACATCCCCATCGTCTCGCCCGCGCCCCACGAGGTCCTCGTGAAGGTCGAGGCGGTGGGCTTGTGCGGCACCGATCTCCACATCGTCAGCGGCGAGGCGAACTACGCGTGTGACGAACGTGGCCGTCCGATACCGTTGCGTGAGCGTCCACAGATCCTCGGGCACGAGATCGCCGGCGTCGTGAGCGAAATCGGCAGCGACGTCCATGCGCTGCGGCTCGGCGACCGCGTCGTCATCGACCAGGGACGCACCTGCGTGAGCGAGCTTCGCGTCCCCAACTGCGAGTATTGCACCTCCGGCGACTCGCACCAGTGCGCCGACTATCGCGAACACGGCATCACGGGCCCACCAGGTGGTTTTGCCGAATTCATCACCGTGCCGGGCGCCAACGCCATTCCACTCGGCACGTCGATCGACGCCGAGCACGCGGCGATGACCGAGCCCCTCGGCTGCGTGATTCATGCGATCGACATGGTCGAACGCGCCAACGGCCGGTACGGGTTGCGCAGCACCGCGACGGATCATCGCGTGCGGGCCGTGCTCGTGTGCGGCGGTGGGCCGGCCGGCCTGCTCTTCGTGCAATACCTGCGCAACGTGATCGGGTTCGATGGGTTGATCATGGTGAGCGAGCCCAGCGCGCGGCGTCGTGCGCTCGCCAAGCGATTCGGCGCGGAGACGCTGGACCCCTCGAGCGACAGCATTGCCGAGTTGGTGGCGGAGCGCACGCACGGGCGGCGCGTGGAGTTGCTCATCGATGCGTCCGGTGCGGGCGCCGTGTTCTCGGACATGCCGACCGTCATTCGCAAGCAGGCCACGGCGCTGCTCTATGGCCACGGACATTCCGGCGTGGACCTCAGCGTCATGAACCACATCCAGTTTCTCGAGCCCACGCTCGTGTCGCCGGCGGGTGCGTCGGGTGGGCACGACGCGCAGGGACGACCCCTCACGTACATGACTGCGCTGCGATTGATCGAGGACGGCACGGTGGACGTGGCGCCGATCATCACGCATCGCTACGACTCGCTGTCGGCCCTGCCGCAGGCGTTCGCGGGCGACCACACGCAGCCCGACTACGTGAAAGGGATCGTGATGCTGTGACTGCCGCACCGCCTCGCGTCTCGCTCTTCGTCACGTGCCTCGTCGACCAGCTGTGGCCGTCCGTCGGCACGTCCACCGTGCGCGTCCTCAGGCGCCTCGGCTGCGATGTCTCATTCGACGAGCGACAGAGTTGCTGCGGGCAACCCGCGTTCAACACCGGCTATCGCGACGAGGCGCGCCAGCTCGCACAACGCTTCATCGAGGGCTTCGAGGACAGTGGCGTGGATGCCATCGTGAGTCCGTCGGGCTCGTGCACCGCGATGATCCACCACTATCCAGATCTGTTCGAGGACGACGCGTGGCGCGCGCGCGCACGCAACGCGGCCGCGCGCACTCACGAGCTCAGCTCGTACCTCGTGCATCAACTGGGTGTCGAGGATGCAGGCGCCACCTTCGCGGGACGCGTCACCTGGCACGACGCCTGTCATGGCCTGCGCGATCTCGGCATCAAGTCGGAGCCACGACGCCTGCTCGCGCACGTGCGCGGGATGGAGTTCGTGGAGCTGGATGAGGCGGAAAGCTGCTGCGGCTTTGGCGGCACCTTCAGCGTGAAATTTCCCGAGATCTCCACCGCCATTCTCGATCGCAAGATCGACGCGATCGAGCGCAGCGGAGCAGATGTCGTCACCGCGTCCGATGCGAGCTGCCTGATGCAGATCGCCGGCCGGTTGTCGCGCCGCGGCTCGCGCGTGCGCGCGATGCACCTGGCCGAGCTGCTGGCGTCCGAAGCATGAGCCACACCATCCGTCCGGTTGCGTCCGAGCCCGTACCGCACGCCGGCCCCGAGACGTTCGGCGACAACGCGCGCGTCGCGCTGGACGACCGCCAGCTCAACGGCGCACTGCGGAAAGCGACGGTGCTGTTCGCGGCGCGCCGAGTGTCGGCGGTGGCGTCGGCGCCGGATTGGGAGGGACTGCGGACACGCGCGCGCGCCATCAAGGACGACACGCTGCTGCACCTGGATCGCTACCTCGAGCAGTTCGCGGCAAACGCCGAGCGCGCGGGAGTGCAGGTGCACTGGGCGCGCGATGCGGAGGAAGCGTGCGGCGTGATCGCTTCCATTGCCGAAACGGCGGGCGCGCGGCGCATCGTGAAGAGCAAGAGCATGGCGACGGAAGAGATCCACCTGAACGCCGCGCTCGCACGCCGCGGACTCGAGCCGGTGGAGACGGACCTTGGCGAGTGGATCATCCAGCTCGCGGGTGAGACGCCATCGCACATCGTGGCCCCGGCCATTCACAAGACGAAGGCGCAGGTGTCCGCGCTCTTCGTCGAGAAGCTCGGCATCGCGCCATCGGACGACGTGGGCGCGCTGACGGCGGCGGCGCGCGTCACCCTGCGTGACCGTTTCGCCGAAGCAGACCTTGGCGTGAGCGGCGTGAATTTCGGCGTGGCCGAGACGGGAACGATCGTCATCTTCGAGAACGAAGGAAATGCGAGGCTCACCACGAGCATCCCGCAGACGCACGTGGCACTGATGGGCATCGAGAAGCTGGTGCCGACGTTCGGCGACCTCGAGGTGTTCTTTCAACTACTCGCGCGCTCCGGCACAGGGCAGCAGCTCACGACGTATCAGTCGATTCTCACCGGCCCCGCGCGCCTTCCGGCGGACGAGGGACCCCGCGCGATGCACATCGTGCTGCTCGACAACGGGCGCTCGCGCATGCTCGCGCATCCCGTGACGCGGCAGTCGCTGGCGTGCATCCGCTGCGGCGCGTGCCTCAACGCATGTCCCGTCTATCAACAGATCGGTGGGCATGCCTATGGCTCGGTGTACCCCGGGCCCATTGGCATCGTGCTCACACCGCAGCTCGCCGGCCTTGCCGGCACCTCGCAGTTGCCGTACGCGTCGAGCCTCTGCGGTGCCTGCCGCGAGGTGTGCCCGGTGAAGATCGACATCCCGGCGCTGCTGCTGCACCTGCGAGCGCAGGTGGTGTCCGAGGTGCCAGCTGGCGCACGCCGGATGGAACGCATGACATTCCGCCTCTACGCCGCGGCGATGATGCGTCCGCGGCTTGTCGCCGTCGCCACGCGAATCGCGCGCATCGTCCAGAGCCTCGGCGGCGAGGGTCCGTTGGCTCGCGCACTCGGCAAGTTCGCGGCGCGGCTGGTGCCGCCGCTCGGTGCATGGACGTCGTCGCGCGACCTGAGGCCGCTCGCCGAACGCAGCTTTCGCGAGCTGTGGGCCGAGGAGCAAGCGGAGCGCGCCGACGCTGCATCTCGGGATACCAAGTGACGACACCGGCGACGACCGCGCGGGCGGAGATCCTTGCGTCGATCCGCGCCCACCTGGCCGCGAGTGCGCCTGCGGACGCGCGCACGCACGACGAACTGCCCGTTCCGGCGCCGCCGCGCCGAGGTGCGCTGCCGTTGTACGTCGATCCGCTGTCGCCTCCGCCACCACCGTTCGCCGAGCAACTCTCGCCGCGAGCGCGGTTTCTCGAACGTGCGAGAGCAGTTGGCGTACACTGCCACGAGGTCTCGTCCGACGACGAGGCCCGTGCCGCCGTCGCGCGCATCCTTGCTGCGTCGGACGTGAAGCGCGTGGGCGTGTCGGACGCGCAGGTGCTCGTGCCTCTGCGGGGTGTCGGTGGCGCGGTCAACGCCGAAGACTTGTCGCATGATGCGTTGTTCGCCTGCGAGGCGGGAGTGACCGCGGCGCAGCTTGGCATCGCCGAGACCGGCACGATCGGGTTGCTGTCGGCCGTCGAGAAGCATCGGTTGCTGTCGCTGGTGCCGCCGCTGCATGTCGCGGTGCTGCGCGCCTCTGACATAAAGGAGACCCTCGCTGAGGCGCTGATGCACGTACGTGGCGATGGCGAAATAACGAGCCACGCGATCACGTTCATCACCGGTCCGTCGCGCACGTCGGATATCGAGCTCACGCTGGCGATCGGCGTGCACGGGCCGCAGGCTTTGCACGTCATTGTCATCCTGAGCGCCCAGTTGTCATCCTGAGCGCAGCGAAGGATCTGCACGTTCGCAGGTTAAACAGCACGTGCAGATCCTTCGCTGCGCTCAGGATGACAAACCTTCATGGAGCCGCATCATGAATCCAGTACGTCTCTTCGTTCTCACACTCGCTCTTGCCGCCGGCTGCAAGGGCGATGACGCCAAGACGGCGGCAAACACGCCAATAACGTTCGCGGTCATCCCCAAGGGGACGTCGCACGAGTACTGGAAGGGCGTGCACGCCGGTGCGGTGCAGGCGCAGCAGGAGCTTGCCGCCGCCGGTGACTCCATTCGCATCATCTGGAAAGGTCCGCTGCGCGAGGACGACCGCGAGCAACAGGTCCAGGTCGTTGAAGGGTTCGTCAGCCAGGGCGTAGACGGAATGATCCTCGCGCCCCTCGACGACCGCGCGCTCGTGCGGCCCGTGGAAGAAGGCCTGAAGGCGGGCGTGCCCACCGTCATCATCGACTCCGGCCTCCAGACCGATTCCATCGTCAGCTTCGTGGCGACGGACAACTACAAGGGCGGCGAGCTCAGTGCGGACCGGATCGCGGAGCTGCTGAGCGGCAAGGGCAAGGTGCTCGTGTTGCGCTACGCGGAAGGTTCGGCGAGCACCACCGAGCGCGAGCGCGGCTTTCTCGACAAGATGAAGTCCGCGCATCCGGGCATCGTCATCGTGTCGTCCGATCAGTATGCCGGCACCACGCGCGAGACCGCGAAGCGCGCAGCGGAGAATCTGCTCAACCGCTTCGGCGGCGACCTCCAGGGCGTGTTCACGGCGAACGAGTCGTCCACCGTGGGCATGCTGCTCGCGCTCCAGGACATGGGCAGGGCTGGCAAGATCAGGTTCGTCGGCTTCGACGCGAGCACGCTCCTCGTGAACGCGATGCGCGCGAAGCAGCTGGACGGCGTCGCCGTGCAGAACCCGATGAAGATGGGCTACCTCGGCGTGAAAACCATGCTGGCGCACATTCGCAAGCAGCCAGTGGAGAAGCGCATCGATACCGGCGTCACGATGGTGACGCCCGACAACCTCGACCTTCCCGAGACGAAGGCCATCGTCGATCCGCCCATCGCCAAATACCTGCCGAACGGGTGAGCGAGCCAGCGCTGCGGATCGCGGGCGTCGCGAAGCGCTACGGCGCCACCGTGGCGCTGGACGGCGTGGACCTCGACGTCATGGCCGGCGAGGTGCACGCAGTGCTGGGCGAGAATGGCGCCGGCAAGAGCACGCTCATGGGCGTCGTCGCCGGCGCGCTGCGCGCCGATCGCGGTGAGATGACGCTCGGCGGCGTGCGTTACGCGCCGAAAGTGCCGCACGATGCGCGCGGCCGAGGCGTGGCGCTCATCCACCAGGAGCTCTCGCTGTGCCCGCATCTCACGGTGCAGGAAAACGTGCTGCTCGGCGGCGAGATGTCGCGACGCGGGTGGATCGATCGTGCGCGCTCGCGCGAGCGCGCGCTGGCGCTGCTCGCCGAGTTGCCGCATCCCGAGATTCGTCCGGAACGCAGGCTCGCGGACCTCTCGCTCCCTGCGCGCCAGATCGTGGAGGTCTGTCGTGCGCTGGCGGCCGACGCGCGTGTCCTGCTGATGGACGAGCCCACGAGCAGCCTCCAAGGGGCCGACGTCGATCGGCTATTCGCCCTGATCAAGCGACTGACGGCTCGGGGCATCGCGATCATCTACATCAGCCACTTCCTGGAAGAGGTGCGCCGCATCGCGGATCGCTACAGCGTGCTGCGCGACGGACGCACCGTGCGCACCGGTCCCATCGGCGACGCGACCAACGACGAATTGATCGCGAGCATGGTGGGCCGTCCGACCGAGCGGCTGTTCCGCGCAAAGACGTCGGCGCCGAGCGACGAGGTGGCGCTCTCGGTGCGAGGGCTGGTGTCGCCACCGCGACTCGTCGAGGCGACCTTTGACGTGCGACGCGGCGAGATCTTCGGGATCGCTGGGTTGGTGGGCTCGGGACGCACGGAACTCGTGCGCGCGCTGTTCGGGCTCGACTCGGCCACGGCTGGTACGGTCGAGGTCGCCGGCGTACGCAGGTCAGCGCGCCATGCCCAGGCGTCCGCGAGGGTGCGTGAGGGCTTCGGCTACCTCAGCGAGGACCGAAAGGGTGAAGGGCTCGCGCTGCCGCTCTCCATCAGCGACAACCTGTGCGCGACGCGCCCCGAATACTCGGCGAAACGGATCGGCCTGCTGGACCTGAGTGCGCAGGCCGAGCGGTCTCGACACTGGATTTCGTCGCTGCGGGTGCGTGCGACGTCGCCCTCGCAGCCGGTGCGATTGTTGTCGGGCGGCAATCAACAGAAGGTGGCACTTGGGCGTTTACTGCATCAGGACGCCTCGGTGCTGCTGCTCGACGAGCCGACGCGCGGCATCGATATCGGCAGCAAGGCGGATGTGTACGAGATCATCACGCAGCGCGCGGCGGAGGGAAAGGCGGTGCTGCTCGTGAGCTCGTACCTCCCGGAGCTGTTCGGGGTATGTGATCGGCTGGCGGTGATGTGCCGCGGGCGGTTGTCGCCCAGCCGGCCCATCGGTGAATGGACGCCGGAGAGCGTGCTCGCGACGGCGATCGGCGGGCGCGATTCGGCGGCTGATCCGCTTGCCGCGCAGAATGGCAAATCGTAGGTTGTGGCTCCGTTCATTAAACGTTTAAGGGTGCAAGACGGGCCCAGCACGAGGAGATCGACCATGAGCGAACACAGGGTGCCTCGTCGTTCCTTCCTCACGGCGGCTGCCGCATCGATGGCCGGCGCGGCAATGGGTCTCGGAACGTCCGCCGGACTCGCGCGAGCGGCCGACGTCCCTGGCGACGGCATGAGCGAACCCTTCGTGCCTGATGGCGGTGGCTACGTGCGGCTGGGCGTGGCGAGCTACTCGCTGCGCAGCTTTCCGCTCGACAAGGCGCTGGAGATGACGAAGGCGCTCAAGACGCCCTACATCAACTTCAAGTCGATGCACATGCCGTACGAGAAAACGACGGCGGAGCTGGCGACGATGCGCAAGGAGATCGAGGCGCAGGGGTTCCAAATCGTCGGCGGCGGAACCATCGACTTCAAGGACCTGCCCGACGAGGACATTCGCAAGCTGTTCGAGTATGCCAAGGCATCCGGCATGCCGACGATGGTGAGCACGGGCGTCCCCGCCGTGATGCCGCGCGTGGAGAAGTTCGCGAAGGAGTACGACATCAAGGTCGCGATCCACAATCACGGACCCGAGGACAAGCACTACCCGTCGCCGTACGATGTGTTAAAGCTCGTAAAGACGATGGACAAGCGAATGGGCCTCTGTATGGACGTCGGCCACACCGTTCGTGCGGGCACTGATGTTCCCAAGGCGATCATCGACGCCGGCCCTCGGTTGCTCGACATGCACGCCAAGGATCTCACGGACTTCAAGTCGCGCGACAGCCAGGTGATTGTCGGTGAGGGTTTGATCCCGTTCCCGGACATATTCCGCGCGCTCGAGCGGATCAAGTACGCTGGCTACGTGAACCTCGAGTACGAGATCGACGCCAAGGATCCACTGCAGGGCATGAAGCAGTCGTTCGCGTACCTGCGCGGCGTGCTGGCAGGCATGGCGCCCGCGGTGAAGCAGGCGGCAAAGAGCTGATGACCCCTCCCAACTTTCGAGCAACGATTGCCATGCGCAGAACTCGTGGAACAAACTTTCGCCGTCTGGCCCTCGGCCTCGCCGCACTTTCACTGGCGAGCGTCAGCGCGAGCGCGCAGTCGGGTACGTCGGCACCGGATTACGTGCAGGTCGTGCAGCGCGATGCGGACCGGCGCGTGGACATCACCGTGGGTGGCAAGCCCTTCACGTCGTACGTCTGGCCGGAAGCCCTGATGAAGCCCGTACTGTACCCCATCCGGGCGGCGTCCGGCACGACGATCACACGCGGCTATCCCATGGAGCCGAGGCCCGGCGAGCGGACGGATCATCCGCATCACGCCGGCCTGTGGTTCAACTATGGCGACGTGAATGGCCTCGACTTCTGGAACAATTCCACCGCCATCAAGGCGGCCGATGCGCCGAAGATGGGCACGGTCCGTCACCGATCCGTGAACAAGGTGACGAGCGGCAAGGGAGAGGGCACGCTGACGGTGACCACGGATTGGGTGGACCACCAGCAGAAGAAGCTCCTCCGTGAAGACGTCACGTTCATCTTCCGCGCGTCGAAGGACTCGCGCTCCATCGACCGCATCACCACACTCACTGCACTCGGCGACTCCGTGTCGTTGAAGGACAACAAGGAGGGCGTGCTTGGCCTGCGCGTGGCTCGCGAGCTCGAGCACCTGAGCACGCAGAAGGACAAGTTCCTCGACTCGCAGGGACGCGAGACCACGGTCGCCGTGGCGAGCAACGAGGGCGTGACGGGCATGTATCTCTCGTCCGAGGGCAAGACCGGCGACGCCGTGTGGGGCACGCGCGCCAAGTGGACCACGCTGACTGGCGTCATCAAGGGCGACACCGTGACCGTCGCCATGCTGGACCACCCGAAGAACCCAGGCTTCCCGACGTATTGGCACGCGCGCGGCTACGGCCTGTTCGCGGCGAATCCGTTGGGGCAGGCGGCCCTGAGCAGCGGAAAGGACGTGCTGAACTACGGCCTCGGCGCCGGCAAGTCAGTCACGTTCCGGCACGAGATTCTCATCCTGAACGGCTCGAAGACGCCGGCGCAGGTGGAGACGCTCTACGCGGGATTCACGAAATGACGTTGTCATCCTGAGCGGAGCGAAGGATCTGCACCTGCGCCGGTCGCAACAGCACGTGCAGATCCTTCGCTGCGCTCAGGATGACATCACTTGATCGCGGAGAAGGCCGCCGGGCGCAGGTAGGCGACGCTGATGGACGTCACCGTGCCAGGCGCGATGTACTTCGGCTCCTTCTGGATGCGCAGCCACTCAGGATGTGAGCCGAACGTGGCCCACGCCTTCGTGCGCGCCGCCATGTCGTCGAACGTGAGCATGTACGTCAGGCTGGGCAGCCGCGTGCCGAAGATGTTCTCGCCGAAGAACACCGGCGTCATGCCGATCTGCCGGAACAGCGCGATCTCGACATCATTGAACATCGCGACCTTCTTCTCCAGCGCCGCGTCGCTACGTGCCTCGTACGTGCGGAGCTCGAACATGCGCGGCGCCGCGACGGCGGGCGGCACCTCGATGCGCGGGATGCTGGTGAACGCGCGCATCAATCGCGATTCGTAGCGCACGAATGGCAAGTCGTCTCCCGTTTCGAAAGCGCGTCGGCCGTCGGTGTACGCGCCATCGCCCTCCAGCTTGCGCGCAACGGCCTCGACGTCGCCAAGCGACGGATACTCGACCAGCGTAAGGAGCGACCCCGATGGGAAGCCGGTGTCGGCCGAGAAGACACCCACGGTGCCCGCGCCCGCGCGCGCATATGCGGGCAGCATGACGTCCTTGAACCATGTCCGCAGCCGAGCGGGATTGAGGTCGCTGCGTAGCTCGTAGGTGCGCAATTCGAAGTGGCGTCTCGGTTCGTCCGCGCGGGTGGGCATCGCACCGGTCATCCCCGTGGTCCCCGTAATCCCGGCGGCGCTGGCAAAGAGACCAGATTTCACGAACTCCCGGCGATCCAACTCGCGGCTGTCCATA
>JANOIJ010000315.1:0-6856 GCA_031407575.1 Gemmatimonadaceae bacterium | reverse complement strand
CAGTCGGAAATCTCGCCGACCGGCAGGCGTACCTCCTTCCCCGCGTGCACGGTGGTGACGCTGTGCGGCTCGGCAGCAAGTTTCCATTCCGGGATGGGGACAAGGTGGAGCACATCTGGGTGAGCCACATTCGACGCGACGGCGACGAGTTCGTCGGGCTCGTCGCTGCCGAGCCGCACAGCGTCACCACCGTGCACGCGGGGAAGGAGGTACGCCTGCCGGTCGGCGAGATTTCCGACTGGGCATTCAGCAATGGCGCGGCGCTGCACGGGAACTATACGACGCGGTTGATATTGGGCACGTTGCCGAAGCAGATCCGCGATGCCATGCAGGCGCGGTTGGTGCCGCTCGCGAGATGAGGCGACAGAGTTGGGAGTGCTGATCGGCGCGACAGTCAAGGGCCCGATCATCGGTGACTGGCACTCCGTCACTGACCACTGCTAACGGTTCAGGCATGTTCGATCCACTGGGCAGTTGGCCACTCTGGTACTGGGTGCTGGCCGCGTACACGGGCCAGCATCACCTTGGCCGATGGCCGGCGCTATCTCAGAGTGGCTGCGCGCTTCGCGAGGAAGAGAGTCGCGCGGCAGATGACGCTGCACGCAACCGGCTCCGAGGCCAACGCGTCGGCGGCTTGTGAGTATGTCAGCGGGCGCGTGCCGCCTCGGGCACTCGACTACGTCGCGGCGTCGCTCTTTACGCGGGTCGCCCGCGGGCTCCCGCTCGCCGCGGTCGCGATGTGGAATCCGCCGCGACGCTCGTGCAACTTGTCTTCAACCGAGCGTTCCTTGCGAATCGCGCGCGCGATGCCGAGGCCATCACGTCACTGCTCCTTCTCGTGGATGCGCCGCATCTGACCGGTATAGGCGCTCCGACTTGCCAGTTGCCGCTCGCGACGTATAGGTGCAATGGCCCGTGCAGCCCGGTTTCTTTTGCGAGCCGCTCGCGAACATACCTGAGGGAGCCCACACTCCGATGACCATGAAGCTTTTCGAGATCCCAGACCTGGTGCGCCGTCGCTATTGTGACTGCTGTTGCCTGCCGACACTCGGGGTGCCGGATGATGATGATGGCGCAGCCGACTGGATGTCTGCCGCCACCGCATGCGACCTCTGTGAGTGGGAGAATGTCTCGCTCGACGACGCAGGTATGGCGCAAGTCGGTGCCAGCGAGGAGGACGCGAACGATGGTTTGAACCTCGCGATGGCGCAGTCCAACTTCGCGCAGTTCATGAGCATCTACGATCCGTCGGCGCTTCCGGAGTGGAAGGTCGCGGCGCCGAGTACCGAAGTCGCGGACGGCCGCGCCGCGCTCGCCACCGCACTCCGGGAGCTCGTCGCCGACTCCCAGGGAGATGAATACGGAAAGTGGGAGACGGTGGAGATTCTGGAGCGGGAGCTTCGTCACGCACTGGAAGCACAACGCGACGAGGAGGAAGACATCATGGACGCGGTATCCGAGGACTCCCTCGACGGCACAGAAGGGCCGAGTGCAGCCGATGGGAACACGGGCCCGTGACACCGACAGTGTCCCGTCCATCACGCATCGCACTGCACGCCGCCGCGTCCCTGCTCCTCCTTGCGAGCACCGCTCACGCGCAGTCACCCGCGCGCGACCCGCTTGCCACGCACGTGGACTCGGTGTTCTCGCGCTACACCATCAACGCGCCCGGCTGCGCCGCCGCCGTCTACCGCAACGGCGCGACGATCTTCGCGAAGGGCTACGGACTCGCGAATGTCGAGTACGACGTCCCCATCACGCCGGCGACGCCGTTCATCGTCGGCAGCGTGTCGAAGCAGTTCACCGCGGCGGCCATCGCGCTTCTCGTCGAGGAGAAGCGCCTCGCACTCGACGATGATGTCCGCAAGTACGTCCCCGAACTGCCCGACTACGGCGCGCGCATCACCGTCTCGCACCTCGTGCACCACACCAGCGGCCTGCGCGACTGGTGGGAGCTCGTCGGCATGGCTGGCCTGCGGTACGACGACACGTACGCGGTGCAGGACGTGCTCGACATGACCGCACGTCAACGCGGCCTCAACTTCCCTCCCGGCGACCGCTACCTCTACAGCAACACCGGCTACATCTTGCTCGGCGTCATCGTGCAGTGCGTGACCGGTAAGAGCCTTCGTGAGTTCGCTGCCGAACGGATGTTCGGACCGCTGCAGATGACGAGCTCGCACTTTCAGGACGACCACCGGCAACCCGTTCGCGGACGCGCGTACGCCTACAGTCCCGCGGCGGACGGCAAGTTCCTCATCAACGTCTGGAACAACGATCTCGTGGGCCAGGGCGCGTCGCGATCGACAGTGGTGGCGTCGCTCGGCAGGATCTGGCTGTTCACCATCGCCGACGCCGACTGGCGGCCGCGCGACGGCGAGCGCGTGGCGCGCGTCGGGCCACTCCCGCTCGTGGAGGCCGACGCGCACGCCGCCATCTATATGGAAGGCGTCTTCCAGCCAGGCATGCAGTCGATGGTGCACCGGCATCCCGGCGCAGAGGCATGGTGGACGCTCGAGGGATCGATGTGCCTCGAGACGCCCGACGGCAAACTCGAGCGGCACGCAGGAGGGCCCGGCGTCATCGTCGCAGCGGGCGGCCTGATGGTCCTCACGGGCACCAGCGCAGGACCGCGCCGCTCCGTCGTTCTCATCCTCCAGGACGCGGCGAAGCCTCGCTGCACGACGTAACGACCATCCACGCGCGCGCACCGTACCTCGCGCTCGCCCTCTGCACGATCGCCATCGGGCTGGCGGTCCACCTCGGCGGCGCTGCGCTCGGTCCGACGACGCGCGACGTGCTTGGCGACGCCATCTGGGCGACGATGATGGTGTGGTGGGTCTCGGCAATCGCACCGGCCGCTGCGTTGCGCGTGCGCGCCGTCGTAGCGCTGTCGATCTGCGGTGCGGTGGAATTCAGTCAGCTCTCGCACGCGCCTGTACTCGACGCGATTCGCGGGACGCTCGCCGGCCGCCTGGTGCTTGGCAGTGGCTTCGATGCCCGCGACCTCGTGGCGTATGTCGCTGGCGTACTCGCGGCTACGGTCTTGGAGTACGCGTGGTGCCGAGCGCAAACTCATCGGTAGTGGCTGAGTGGTTCGCGCGCGACAGTCTTCCGGCGGCCGACGGCGGCGTGCTGGCTGCTGGGCCGCTGCCCTGCCGTCGGCCAGAACGATAGTGGACATCCCTGCAAAGGGCCGACCAATCACGGTGCGCGGTGCACATGGTCTGGCTTGACGCGCCCGACGTCCAGCGATGCTCTCCGGCGCAAAGTGAAACCGACTCGACAGACAGCGGGAGAATGCTTCGGGATTTTTCGGGATCTCTACTCCTCTCGCTGTCAGGCTGGAAGTCAGCGGGCGCCTCGAGTCCTCTGCTGGCCAGTGCTCAAGATCCAATCCGCAATTGTCTCCAGGGCCGCCGGTGCAACGGTCTCCTTGATACTCGCATAGTCCCTCGGTAGTCCAGTTTGGGAGGTCTGGAAGAGATGATTGAGCCCCGGCATCTTGCGAACCGTGTAGTCGGGGCACGTCCCCGCCGCGAGCGCCGCCTCGATCACGGGGAGATTCTCATCCGGCGGCACCTGAAGATCCCGCTCGCCTGTCAGGGCTAGCACGGGAACAGTGACGCGCATCAAAGCTGGAACGGGATC
This sequence comes from Gemmatimonadaceae bacterium, assembly GCA_031407575.1. Lineage (GTDB taxonomy): Bacteria > Gemmatimonadota > Gemmatimonadetes > Gemmatimonadales > Gemmatimonadaceae > AG11. The sequence continues at coordinate 3,205 of JANOIJ010000315.1, read as the reverse complement.
GTAAACCAGAAACAGGCGCATCGCGGCGCTGTTCAACATCCTGATCTGTTGATTGATCAAGTCATCCAGTTTCAGTCCCTGAACAGCCAGCTGGGATTCCTCCTCGACTGTGAGGCTCATTGACTTCATGACCCGCCTGAGAATGTCGGCGGCCTTGTCCAGCTTCGGCTCCCCTTTCAGGACGGTGAAAATCTGCTGCTTCCGCGTTCGACTCCGCGCGATGGTTGCTTCATCCGTGCCCATGGCTCGTGCTTCAACCGCATCCTGTAGATAGAAGATCTGCTCGCCGGGAAGGCCGGGTGCTGCCAGCAACACAAGGAATGCAACCTGCCCTGGAATATCGAGCGCCACCATGGGCGCGACGATGCCACCCTCACTGTGCCCCGCCAGCCCGATGCGCCGACCGTCGATCTCCTTCTGCGACTGGAGGAATTTGACGGCAGCGCGACCATCACTTGCGAAATCACGTATCGTTGCCGCGGCAAAGTCGCCTGTCGAAGCCCCCACTCCACGGTCATCGTATCGCAGCACCGCGATCCCGCGCCGAGCCAGATACTCTGCCAGCACGAGGAACGGCTTGTGGCCAGCCACCGTTTCGTCTCGATCTTGTGGCCCCGTTCCAGAGATGAGAATGACTGCCGGATGAGGCCCCGTTGCAGTCGGAAGCGTCAAAGTGCCCGCCAATTCAAGCCGTGCCTCTGCGTTCCTAAAGCGGACGTCCTGTGATCGGTAGGAAGGACGCACCCTCGACTCAGCCCCGTCGCGATTGCCGCAGCAGCCCGTAACCAGCATCACAACGAGGAGGACGAGCGTCGTGCGGAGACCCTTTGCGTGCACAGCGAGATGGCAATCGGGGAGCATGCGTGGCTCGTCGTTGGTCATGAAGGGCCGGTACTGGATAGATGAAGATCCCGCCGGCTACCGCCCCAGATGTGCGTGATGCCCCGTGCACTCTCTGGGCCATTCGCGAACGGTCGCTCCCAGGCGCTGTCGCGGATTAAGATGACGCTGCGCTCTCAGCGGCACATCCAGCGCGAGCCCGTAGGGAATGGGCTGAGGGAATCAGACATCGCGCCACTATCTTCCTCAAGCGCGCAGGGCGATCAGGCCAGGGAGTAGCACTGCTATCCGCCGCAGGCGGATCAAGATCAAAAGCCGATGAAGCTGACGGTCGCCTGCGGCGCCCGCCGATTGTCGGCAAGGCGTTAGCTGGACGGATGAGACACGAATCGCCAGAGGGATCCCGGTGGGCGAGCCGAGTGACGCGCAGTGGTCTCGTCCTGGGGGGGATCCTCCTGATCGCCGTCGCGGACTTCGGCAGCGGTATCGAGGTCCGTACGTTCCCTCTCTACTATGCGCCAATCTCGTTCGCGGCCTGGTACTTCGGTCGGTCCGGGGCGGTAGGAGCAGCGTCCCTCTGCGCACTCGCCTGGTTTCAGTCCAACCAGCTCGCCGGCTTGCAGTTCTCTCATCCAGCGATCTGGATTGCCAATACGATCGTGCAAGGTGCCTCGTTCGCCATCGTAGGGCTACTGGTGGCCAGCCTGAAGCTCGCACTTACGCGCGAGCGCGCCCTGAGCCGTACCGATCCGCTGTGCCGGCTACTGAATAGCCGGGCTTTCTACGAGGACAGTGATCGTCTTCTCGCACTATGTCGACGAAGCAAGCGCCCCGTCACCCTGGCCTACCTGGATCTGGACAACTTCAAAGCCGTCAACGATGCCTTTGGGCACAAGGTTGGCGACGATCTACTGCGTGCGGCGGCTGAGATACTCCAGTCGTCCGCGCGCTCGAGCGATCTTGTGGCACGGTTGGGTGGGGATGAGTTCGCGATGCTCATGCCCGAACTCGGCCCGAATGAGGCGCAGCAGGCACTGGAACGACTGCGCGCGGCACTCGGCCGGCTATCGCCGGAGCTCTCCCGTGATATCACCGCCAGCATTGGCGCGGTCACGTTCCTGACGGCGCCCGACGATGTCGAGACGATGGTCCAAATGGCCGACTCGGCGATGTACTCCGCCAAGGACGACGGCAAGAATCGGGTTCACCTGCAACTTGTCGGCAGCGACGTGGCGATGGCGCAGTCCGATCCACCTGCCGGTGTGTAGGGTCAGCGAAACCAGCGGAGATATCCTCCTTTCCGTCAAGAACCTTGGCGTGTCGGCCATCATACGAAGGTCGATCGCCGCTCGACGATGGCGATCGTGCTGCGGTTGGCGAAGCCGCGCCGCATGGGACGCCCTTGACCGTTGGCGACCCCGCTCAACGGTGTTGATCAAAAAGAATCGGATTCCCGTCCGGGTCAGTCACCATGAAGCTCGCCGGACCCGTCGAGCCTTCATCCACCTCCGCCGCGAGCGCCACGCCCTGCGCCTTCAGGCTCCGCTGCAGGTCGCGGACGTCCATGAATGGCTCGATCGGCTGCGCGTTCGCGTCCCATCCCGGGTTGAAGGTGAGCATGTTCCGCTCGAACATTCCCTGGAAGAGGCCGATCACGACGTCGCCGTTCTTGAGGATGAGCCATCCGTTGGAGGCATCTCCACCGAACGCAGCAAAGCCGAGCTTCTCGTAGAACTGCCGAGATGCTTCGATGTCCTTCACGGCGAGGCTTACCGAGAAGTTGCCCAAGTGCATCTGTTGCATCTGTCGCTCCGTTCGAAAGGTGACGAGGGTGCGCGGTGCGCCGGCGCATCGGGGAGAGGCATCATGCGCGACGTTGCTCGCGACTCCTGACGCGTGGTCGTGCGCGGTGATGGACAGGTAGTCTGCTCGTCCCGCGCGCGTCCCGCGTCACCCGAAAGGATGATTCATCGTGAAAGCGTCGGAAATCACCCGGTCGGGTGATGGCGTGATCGAACGTGCTGGGCGCGCTGTGGTGGAACGCGCGGCAACTGCTCCGCACGGATCTGCTCTCTGGCACGTTCCCGTCCTGACGCCGCCAAAGTCGCGTTGTCACCCACAGCGTGCGAAGCGAGTCGCGGGCCTGCACCTCACTACCAAGCTGAAGGTGCAGATCGCCCGACTTCGCTCGGGATGCCATCCAAGCGTTTCAGGACGGACATTAGCTAGTAGCCCGCCGGGCCCGACCTCGAAGCGGGCATGGCCCATTCTGCATCCGAGGCGCGCACGCGATATTCATCCAGCACGCCGTCCCTCCCTTCCCCCCGCATGCGACACACTTCCATTCGCCGCGCCGTCGCGCTCG
>JANOIJ010000271.1:0-15802 GCA_031407575.1 Gemmatimonadaceae bacterium | reverse complement strand
AAGTGATCAAGTGTTGGTGAAGGTCGTGACGCTCACCGTGAGTGGGACGATCACGGACGCGTCGGTGGTGACGGCAACGTTGAATGGTGTGGCGCTGACGATCGCAGCGGACCGCAGCTACTCGTCGACGATTGCGTTGTCCGAAGGATTGAACACGATCGCGCTTGTCGCGACCGACGCGGCAGGGAACGCGACGACAGTCACGCGCTCGGTGACGCTGGATACGACGGCGCCGGTGTTGACGGTGAGCTCGCCGGCGGATGGGACGACGGTGCCGGACGACAACATTACGGTGGCCGGGACGGCGACGGACCAGTCGGCGGTGCGTGTCACGGTGAATGGCATTGCCGCGGTATTGGGCAGCGGCGGGCGTTCTCGACCTCGGTGGCGCTCGTCACAGGCTCGAACGCGATCACGGTGATCGCGACGGACTCGGTAGGGAACACGAGCAGTGCGACGCGGGGCGTGACGCGCACGAATTCCGCGCCGGTCACTCCTCCGCTGCCCAGCGGGCTCGTTGAGGCCGTGCCGATCGACGCATCGCTCGGCGCGCCGGCCTCAGCGCTGTCGGTGGTCTCGACGATCGGAGCGGCGACGGAATTCCTGTACAAGGGACCGAACGCCGTGCAGCATGGTGTCGCGACAGGCGCCATCACGAAGATGCGCGCCGCGGTGGTGCGTGGCCGCGTGCTCAAGCAGGGAAGGCAACCCGCTCAGCGGCGTGACGGTCCGCATCGTCGGGCATCCCGAGCTCGGCTACACCGTGTCGCGCGCCAACGGCCTGTACGACATGGCCGTCGCCGGTGGGGCCTCGCTGACGCTTTCGTTCACGAAGACCGGACTGTTTCCCGCGGCGCGTCAGGTGCAGACCGCGTGGAACGAGTTCTCGACGCTCGACGACGTGATCCTCGTCGCTCCGGATACCGTCGCGACGCATATCGCCTTCGCAGCACCGATCGAGGTGGCGCGCGGCAGCGTGGTGACGGACGAGAGCGGGACCCGCCAGGCGACCCTCCTGTTCCGTCAGGGGACGCAGGCATCCATGGTGCTTCCCGACGGCTCCACGCGGGCCATGCCGTCCATGACGGTGCGTGCAACCGAGTACACCGTCGGTGCGCGCGGTCCGCAGTCGATGCCGGCGAACCTCGCGTCGTTCACCGGCTACACCTACGCGGTGGAGTACTCGGCGGACGAGGCGATCGCGGCGGGCGCCACTGAGGTGCGGTTCACCAAGCCCGTCGTCACCTATACCGACAACTTTCTCGGCTTCCCGGTGGGCGCCCTGGTGCCCGCTGGCTACTGGCCGACGACGGCCGGTTCATTGGCGAACAGATCTTCGCGCGCCAGATGGCGTCGATCTGGTGGACGTTTGGCGTGAGTCTCGTGGGAGGGATGGGGCAGAATGTCACGGAGGGGATCGCGATCTTTGCGAGCCTGCGCTGGTTGCAGGTCACGGGACAGGAGGAAGAACTGGGCGTGAGTCTCCAGCGCTGGCGTGACCACCTGGACCAGGTCGCCATCGACGGAATCGAATCCAATCCGTTTATCTGGTATGCCGTGAACATGGCCTTGGGCTTATTCGAACATTCAGCAGTGGCAAGCCCGGTGCTCAAAGAGTTTTGTGACGAGTACTGGGGGGTTGCCGTCCCGGTGACGACGCTGACGGCACGACTCTCGAGCGCTGTTGTGCTGGGATTCTAGCCGCGCGGCCGGTTGGCATCGCCGTGACGAGCAGGGGCCACACCCTTCCAGCGACCTCCCGATCAAGTTCACAGATCTGCTGGCGTGCATGTCGCATGAAGGGAAGCCAATGACCGAAGGAAACCTCTATCCCTGTTCATGGAAGCGCGTACGCGGCCGATACCGGGTCTGGCTCACAGCCGACCCCACGGTTGTCGCCGAGCATGCCAATTTCGAGGCAGCAGATGAGCTGCTCGTGTGGCTCATCCACGACGCGACTGGCGACGGGGAGAACATCCACGCCTACGACCCGCCAGAACCGAGGAGCACACCGCCGGACTCGACTGAGCAAGGCGAGTTGTGGACGCTTGGGAAAGAGGCGATAGCATATATCGCTGACGCGGAGCCTTACTTCACCGAAGGCCTCTGCGACAACTGCCTGAAGCCCCGAGGAGCGCGGACCGTCGTTCCGCTGCACGTGACCAAGCTCAAGAGTGGCGTAGACGCCTCGATGGTCAAGCTTGCCACTGCGGGGTTTACCGGTCCAACGTTGACGATCGTGTCGAAGGCGTTCCTGTCGGCGTTGACCGCTAAGGAGCGCTCGTGTTTCGAGTGGCGGCCGATCGAGCACAACTTGCGGACCGGGGTGTTCTTCGAAGTCATCCATCGTGTTCCCCCCGTGCGCTACGTCGGCGCCAAGGGTCACAGCAACACGTACTATGGGCGCTGCAAGACGTGCAAGTTCGAGTGGGTGATCACGCACGGTAAGCGAGGAAAGCCGGACTCCTACGTGTCTGAGCGCGACCTGCCGGTGCCGCCGCGCCCGCTCCTTGCCGTCGGACCCATGGCGTACGCTACGCTCGCGGTGAGCCGTGAACGATGGACGGAGCTGGTCGGCAAACCCGGGATGCGCGGCATCAAGGGCAGTCCGGTTGCGATCATCGCGGAAAGCGCCGTCGAACGTCGCCCGCGATGGCAGCCGCGCGAACGCGAGGGCCGAAAACCGCCTGTCTCGGCCGCATACAAGGCGCTCGTGAAGACTCGGCGTCGCAAGGAGTCCCGGCTCGAGCTAGCGCGCGACTACGCGCCGACTCACGGGGAAGAACTCTTCGAAGAGCTGTTCCTGACGCTCGATGGCGCGGTCCAGGACGGTGGTGTGCGACACTACCTCGACAATCCCGCCGGCGATGGCTACTTCGACAGACCCGCCGGCGATGGCGCCGAGAATGCGAAAGCGTACCTCGCAGAGATTGGTGCGTGGCGCACGCTGGCCCTGCTCGATGACATATCGACGCTCTTCCCGGACGGGCTCATTCCGTCCAGTCTGCGCGAGCGCGTCACCATCCTCAAAGCGGCCGCTAAGCACATCAAGAAGCTCAACAACGCACTTCGCGAGGCCGACGTCCAGTATCATGCCGCACAACAGGAGTTGTACGCGCGGCTCGCCACATACGTGAAGGCGAATCTGCAGGAGTTTCCAGGACCGCCCAAGCGATCGTAGATCGATATAGCTGAAACGGCTGTTAACGATCGGCCACACGCTGTAATGTTGACGAACGCCAACATAGACACTATGTTGATGATCGTCAACATCTCTAGTCATGCACAGCAACGTCAACGCCGCCACCATCGGCGCGCTCGTCCGCGACACGCGGATGGCCGCCGGACTCACCCAGACTGAGCTCGCCAACCGCATCGGCGCGAGCCGGTTCTGGGTCGCCGAGTTCGAGAGGGGAAAGCCCAGCGCCGAGCTCGGGCTCGCCCTCAAGGCGCTCCACGCCCTGGGGCTCGCCGTGCAGATCGAGCCGACGAGCGCAGCGCCAGAAGCAGCGCGGTCCAGGACGTATCGCACGAACAGCGGGCACGCTGACCTCGACACCATCATCGCCCACACCACGTTGACCAAGACGGCCAAGTCATCCGTCGCCGGATGGCCAACGGCGACGGTGCCAACACGCCGGCCCCGCAAGGCATGACCCCGCATGCCCATCGCTAAGCGGAGCCGACTCACCCGGTCGGCCCGCCCCGAGCTCGCCGTGGTGTTGGACGGCGCGCTCACCGGCCACGTGCACCAGTCGGCGAGCCGCAGGCTCACCTTCCGCTATGACGCGGCGTGGCGCACGCACCCAGACGCTTTTCCTCTCTCGCTCTCGATGTCACTCGGCAAGGTGGAGCACGGACATCGCGCCACGTCGGCGTTCCTGTGGGGACTGTTGCCCGATGACCCAAAGGTCGTGGAGCACTGGGCGCGCCTGCATGGGATCTCCCGGTCGGACGTCGTCAAGCTCCTGGCGCACGTCGGTGAAGACTGCGCAGGCGCCGTACAGCTTGCGGCACCCGACCACACCAATCGTGTGCTCGGTATGTCAACGCCGGCTGACGTGGCGAAATCAGTGGAGTGGCTGGCGACCGATGACGTGGCGTCGCTGCTCGCGGGGCTGCGCCGCAATCCGGCAGCCGGACGCTCGAGCGACGAGCAGGGACAATTCAGTCTCGCTGGTGCGCAACCCAAGACCACGCTCTACTACCACCGCGGCCGCTGGGGTGTCCCCAAAGGACGTGTTCCCAGCACGCATATTCTCAAGCCGCCGGTGCTCGATCTGGAAGATCTCGCGTACAACGAGCATTTCTGCCTGCACCTCGCGCGCGAGCTTGGAATGTCCGCCGCCCACTCCTCCGTTCAACGGTTCGGCGAGGAGGTGGCGATTGTCGTCGAGCGCTACGACCGCCACCGTTCGGCTGGTGCGGTGCGCCGCATTCACCAGGAGGACATGTGCCAGGCTCTCGCGGTGCAGCCGACGCGAAAGTATGAGTCGGACGGCGGGCCCACGCTCAACGACATCGCCATGTTGCTGGCTCGACACTCGTCGGCGGCAATGGTGGACGTCGCGCGCTTCCTCGACGCGAATATCCTCAACTGGCTCATTGCCGGCACGGATGGTCACGCGAAGAACTACTCGATCCTGCACGGCCCCGGTCCCGATCATCGCCTCGCGCCACTCTACGACGTCATCTCGGCGCTTCCGTATCCGCGGCTTCGGAAAGGCGGTGCGAAGCTGGCGATGGCCGTGGGCGGCCAGCGTGCGGTCGCGTCGATCACCGGCGATCATTGGCGTGCAGCCGCCCGGGCGGCGGAGCTGCCCGCTGAGCTCATCATCGAACGCATTGTGGAGCTGGGTGAGCGAATGCCCGCGGCCATCCAACGCGTGATCGAGCAGACCGGCGGTGATAGCGAAACGCGTCACATCATGCAGCGCACGGCGGAGCCGGTCATAGCTCACGTCAGGCGCTGCCTGAAGCGGCTCTAGTCATTTGCAGCCGCTCATCGTTTCCGAGGAGACGCGTCAGGGGGTCGCGGCTTCCTCACAACCACATTTCTCGCGACAACGCCGGGCTTCGAATGGCTCATGGCACGATTTGTCTTCGCGCCCGGCAACTCGCAAAGGGGCCGTACATCACCCCTCGGCCTGCCGTTCCGGAGGGGTGTGGATGGCGCGGTTCCGTATAAGTGGTTGAGCGACTTTCCGTCGCATGCGCGTCAGGCGCGCGCATTCGAGCGGCTGTCTGGCAGGGAGCCGCGCTCCACGCTCATTGCCAGCGCGACGCGACCGCAGTGCACGGTTTGGCTCACCCGAGCGGAAGTGCAGAGCTCGCACTCGCACTGTGGGAAGCAGGCAAGAATGGTCCAGGCTTACGACACGAACTTCGACGCTTGTGCACTGAGGAGTGGGGCCGCACCATTCCGGTGCGAACCATTCTTGAGCGCCTCACGACGGTTGGCGTTCGATGGCCTTCGGAGTGCGCGAGGACGATGGCGTGAACTCTGAGCGCGCCGGGTGAAATTCTGAGCATGGGAAGCGCAAATCGTGCGTCCCTCATCGCGGGCGATGTACTCGAACTGACGCATGACCATGGGGTGTCCTACGTGGCGTACGTCGGACGACATGAAGACATAGGAGAGGCGATCTGGGTGATTCCCCAGATCTTCCCCGCTCGGCCACCCGACCTCTGTACCGTGTTCGAGCAGGGTGGCTTCAACATCTTCTATTCCGTGAAGCGGGCCGTGAAGGCGGGCATGGCTATCAAAGTCGGGCACTGCGCCAATGCCGTCCATCCGGTCCCCACGCTCATGCGATTCCTCCTCGAGCACGACACGGATGGCTACGTGACCCAGTCCTACCTGAGCGCGGACGGCTTCCATTGTACGCCGGTCGGTGTTCCAACCGCCGAGCAGCTCGCCATCCCCGTCGCCGAGGTCTGGTCACACTCTGTCCTTCTCGAACGTTCGGCGAGCGGCTGGACCCCGGCACGGCTTCAGCGCCCGCGTGATGATTCACCCTGAGTGGGGCCCGTAAAGCACGGAGAGGCGCGCGTCGCCGAGCCGAAACGATCGGCCGGCGCTTTCGGGAGGACCGACCACACGAGAACATGCGCGCACACGTAATGCGGCTCTCGCCGCAGGATGAGTTTCAAGGAGACGAACAGGTGATTCGCATCGTAGAGGTACAGGCACCGCCAGACATTTCAGCGAGGCACAAATGGGTACTTGGGGAACGGACGCTTTTGCCAATGACGACGCGATGGACTGGATTGGCGACCTGACCGCGGTCAAGGATTCCTCCGTCCTGCATGCATCGTTCGAAGCCACTAACGGGTCGGGAGGCGAAATCGAAGCGCCGGCGGGAAGCGCGGCGCTCGCGGCGGCTGAAGTCGTTGCGGCTCTGCGCGGTCGTCCATCTGTATCGCTGCCGAACGAGGTGGCCGCGTGGGTGGCTGCGCATGGCCCATCGATGGAGGTTGACTTGCTCGACAAAGCCTTGAGGGCTGTGCGCCTCGTCGGCGAAGACGGAGAGCGTTCCGAGCTCAAGCAACTGTGGGACGAGGCCGCGGACGACGATGCACAGGAATGGCGAGACCACATCACCGATCTACTCTTGCGGCTCTCCTAGCTCGGACATCACGGCCCGACACGGGCAGGAAGGGGAGCAACCAGAAACGGGCAACTCACGTCGAGCTCGATTGATCCGCCGCTCCCGGACGAGTTGCTTACGTCATGAAGACGTTCCTCGAAGTGCTCGAAGCGCTCAAGGTGTACAGTCCCTGGGAACAGGCGTGGGTCGACCCGGCGTGGAAAGCCTACCTTCAGACGGGTGACGAAACCCACCTCGCGACGCTGCCACAAGGCACCGCGAACAGCTGGTCACCGCCGCGCGAGCTCCTCCTCGCGCTCGCGCTGCCAGACACGACCGACGAGACCGGCAAGCGGTTCCTGAAGGGATGCATCATCACCCAGCATCCCAACGCCGTCGGGGCATGGCTCCAGGAGTGCGCGAGCCGCGACGGCGTGGAGTTCGCCAAGGGATGCGCCCTGATCGAGCAACTCGGCGGCTCGAAGGTGTTCATCGCCAAACAACTGGTGGAACGTTCTCCGCACCAATTCGGCGGCGGCATTTCGCGCACGTCGCTCAACGTGGCCGACCAATTCCTGATGTCGCTCAGCGAAGCGCAGGCCATCGACCTCTTTCGCAGCTACTGGCACCACCAGCACAGGGCCGGCGATCTCACGTCGTTGTTCGCCGCACACGCGCCGCGGACATGGAGCGCCGTCCTGAAAGAATTCGCGCAGGACGCCGACCTCAAGCACCTGGATCCCCGGTCATGGGAGATCGCGCTCGCCGGCGATCCGGCGGGCTATAAGACGCTGGCCGCGCGCGCATTCGAGCTGCAGGACAATTGGAGTCGCCGCTTCCAGATCGGCGCCGCGTTGGCCAAGGTAGACTCGGCAACGTACGAACCGAAACTGGAGGCGATGGCACACGAACGCCTGAGCGTCATTGGCCCAGGCACAAAGGCGCAGGACTGGGGCGCCGCCGAAACCGCCGTGAAATGGTTGATCGTCAATCGCGGCAGCAGCGCGCTCCCCCACGTGGAGCGGTTCATAACCGCGTCGCCACCGCACGAGCAATGGCGCGACAACGGGGCTTTCGCCAGGACGAAGGATCCGGTGGTCGATCTGGCCGTTGCCACACTGCGCCGGAATGCGATTCCTGTGCTCGAGGCCACGTTCGCCACTGCGCAAGCGGCGGTGCAACTGAACGCCATGAAGCAGTGGGCGACGATCCGCGAGCCCAGCGACACGGACGCGATCGTCAAGCACCTACGCGAGCTGCTCGTCGCGAAGGATCTTACCGTCGTCGCGCAGGCCGTACGACTGATCAGCGACCTGCGCATCGACGCGCTGGAGCCCGACCTGTGGACGCAACTGTCGCACAAGTCGAAGCAGGTGCGCGACGCCGCCTCGGCCACGGTCGCCAAACTGGGTGACTCGCGTCTCCCGAAGACAGCGGAGATGTGGAAGATCAAGCGCGCCGAACCGCGCCTCGCTGCGGTAGCGTGGCTAAGGGCGCTGGGCACACCGGGCGCAATCGCTGCGCTTCGCTCGCGACTCGACCACGAGGAAGCGGACGACGTGCGCGACGCGATCCTCCTCGCACTCGAAGCGCTCGAGGGCGCGACACAAGCGACCGATCCCGAGGAGCTCGACCGGCGGATTCAGAAGACGTCGAAGAAGATCGACGGATCGCCCGTGGACTGGCTCGACACAAAGCAGCTTCCCGCCGCGAAGCTGACGGACGGAACAACGCTCTCGGCGAACAAGCTGCTCTACCTGCTCTATCGCCAGTCGCGCGTGAAGGACATGCGTGCCGACATCGAGGCGCGCGCGCTGTACGCGCAGATCGACCGCTCCACGTCGGGTGACCTGGCGCTCGCCGTCCTGAATGCGTTCTTCGCATCGAAGGCCGACGCCGACGACCGATGGACGATGGCGTTCGCCGCACTCATCGGCGACGACCGGCTCGTCCCCGTCATCGTCCGCCAGGTGAAGACGTGGGCGGACGCCATGCGCGGCAAGCTTGCCGAGTATGCCGTCGAGGCAATGGCGCTCCTCGGCACCGACGTCGCGCTCGTCGCCGTGGATGCGATGGCCATTCGCTATCGCTCGAAGAACAAAAACATCGGCAAGGCGGCCGGCGACGCATTCGTGCGCGCAGCGGACGCGCGTGGCGTCACCGTGCAGGAACTCGGCGATCTCGTGGTGCCATGGCTCGGGTTCCAACCGGGCCAGCCCCGCATCGTGGACACGGCCAAGGCGCGCGTCGAAGCGCGCATCGGCAATGACTTCAAGCTGGCCTTCCGCGATGTGGCGACGAACAAAAAGGTTGCCAAGCTGCCCGCGGGTGTGCCCGCCGAAGTACAGGCGGAGTTCAAGGAGCTGACGGCAGCGCTCAAGGAGGCCGCGAAGTCGCAGCAACTCCGCATGGAAGCGCTCGTGGTGCGGCAGTTCCGCTGGAGTGCAGCGCGGTGGCGCGAGCTCTATCTCGAACACCCACTGTTGCTGCCGTTCGCACAACAGCTGGTATGGGGCGCATATGATGCGTCGGGCGCACTCGGCGCGACGTTTCGCGCGCTGGAGGATCGGTCACTCACCGACGCTGCCGACGAGACATACGTGCTGCCGCCGGACGCCGTCGTTGGCCTCGTGCATCCCCTGGAACTCACGCCGGAGCTGCGTCAACAATGGCTCGCGCACCTTGCGGATTATGACGTCACGCCACCGATCGCACAGCTCGACCGCGCGATCGTCACGGCGACCGACGAACAACGGTCCACGAAACACGGCACTGAAGTGGCCGACACGACGCTGAACGCGATGACGTTCAAGGGCCGCGCCGAGCGACTGGGCTGGTCGCGCGGATCCGTGTGCGACGCCGGAGGGATCGGTCACTACCTCAAGACCTTTCCAGGCGCGGGCGTGGATGTCTTCGTCGAAATCGATGGCATGTACGTGGGAATCGACATGAACAGCGACATCACGCTCGGGAAGGTGTTCTTCGTGACGCACGGTTCGGTGAAGATCGGCAGCTACGTGTACGACGAGCCATCCGACACGAATGATTCGCGCCTGGTTGCCTTCGGCGACGTCGCTCCCGTCGCGTTCTCGGAATCAATGGGCGACCTCAACAGGATTGCCGCGCGAGCGGAGCCACAGTGACTTCTGTGCTCGCCACACTGGATACGTTGGCGAAGTCGTCCCGAGCAGACAGGGACTGGAAGAATCCCGTGTGGAAGGAGTTCATCGTCACGGGTCGCGACGAGTTGCTTGCCAGTTTTCGCATATTCGCGAGCTACAATCCGCTCCCTCCAGAGCTGCTGTCGGTGCTTCCGGCCGCAGATCAACTGGACGAGCATGGCAAGCGGCTTCTCCAGGCATGCATCGCGGGCGGTCATCAGCGTGCCGCCGGAGAATGGCTTCAGCAGAGCACAACGCACGCGATCGATCACGCCGATGAATTCGCCAAGGGCTGTGCCCTGCTCCTGAGCGTTGGCTGCACGCCGGACACGCTTGCGGTGCAGGTGCTCCAGCGCGTGCATCCGCTTCGCGAGCCCGATGGATCACCGACGACCGCCGGCGCGTTTCTCCTCGCGCTCGACGACGCGGCGGCTGGCCGACTGCTCGAGCGCGCGTGGCACTCATGCGTCCGCGAGATGGCAAGGCTGTTCGCCGGGTGCGATCCCGATCGTTGGCGAGTGATCCTGGAGACGTTTCTTCGGGAGGGCAACATGACGTGGGGAACGAAGGTCGCCTGGCTCGTGTCCCTCGAGCAGGCGCCGCAGGAATTCATGGAGCCGGCCGCGCGTGCGCTGGATTCGATGAAGGACTGGGATTCGCGCTACGACGTCGGCGCCAGGCTCGCCGAGATGGATTTCGATCGATACGGACCGACCATGGACGCACTCGTGGCCGAGCGGCTGGACAAGGGTGCGCTGGACGATCGGATTGGCGAGTGGCAGGAGCTCCGGCAAGGCGCGCTGTGGCTGGTCGCCAATCGTGGCATCGACGCGCTGCCAGCGCTCGAGAACTACTTCGCTGCGCCGTCCGAGCTCGATGCATTGGTCAGACCGCAAGGGTACCTGAAGAACACGGTTCTCGATGCGGCCCTCGAGACGCTCGGCCGTGATGCGATTCCGCTGCTGGATGCTGCGTTCGCAACCGAGCAGCCATTCGTCCAGTTGCGCGCGCTGCATCACTGGGCCGCCATCAGGACGCCTGCAGACCATGAGAAGATCGCCGGCCGGCTGCGGCAACTGCTCGCCGTGAAGAACTTCGCCGCCGCCGCACGAGCGGTGCGCATGGCGATCGATCTAAGGCTGGAAGGAGTCGAGGACGACCTCTGGTTGCAGCTCTCGAGCAAGTCAAAGCTCATTCGAGATGCTGCCTCGGCAGCACTGGCCACCCTCGGTGAATCTCAGTTGTGGAGGGCGCCGGATCTCCTGAGCGCGCGCCGCGCCGACACGCGGGTGACGGTCGTCGGCTGGCTCAGGGCCGTGGGAACCGTGGGAACCGCGGGTGCCGTGAGCATCCTGAAGTCACGACTCGACGACGAGGAAGCGGACGACGTTCGCGACGCCATCCTGCTGGCACTTGAAGCACTGGACGTCGGCGCACGGGCGCTGAGCAAATCTGAACTCAGCGAGCGCATCGAGAAAGCACTCGCGAAGATCGATGGTCCACCGGTTCCATGGCTCGACCCGACGACACTACCTGCAGCGAAGCTGACAGATGGTTCGACGCTCAGCACCGAGTGGCTGCTGTACCTGCTCCACCGCCAATCGCGCGTCAAGGACATTCGAGTGGACATCGAGGCTCGTCCGGTCTTCGCACAGCTGAACCGCGACACCACGGGCGAGCTTGCTCTCGCCGTCATCAAGGCATTCCTGCAATCCGAGATGAACACGGAAGACCGCTGGGTCCTGTCATTCGCGGCCGCCGTCGGCGACGATCGCCTGGTCCCCGTCCTGGCGCGGCAGGTCAAGACATGGGCCGACGACAAGCGCAGCAAGCTCGCCGAGTATGGGGTCCAGGCGCTGGCGCTCCTGGGGACTGACTCAGCGCTGACGGCCGTGGATGCCATGGCCATTCGGTACAGCGCGAAGAGCAAGAACGTCGGCAAAGCGGCGAGCGACGCGTTCGCGATGGCGGCGGACGCGCGCGGAGTGAGTGTGCAGGAGCTGGGTGATCTCGTGGTGCCGTGGCTCGGATTCGTGCCTGGCCAACCGCGTATCATCGACACGGGCACCGCATCTATAGAAGCGCGCATCAACACCGATCTGACGCTGACGCTTCGCGACGTCGCCACCAATAGGAAGATCGCGAAACTGCCGGCGGGTACTCCCGCTGCTGTTTCGGGCGAGCTCAAGGAGCTCAACGCAGCGCTGAAGGAGGCGGTCAAGGCGCAACTCCTTCGACTGGAAGCATTGATGGTGCGCCAGTTCCGATGGAGTGTGTCACGATGGGAAGCGCTCTACCTCCAGCATCCACTGCTGCTTCCGTTTGCCCAGTCGCTCGTCTGGGGTGCCTACACCAGAAGCGGCGAGCTGCTCGGGTCGTTCCGGTCGCTCGACGACAGAACAGCGACGGACGCGAATGATGAGGCCTTCCTCCTCCTGCGAGATTGTGAGGTGGGGATCATGCATCCGCTGGAGCTGACGTCAGAGGCGCGCCACCGCTGGCAAACGCACCTCGCGGACTACGACATCACCCCGCCATTCGCGCAGCTCGAGCGCAGGGTCGTCGCGGTGACTGACAGCGAGCGGAACACGAGAATCCGACATGGAAGCGCGGGAGAGACGCTCAACGCCATGACCTTCAAGAGCCGCGCGGAGCGACTCAACTGGGCGCGCGGATCGGTCGGTGACAGTGGCACCATCGGGTTCTACTACAAGATCTTTCCCACTGCCGGCGTCGACGTGTTTCTCGAAACAGAAGACATGCACATCGCCGCCGACATGAACAGTGACATCACGCTCGGCACAGTATTCTTCGTTCAGCATGGCACCGTTCGAATCGGGAGCTACGTCTCCGACGAGCCGATGAACGAGAGCGACCCTCGCCTCGTCGCATTTGGCGACGTGCCACCGATCGTGTTCTCGGAATCGAT
Organism: Gemmatimonadaceae bacterium; assembly: GCA_031407575.1. Classification (GTDB taxonomy): domain Bacteria; phylum Gemmatimonadota; class Gemmatimonadetes; order Gemmatimonadales; family Gemmatimonadaceae; genus AG11. The sequence continues at coordinate 3,122 of JANOIJ010000271.1, read as the reverse complement.
GGGCGACCTCAACCGAATAGCTGGAAGCGCGGAGGCGGCCAGTGAAGAAAGCTGAGAGCGCAGGACCGGCGCCGCGCATGGTGCGGCCGCCCGCCGAAGTCGTGTACGCCGAGCAGCTCGCGGCGCTCGCGTCCGCGGACTCGCGTGCGCGCCCCGCAGGATGGAAGCTCTCGCCGCGTGCGGTCCGACAGTTCATCGTCGGCGCCGAGACGCCGATTGCGCACACGTGGGAAGGTGCGAAGCGCAAGACGACAATCGCGCAGAAGTTCTACGGCGACGACGCGCTCGTCGAACGCTGCATCGTGACACTGCTCGGCAATCGTGGACTACTGCTCGTTGGAGAGCCAGGCACGGCCAAGTCCATGCTGTCCGAGCTGCTGGCGGCGGCCATCTCCGGCAACTCGCTCCTCACCATCCAGGGCACCGCCGGCACCACCGACGACCAGATCAAGTATTCGTGGAACTACGCGCTGCTGCTCGCCGAGGGCCCGTCGCCGCGCGCGCTCGTACCGTCGCCGTTGTACAGCGGAATGAAGGCGGGCGCACTCGTGCGGTTCGAGGAGATCACGCGCTGCCAGCCGGAAATGCAGGACACGCTGGTGAGCCTGCTGTCGGAGAAGGTCATCCACATTCCCGAGCTGCCAAACGCTGACGCCGTGCTGTTCGCGGAGCGCGGCTTCAACATCATCGCGACGGCAAACCTTCGCGACCGCGGCGTGCACGAGATGTCGAGCGCGCTCAAGCGACGGTTCAACTTCGAGACGGTCACGCCGCTCTCGGACAAGGCGATGGAGCTTCGCCTCGTGAAGGAACAGACCGACGCGTTGCTGCGCGAGTCGAACGTCGAGGTCGACGTCCCGATCGATGTGCTGGAGTTGCTCGTCACCACGTTCAACGACCTGCGCCACGGCCGCACGGATGAAGGCACCGTCGTTGACCGCCCGTCCACCGTGATGTCCACCGCCGAGGCGGTAGCCGTGAGCCACTCCGCGGCACTGGATGCGGCGTACTTCGGCAACGGACGCATGGAGAGCGAGCACGTCGCGCGGCAATTGCTTGGCACGGTGCTCAAGGACAATCCCGACGACCTCCAGAAGCTGCGGCACTACTTCGACGTCGTGGTGAAAGCGCGCGCCAAAGACAGTCCGACCTGGCAGCAGTTCCATGCGGCAAAGAAGTGGCTGCGTGGATGACGGACTCGTCGCTCGATGCGGCACTGGCGGCGCTGGTCACGCCTGACGTCCTGTATTTCCCCATCCGGCATCACAGTCCCGCGTGCGCTCGCCACCTCGAACGCGCGATTCGTGCGCGACAGCCCGCGTCGATCCTTATCGAAGGTCCGTCGAGCTTCACGTCGCTCATTCCGCTGATCCTCCACGCCGAGACGAAGGCGCCGTTCGCAGTGTACACCAGCGTTCGGCGCGCGATCGTATCGGACGTTGCGCCGGGTCCTCCGCGCCACGCGGCCTACTTTCCATTCTGCGACTACTCGCCGGAGCTCGTCGCACTGCGTGTGGGCGCGGAGCTCGGCGCCACGCTCAAGTTCGTGGATCTCGACTACGCCGATCAGGTCGACGCGAAGCGCACGAGCAATGCGTCGCCGAGCGCGCCGCGTGCCGAGTCGCTGCTCGAGGAGCGGCACTTCAAGCGCAGCCGCTATCTCCAGCAGTTGGCGCGACGGGCGGGGTGTCGCGACCACAACGACCTGTGGGACCACTTGTTCGAGACGCGCATCGCTGATGCCTCCATGGAGACGTTCGTTCGCGACGTGGCGGCGTGGTGCCACTTCGCGCGTGTGGAAGCAACGGACGACGAGCTTGCGGCCGATGGAACGTTGGCACGCGAACTGGCAATGGCGAGCGCGGTGCGCGCTGAGCTCGACGGAGGCGCGACGAGCATCATCGTCGTGACGGGCGGTTTCCATACGGTGGCGCTGCCGCACCTGGTTGCCGCGGGTGCTCCAGCGCCGACACCACGCCCGCGCCAGACAAGTGACGACGCACAGGACCATCTCATCCGCTACAGCTTCGAGCAGCTCGATGCGCTCAACGGCTACGCGGCGGGAATGCCATCGCCCTTCTACTATGACCAGCTGTGGCACGCGACGTCAACGGACGGAACGCCGCAGGCGGCGTCCGATCTCGCGGCACGCATGCTCGTGGATCTCGGCCGGCTGACGCGTCGCACGAAGAGTGGCGTCGCGCTGTCGCCGGCGGACGAGATCGCGGCGCTGGAGCAGGCGCGCAGGCTCGCAGCCTTGCGCGGCCACAGCGGGCCCACGCGCGAAGACCTGCTCGACGGCATCCGCAGCTGCTTCGTGAAGGGAGCGATGGACGCGGAAGGCGCGATCGTCATGGGGCTCGCGCATCACGCGATGACGGGCACCGCAATCGGCGACGTACCCGCAGACGCAGGGGTGCCGCCGCTGGTGGCGGACGTTCGCCGCATCGCGCAAACGCTTCGGCTGGGCATGACAACGACGATCAAGCGGAAGAGCGCGCTCGATCTCTATCGCAAGACGACCCACCGCAGGACCAGCAGGTTCTTTCACAGTCTCGAGTTTCTCGACGTTCCGTACGCAGCACTCGCGGCGGGTCCAAACTTCGTGACGGGCACCGACCTGGATCGCCTGTTCGAGCACTGGACCTACCAGTGGACGCCGCAGACCGAAAGCCAGCTGATCGAAGCGAGCGTGTACGGCGCAACGCTGGAGGAAGCCGCCGCGAACCGGCTGTCGGCGCGACTGGCCGAAATGGAAAGTGCAGGTGGCGCGCGCAATGCCGCCGAGGCGGTCGCGATGTTGGTGAGCGTGTGTCGCATGGGGTTGCATCGGCACGCCGGCAAGCTGATGACGTGGATCGCCGCGCAGATCGACGACGATCCGTCGCTCCCGTCGCTGACACGCGCGCTCGGCCAACTCGGTCTGCTGTGGGAATCGCGCGAACCGCTGGAGGCTCACGACATGCTCGAGATTCCGGCGTTGATTCAAGGTGCATATGGTCGAGCGGTCTTCCTGCTGCACAACCTTGCCGACACAGCATCAGGCGCCGCGCTGGAGACGCTGGAATCGCTGATCTCCATTCAGGACCTGCTTCGCGCCGAGCGCTTGGCGCAGCACGCGC
>JANOIJ010000225.1:0-3061 GCA_031407575.1 Gemmatimonadaceae bacterium | reverse complement strand
GCCCTCCCGCGCACGGTATGCCTGCCACTACCTGTGGTGCTGTTGTCCTTGTTTCTGTGCGACACGCGTCACCTGTGTTAGAACGAGCGCTGATGAAGAGGCCTCATGGTAAGGCTCCGCTCAAACAACTTACCTGCCGCGTTACGACTGTCGCAACGACCAGTGTGACCGGTAGGGGCGGTCACAGTGCCCGACAGTGCCACTTAAGCGCGTCACGTATGTCAGTGCGCGCATTGGTGGCGCACGCCTAAAACGACATAAGGGCCCAACGCGAGCACGGCCAGCAGCCAGCTTTGCTCACGTTGGTAGATGGGCACGCAGGGAGAAGGCGCTCGCGCTCATTAGCGGCGTGCAACTAGCGTGTACAAGCGGCGCGGCGCTGCCTCTTAGACATGCCGCGCCGTGGTGTGGCAACCGGCGCACGGCGTGCGCAGACTGCGCACTGCTGCAGCACTATCTGTAAGGTGCTAGTGCACTCACAGTGCCCCGAGGTGGGCTAGTGCCGCCCTGACCAAGGTCACAACGGCAACGCCGCACAAGCGTGCGTCGTGAGCGATGCGGCGCTATGCCTCAACCAGGCAGAGGCGACTGCGCAATGTGTTCTCATTGCGTGGCACGCTAAGTACCGGGAGGCACGAGTAGTAGCACTCTGTGCGAGTGCGTGCGGTGTGCACGATCAGCCGTAGCGGCCGGCGTACTCTGATGTCGCGTCTACCGAATAGACGACGTTGAAGGCCGATCGCAACGTGCGCGCCAACGGAATATCTGCTCGCGTTCTCGTGCAAGTACCGGTACTTCTGCCCGAGCCGCCACGCCAAGCGGCTCGCCATCTGGACGCAGTGGCTGGACACGACCCTCCTCGCGCCGGTGCCGCAACGGCAGGTCGTTGTCACCATCCCCCAAGCGGCTGCGCGCGTACTGCCTGCACCGCCGGCGCCTCCTCGGCGAGATCGCCCGCGTCGCCGCCCGCACCGTCACGGCGGCCATCCGTACGCTCACCGGCGAGCGTGACCTCGCCGTCGGCATCGTCGCCTGTTTGCAGACGCATGGCTCGCGCGCCAACTGGCATCCGCACCTGCATCTCCTCGTCACCTCGCGCTCTTTCTCCAGTGGTACATGATTGCGCTCGTCGCGATGGCCATTCCGCAGTGCTGGGCCGGTGGCCTCCTCTATATTACGCTCGCTGCGATGCGATCTCCCGCACAACGCTGTGGCTCACGGTGACACGCGACGCTACGGTATGCCCACACGACGCCGGTTATCCGACCGGTCGCGATCGATACGATGCATGTACGGATCGATCGCGATGGTGTCAGGGCGCACCGGTAGGACGAGCGACAGCTCGATGCGCCCGCGCACGACTGCGTGCTTCCCCGCGTACAGCACTCGTCCACCATCCGCTGCTGCCGCGTAGACCGCAACATCGATCACAGTACCGTCAGCGGACACCAGTTCCTCCGCTCCGCCGCGCAACTCCTGTTTGCCAACGCGAAGCGACGCATTCAGCCGATGCTGTGAGCCGGCTGGCGTCGTAAACGCGGTGTCGATGCGCAGGTCGTACGTCGTGCGGCCCGTGAACCATTCGTCCACCTCCGCGCGCGCCGCTGCATCTCGTGCCGCAGCGCGGAGCAGCGCGTGCAGGTCTCGCGACGTCGCGGCGCCACGCGGTCCGCCCTCCGTGGCCACCAGCGTCGCTAGCGCGCGCGTCATCGCCGAGTCGCCAAGAAGGTCGTGCATCGCGTGCATGGCAATAGCGCCCTTGCCGTAATACAGGTACGACTCGTTGGTGGTCTCGAGCAGCGTCGGCTCCTGGTCCTGTTCCCCCGTTCGGTCCGCGAGATATCGATCGTGATCGAAGCCGAGCATCTGCGGCAGCGCGCCCTCGCCGCGCAGCGATGCGACGACCAGCTGCTCGGAGTACTTCGCGAGCGACTCGACGATGATCGTGGCCCCCGCTACGTTGAGCGGCTCCACGGTGTGGCCCCACCACTGGTGCGCCACCTCGTGCGCGACCCGCCGCGAGACGAGATCCACGTCGCCCACGCGGGTATCGGTGAGCATGCCGCGATCTTCGGTGAAGTACAGCATGCCCGGTGCCGCGAACGCGCCGAACCGCCACCACAGCGGAACCTCGACCATGCGCAGCGTCGTGTGCGGATACGCGCCGAACTTCGCGCCCAGCACGTCGAGCGAACGCGTCGCCGTGGTGAGCATGTTGTCGACGTTCCGGTCATGCGCGGGATGAAACCACATCTCCACCGCCACCGCGCCGTGCTGCACGCGACGCACGGCGTAACGGCCGGACGCGATGGCGAAGAGCGCCGGCGTTGACTGGCCCATCACGTAGTGCGCGTATCGCCGGCCGTCCTGCGTCCAGTCGCGCACCAGCCTGCCCGGCGCGAGCGCGGTTTGGTCGGCTGACGTGGAGACTGTCGCGTCGAGCGTGATCCATGCCGGATCCTGGCCGGCGCGACGCGCCTCCGTCGCGAGGGAATCGGACGCTGAGAGTGGCGCGTACTGCTCGCTCGCGTTGCCGAGTCCGCGGGCGCGGCGCTCTGGGACGTTGGAAAGTTCGTAGCGTCCGCGATATCCGAGCGAGGGCACCAGATCGCTGCTCACGATGTAGCTGCCGTTCTCCGCGACGTCATACTCGAAGCCATCGGCACGCACGCCGGAGCGGTCCAGCGTCAATGCGTACGTGAGCTCGCGTGTGGTCGCCGGCGCCATCGGTCGCGCCAGCGCGAACACGTGCACGCCGAAGCGCGCGTCGTGTCGCACGAGCCGCGCGCCGGACACCGTCATCGTCACGCGCTCCGCATCGCGCCCGAGCACCGCCCACAGCGTGTCGATCGCCTGCGTGCTGCGATTCTCGAGCGTCAGCGTGCCGCGCACATCGGCGCGCCGCTCCGAGGGATGCATGTCCACCTCGATCCGCACCGCCACGATGCGCGGTTGCGCCACGCGAGCGAGCCGGCGATACGTGCCCTCATACTCCGCGCGCCAGTCGGCTCGCGTCTCCGCACTTTCCCACGCGTGCACGACGCTCGTCTGCCAGAAGAGC
>JANOIJ010000224.1:0-38464 GCA_031407575.1 Gemmatimonadaceae bacterium | reverse complement strand
CCTCGTTGAGCGTTTCAGAAAAGCGAAGCTGTGGAGACGTCAGCTTGCGACCGTCGTTGGTGATGATGATGACGTTCCCGAAGCCCTCCAACAGTCGCTGCCGCATGTTGTACCGGCCGCGGTCAGCGCTCATGACGCCGTCCTTCGCGCCCGTGGCGGTATTGAACGTCGTACGCACCTTGCGCAACTCGAAGCGGGTGTTGTCGTCGAAGATGTATGCGGTGTCGGCAAAGAGCTCGCCGCGTTGCACACCCTTGTCCGTGAGCAGCATGCGAATGCTCACCATCACCTGCTCCGCACTGTCGGCGAGCGTCGCGCGCCCCTGGAGCGGTGGGGCACTCCCCTTCGGATCGCAGGCTGAGACGATCACGGCGGCGCCAATGAGCAGAAGCAGTCGGGCGCGCATCAGGCGACACGCGCGCGCAGGAGGTCATGCAGATGCACGATACCTGCGAGACGATCGTCCGCGTCCAGCACCGGCATCGCCATGATGCCGTGCGTCTCCATGCGGAACGCCACCGCGCTCGCGAGCTCACCGCTCAGCGCGCACCGCGGATTGCGCGTCATGATGCGCTCCACCGTCTCCGTCATCACGTCCGCCTCTCGTTCCATCAATCGCGTCAGGTCTCCCGCCGTGAGTACGCCATGCAATCGCCCCTCGTCATCCGCCACCAGCACGATGCCGCGCTGCTCAGCAAGCACCACCACGGCCTCTCGCAAGCTACTCCCCGGCGGGAGCACCGGCAGCGACGACCTCAGCATCACTTCGTCCACGCGCATGACCAGGCGACGACCAAGCGCTCCGCCCGGGTGAATGCGCGCGAAGTCCTCGCGACGAAATCCCTTGTGCTCGAGCAGCGCCACCGCGAGGGCGTCGCCGAGCGCAAGTGCCGCGGTCGTACTCGTCGTTGGTGCCAGGTCATGCGGGCACGCTTCCTCGCGTACCCACGCATCGAGCGCCACGTCGCACAACCGCGCGAGCGCCGAGCCGACCTCACCCGTGATGGCGATCGAGCGTACCCCGAGTCCCTGGAGATGTTCGAGCAACCCGAGCATCTCGTCCGACTCACCAGACTTGGAAATGAGAATCGCGACATCGTTCGATCCGACGATACCGAGGTCACCGTGCACGCTGTCCAGCGGGTGCAGGAACGTCGCGGGCGTGCCGGTGGACGTCAGCGTCGCGGCGATCTTGCGGCCAATGAGGCCCGACTTCCCAACACCAGTCACTATCACGCGTCCGGTCGACGTCGCGATCATCGCCACGGCGGCCGCGAAGCTCGCGCCCAGCCGGTCTTCGACCATCGCGAGCGCCTCGCGCTCGAGACGCAGCACGCGGCGGCCGCGCTCGACGATCTCGTCCGGATTCACGGCGCCGACTCCGCGATCGGCAGCGAACGCTCCGCGACATACCGGTCGGTCACCACAGTCCATTGCTCGCGCGCCTTGAGCAGGAGCTCAGCGAACTCGCGCACGGCGCCTGCGCCGCCGGTCTTTGTCAGCGTCAGGGCACACGCGGCCTTCACCTCGGGCACGGCATTCCCGACCGCCACCGGCAGCCCGACCAGCCGGAGCACCGCCATGTCGGGGAAGTCGTCGCCGATGAATGCCGCCTCCCATGGCGCGATGCCGTGGCGATCCAGCATCGCGAGGAACGCCGGCAGCTTCTGTGCGTTGGGGTCCTGCGCTACGTCGTCGATACCCAGCTCGATGGCGCGCAGCCGAACACTCTCGGACACGCGCCCCGTGATGATCGCGACGCGCAAGCCGGCCTTCTGCATCAAGTAGATGCCGAGTCCGTCCTGGATGTCGTAGCGCTTGAGCTCCACCGGTGCGGACGCCGACGCGCCGAGATAGATGCCGCCGTCAGTGAGGACGCCGTCGACGTCCAGCACCACGATCCGAATCGCATCGGCCCGCGCGCGATCGATCATGCGCGGGCACAGTGCCAGACATCCACCGCGCGACGAATCAGCGCATCCAGCTTGTCGAGCGGCATCATGTTCGGCCCGTCGCTCGGCGCATGCGCGGGATCGGGATGCGTCTCCATGAACAGGCCATCCACGCCAACGGCGCACGCGGCCAGCGTGAGCGGGGGAATGAACTCGCGCGCGCCGCCGCTCGTACCGCCCTCGCCGCGGCCCGGCTGCTGTACGCTGTGCGTCGCGTCGAAGATGACCGGCGCGTCGCACGCGGCCCGCATGCGCGGTGTGGCGCGGAAGTCCACGACGAGATCTCCGTACCCGAAGAACGTGCCTCGCTCAGTGGCGGCGACTTCGGCGTCTCCCGCGTGACCTGCATCGCGATAGCCCTCGCGGACCTTGGCCAGGGCGCCGCGCATTCCCTCCGGGTGCATCCACTGTCCCTTCTTTACGTTCACGGGCTTCCCCGTAGCCCCCGCGGCGATGAGCAAGTCCGTCTGCCGGCTGAGGAACGCGGGAATCTGTAGCACGTCGGCAACGTCGCCGGCGGCCGCGCACTGATCGGGCAGGTGGACGTCCGTAAGAATCGGCAGCCCCGTGGCGCGCCGCACGCGATCCAGTGCCGCGAGTCCCTCATCCAGCCCGGGCCCGCGAAACGCACCGGCGTTGGAGCGGTTCGCCTTGTCGAAGCTCGCCTTGAAGATGATGCCACCGGGCACGTGCTCGGCCAGGCGTGCGAGATGCTCGCCGACGCGCAAGTTGAGCGCGTCATCCTCCAGTACACACGGACCCGCGATGAGGAACAGCGCATCGCGGCGAAAGCGCACGGTGGTCACGACGGCGTCGACGTCGCGAGTAAGGATGACGCGCGCCCCGCGGCGCCGTCCTTCTTGCGCTGCTTTGCGCCCGCGGCCGCGGCAATGAAGCCCGCGAAGAGTGGATGAGCGCGCGTGGGCCGCGATTGCAGCTCGGGATGGAACTGGCACCCGATGAACCACGGATGCGCGGGAAACTCGACGATCTCGACGAGCTGTCCGTCGGGCGACAGCCCACTGAGGCGAAGGCCGTGCTCCGTGAACATCTCGCGATACTGGTTGGACACCTCGTAGCGATGACGATGCCGCTCGCTCACCTCGGCGACCCCGTACACTTCGGCCGCGCGCGATCCGCGCGCCAGGCGGCACGGGTATGCGCCGAGGCGCATGGTGCCGCCCATGTCGGTCACGTGCTGCTGCGATTCCATGAGCGCGATCACCGCGTTGTCGCAGTCGGGCGCAAACTCGGAGGAGTGGCTGTCGTCCAGCCCGCACACGTTGCGGGCGAACTCGATGATCGCGGTCTGCATCCCCAGGCAGATGCCGAAGAACGGCACGCCGTCCTCGCGCGCTGCACGAATGGCTTCGACCATGCCGTCCACGCCGCGCACGCCGAACCCGCCCGGAACAAGGAGCGCGTCATGCGCCGAGAGGATCTCGCGCGCCGCCGCTGGATCGGTGAAGCTGTCGCTGGATGTCCACGAGATGTCCACGCCGACATTGTTCGCGATGCCACCGTGGATGAGCGCCTCCTGCACGCTCTTGTAGCTGTCTACGAAGTCCGTGTACTTGCCGACCACCGCGATGCGCACGCGATCCTTCGGCGTCATGATGCGCTGCACCATCTCCTTCCACGTGCTGAGATCCGGGGCCGGGCTGTCGAGGCCGAACTTCTGGATCACCTTTTCGTCGAAGCCCTGCTCGCGGAACGAGATGGGAATTTGGTAAATGGTCTTGACGTCGGGCGACTCGATCACCGCGCCGAACTCCACGTTGCAGAACAGGGCGATCTTGCGCTTGATGTCGTCGGAGAGCGGACGTTCCGTGCGCACGATGAGGATGTCCGGCTGGATACCGAGCTGCATCAGCTCGCGCACCGAATGCTGCGTTGGCTTGGTCTTGAGCTCGCCCGCAGCGGCGATGTACGGGATGAGCGTGAGGTGCACGAAGATCGCGTTCTCGCGCCCGACATCGTGCCGGAACTGGCGAATGGCCTCGAGGAACGGCTGCGACTCGATGTCGCCCACCGTGCCGCCAATTTCCACGATGACGACATCGTTCTCCGGCGCGATGCGACGGATGGCGCTCTTGATCTCGTCCGTGATGTGCGGGATCACCTGCACCGTGGACCCGAGGTATTCGCCCCGCCGCTCCTTGGTGATGACGTTCAGGTAAATGCGGCCCGTCGTCACGTTGTTGGCCTGCGACAACGACCGGTCGATGAACCGTTCGTAGTGCCCGAGATCCAGGTCAGTCTCGGCACCGTCGTCGGTGACAAATACTTCGCCGTGCTGGAACGGCGACATCGTTCCCGGATCCACGTTGAGGTACGGGTCGAACTTCATCATCGTCACTTTAAGGCCGCGCTCAACGAGCAGCCGCCCCAGCGAGGCTGCGGCGATGCCCTTGCCCAACGAGGAGACGACGCCTCCGGTGACGAAGATGAACTTTGTGGTGTGCTGCCGCGTGCTCGTCTTCATCAGTTCTCGCTCACAGTGAAAGTCATCCACTCACGATTGGCGCGTTCCAGGTCTGCTTCCGTATCGATTCCCGCGCGCAGCGGACCTGCGACCACGGCGACGCCCATCCGCAGTCCGGCCGCGAGTGGACGCAGTTGCTCCAGCCGCTCGACGCGCTCCAGCGCATGCGTCGGCAGCGCGACCCAGCGAGCCAGTGAGTCGGGGGTGTAGGCATAGACGCCCACGTGATGCAACACACGCGCATCACGCGCCGCACGGTCGGCCGCGTCTCCGGCGTCGCGCAGGTACGGAATGGCGGCGCGCGAAAAATACATTGCCGTTCCATCGTCGGCGGTCACGACCTTGACCGCATCAGCGTGTGACAGCACATCAGGCGAGGCGAGTACGGCCGCGGTGCCGAGCGGAAAACCGCCGTCTCGCACCTGGCCGAGCGCACCACGCACCGCGGCACCGGACACGAACGGTTCGTCGCCCTGCACGTTGACAATGGCGTCGAACTCCCGAAACGCGGCGAGTCGAGCGACTTCGGCGACGCGGTCCGTGCCGGAGGGATGCCTCGGCGAAGTCAGGACGGCATCACCGCCGGCTTCGTGGACGCGGCGCGCGATGTCCTCGCTATCGGTGGCGACGACGATGCGGTCCGCGACGCGCAGCGCGGCGACGCGTTCGAGAACCCTGACGATGATGGGGACGCCGGCGAGGAGTCGCAGCGGCTTTTGTGGGAGACGCGTCGCGCCCAGTCGAGCTGGAATGACGGCGAGCGTTTTCATGCGAATCGGGCGCTGGCTGCAACTTTCACGCCAGACAAGGTACGATATCGGTTCGCGCTACGCTAGTGGACGCGCACCGACATCATAGACAAAATGCAATTGCGCATCAGTACTTCGACAGCGAGACGCCGAATCCGACCTTGGTGCCGCGTTTGCGCGCCGCGTCGGTCGTGACGTCCAGGCGAAGGAAGCTCACCCCGACTCCGATGCCAACCTCCTGCTCGAGCGTCGGCAGCGAGACACCTGCGGCGCCGATGATGTGCCTGAGCATGAGCGTCGGCGAGCCGACCATCGGTAGCACGATGGCCGGCACCGGAATGAAGTAGCGACTTTCGACGAAGATCAGCTCCGTGCCGCCTTGCTCCAGGTCGTCGAGCAACGGGAGCGTGCCGCCGTGTCCGAGATAGGCGTAACGCGCGCGCGGCACGCGATCGCCCGCGGTGGCAACGCCGTGGGCGCGGATGTCGAGACGCTGGGTTCCGAACGTCGGGAACGCTACGCGGCCGTCCAGCGTGAGTTGCGTAAAGTTGCTCGTGCCAGCGACCGTCGTGAAACTCTGCTCCACCTCGGCGCGCAGCCGGCTCGTGATGAACCCGGACGTGTCGTACAGCTGCGCGCCAGCGAGCGCGGAGCCGATGTTGCCCGACTCGACGAGCGGATTCGGCCGAGCGACGTGCTCGATATCATTGCGGTTCAGCACGCTGAAGACGCTCCGCGTGTGCAGCGCGCTCACACGCTCGTACCGCGCGCCGACGAACGGTTCCAGGAGGCGGCCCGTTCGTTCCATCCGCCAGAACGCGCGGCCAACGCCGCCCCTCGACTCGAAATAGTTGCGCAGGTCCGAGCCCGACCAGAACGTCGAGCCGGAGTTCAGCAGGTCGCCATAGATCCACTTTTCGTTGGAGCGCGTGTCGATGCCCGCGCGCCCCGCGAAGTGCACGGGGCCTTCCTGATTCGCTCGCACATCCACTGCCGGATCGAACACGCCGCGTGCGCTGCGATACGAGACTGACGGTTCGATCTCGATCGCGCCATCGCCGAGCGTGATCAACGCGCCCACCGGCAGCGAGAGACCGTTCACCCGGTCATAGGTCGGGATGAGCAGCCCCTGGATGCCCGCCAGCTGCAGCACGGGAATCGGGTCGCGCTTCCCAATCACCCGATAGCTCAGCGTCTGGCGGCCGGATTCGACCGTAGCGACATATGTCTCGTCGCGGAAGCTCTCCGTTCCGCCGGCAACGCGCCCGAGCGTGGTGAGCGAGACGGTGCCGCCGATGGCCACCGCGCGACCGCTGATGTCCACGCCGGGCCGCAGAAACAGGTCCGAACCGACAACGACGACGTCGCCCTGTACGCGACCAGCCAGGTAGGTCGGCCGCCCGATGACGATGAGTGTCGCGCTGATCGTGCTGTCGCGTGGGAGGTCGAGCCGACCGCTGCCCGTTCGCACGATATGCGGCTTGGCAAGCGCGTCGCGAAGGATCGCGGCAGAGGGCCGGTCACCGCCATCTCGCACGGTCACGTCCTGCGCAGCCGCGCTGTGCGCGAGTGCGCAGGCCAGGATGAGCGTGATTCTCCTCACGCGGCGACCAGTTCGAGAAAATTGCGCAGCAGCTGCTTGCCGTGGAGGGTCAACACGGACTCCGGATGAAATTGCACACCCCAGACGGGATGCGAGACGTGCCGCAGGGCGTGAATCTCCGACGGGTCGCCCGTCGACGTCGCCACGACACGCAGCGTGTTCGGCAGCGTCGAGCGCTCGACGATGAGCGAGTGATACCGCCCAACGTCCAGCGGCGATGGCAGTCCTGCAAACAGGTCGCTTCCGTCATGATCAATGCGGGACGTCTTCCCATGCACGGCTCGGGCCGCTCGCACCACGCGGCCGCCATACGCCTCGCCGATCGCCTGATGGCCAAGACACACGCCGAGCGTCGGGATGCGGTCGCCGAGCGCGCGAATCACGTCGACAGTGACGCCGGCCTGCGCAGGTGCGCAGGGACCCGGCGAGAGGACGATGGCAGTGGGCATCATGGCCGTGATCTCCGCCACCGTGACCTGGTCGTTTCGACGGACGACGATCTCCGCCCCAAGCTCGCCGAGGTACTGCACGAGGTTGTACGTGAAGGAATCGTAGTTGTCGATGACCAAGATCATGGGCGCACGGCGAGCGGAGAACGGCGAGCGGAGAACTACGACGGAGTGGTGCGCGAAAGATACGCCGTAGCGGTGCAGTTCGCCGCTCACCGATCGCCGCTCTCCGATCACTATCCTCTGGGATGATGCGCCCTATGAACCTGCCTCAGGTACTCCCGGTCCACATGGGTGTAGATCTGCGTCGTCGCGATGTCCACGTGGCCGAGCATCTCCTGGACGGCGCGGAGGTCGGCGCCGCCCTCCAGCAAGTGCGTGGCGAACGAATGGCGCAGCGTGTGCGGCGACACATGCTTGGTGATCCCCGCGCGTTCGACGTGCCCCCGCAGGATCTTCCACGCGCCCATGCGGCTGAGCGGCTTGCCGCGCGAATTGAGGAAGAGCACGCCCTTTCCCTCGCCCTTCTCCAGTCGCGGCCGCAGCTCGCGGATGTACACCGCCACCGCGCCAATTGCCGAGCGGCCGATGGGCACGAGCCGCTCCTTGCTGCCCTTCCCGAACACACGCACGAGACCTTCCTCGAGCAGCAGGTCGCGCACCCCGAGGGTGATCCATTCAGAGACACGAAGCCCCGCGCCGTACGCGAGTTCGAGCATGGCGCGATCGCGAAACACGAGCATGTCGTCCAGCGTTGGCGACGCGAGGATCTGCTTCACCTCGTCTACCGTGAGTACTTCGGGCAGGGAACGCCATCGTTTCGGCGTCTCGAGCCGCTCGCTCGGATCGCGGACGACGATCCCATCGCCGATGAGGAAGCGGAAGTACGTCCGCACCGCGGAGACGTTGCGCCGAATGGACGCCGGCGACAGCCCCAGGTCCTTCAAGTGGTACACATAGTCGCGCAGCAGCCGCGCGGTGATGTCGGGCGGCGTCGTCACCGCCTTCGATTCGGCGAACTCCGCGAACCGCGCCAGGTCGCGCTGGTACGCCTCGAGTGTCCGCGGCGAGAGCCCCTGCTCCAATGCGATGTAGTCGGTGAACCGCGCGAGGAAGAACCCCCGCGACCGGTGATCGGTGTCGCTCACGCACCTGTCCGGTGACGGCGCAGGTACCAGATGCCTCCGGCCGCGGCAAGCATCACCACTGCGACCACGGTGACCATCATGCCGGATCGCTTGATGATGTCCATCACCTGGCTCCACTCGGAGCCTGCGGTAAATGCGACATAGCTGATGAAGCCGTACCACACCGCCGACGCAACGGCCATGGCGCCGATGGCGCCCACGGGCTTGATGCCCAGCGCCCCGGCAAACGGTGGCACCAGCGCACGCACGCCCGGGATGAAACGGCTCAGCACCAGCGCGACCAGGCCGTACTTGCCGTACAGGCTCTCGAGGCGCGCGACTCCCTTCTCATCAGCGAGGCGCGGGAAGCGCGTGCGCATCCAGCCAGCGCCGTGCCGCCTGCCGGCGACGTACATCGCCGCGGCGCCCGCAACGTTGCCGAGCCACGTGGCCAGAAAGGCGCCAATCACGCTGCCGTTCCCCCGCGCCGCGAGCCAACTGCCCAGCGCGACGATCGTATCCGCGGGGATGGGCGGGAAGACGTTTTCGATGGCCGCGATGAGGGCCATGAGTGGATACAGCACCGCGAGGGGCAGCCCCGTGAGCCACGAGATCAGTCCGTCCATTGGCTACCGCGCGACGAGCGTCGCCGTCGCCATGCAGGCGATGCCCTCACCACGACCGATGAAGCCCATGCCCTCGTTGGTCTTCCCCTTGATGCTCACGTCGCCCACGTCAACGCCGAGCGCGCCGGCGATCCGCCCGCGCATCGCGTCGCGATGCGTCACGATCTTCGGCGTCTCGGCAATCACCACTACGTCGACCTGACCCACCACCCAGCCCGCCTCGTGCACGCGCGCGGTGGCGAGCGTCAACATCTCGATGGAGTCGCGGTTCTTGTTGGCGGGGTCAGAGTCAGAGAACAGCGCGCCGATGTCGCCCGCCGAGGCGGCGCCGAGAATCGCGTCGGTCACCGCGTGGGCAATGGCGTCTCCGTCGGAATGTCCGCGGAGGTGCACGTCCGACTCGATGCGGACACCGCCGAGCACCAACGGTCCACCGGGAGCAAAGCGGTGTGAGTCGTAGCCGATGCCCGTGCGAATGGCGAGTCGCCGACCGGTCACCGCAGTGCCGCCGCCATCACGCTGCCGCGACGGCGACGGCGGGTGCGATGATCGAGTAGTCCTGCCGCCGCCGCGCCGGCGTGAAGCCCGCGTCGCGGATGAGCCGCTCCATCTCCTCGATGGACGTCCGGTGCGTGGTGTTCGCTGCCGACACGACGTTCTCCTCGATCATCAGCGATCCGAAGTCGTTGCAGCCGAAGCGCAGGGCCGTCTGGCCGACCTTCATGCCCATCGTGACCCAGCTCGATTGGAGGTTGGGCACGTTGTCCAGGATGATTCGAGCGATGGCCACGGTCCGGAGATAGTCCACCGCGTCGGTCTTCTGCATGTGCGACATCGTCGGCGTGTTCTCGGGCTGCAGCGGCCAGCAGATGAATGCCGTAAAGCCGCCGGTGCGCGCCTGCACTTCCTTCACGCGCTCGAGGTGCTCGAGGCGCTCGGCGAGCGTTTCACCGATGCCGTACATCATGGTGACCGACGACTTCATCCCTTCCTGGTGCGCGATCTCCATGATCTCGAGCCAGCGATCCGCGCCGGCCTTCTTCTTCGCCACCTGGTCGCGGACGCGCTGCACGAGAATCTCGCCACCGCCGCCCGGAATCGAGTCGAGCCCCGCCTTCTGGAGTTCGCGAATCACGTCACGCGCCTCCATGCGGTAGAGCTTCGCCCAGAAGTCCACTTCACTTGGGCTGAAGCCGTGGATATGGATGGGATGATTGCGCTTGATGTACCGCAGCAGGTCCAGGTACCACTCGAACGGGATGTACGGATTGTGCCCGCCCTGCATCAGGATCTGCACGCCGCCGAGCGCCTTGGTCTCCTCGATTTTCTCACCGATCTGCTCGTACGAGAGTGTCCAGCCCTCCGCGTCCTTGGGACGCCGGTAGAAGGCGCAGAAGCCGCAGTCGGCCACGCAGACGTTGGTGTAGTTGATATTGCGGTCCACGATGTACGTGACCGTGTCGTGCGGGTGCAGCCGCTGCCGGACGCGATCTGCCTCGAGGCCAAGCTCGAGCAGCGGTGCGTTTGTGTAGTAGTCGAGCAGGTCGCGCATGGGTCTCAGGCGGCCGGAAGGAATGCGAGCGAGCCATCCGGCACGCGTCCGCTCGCGGCGAGCTTTCCGAAGAACGTGGTCAGGCCCGCGAGGTGTTCGTAGCGAAGCCCATAGTCCAGGCCCGAAAGGTACTCCAGCGCCGCGTTCTCCGAGACTCCGGTCGCCACCACCGCCTGCGCGGACAACTCGTCGAGATGCGCCAACCCCCAGTCGCGCGACTCGATGAGTTGCGCGTGCACCGCGAGCGCCTTGGCGACGGGCGTTGTGCGCTGCGCCACCCACACGGCAAACACGAATGGCAGGCCCGTCCACTCTTTCCACACCTGGCCAAGGTCGTAGACGAACGGATAGTCCGCCGAGAGCGTGCTCGCTCCCGACGTGAGCATCAGCGCGGCGTCGCCGATGATGAGCCGCGCCTCGTGCGGCGCCGCGCCCGTGCGTGCGAGGTCGCGGATCTCCGCGTCCGCGGGCACGAACGCGGGCGTCGCGTGCCACACGTGCTCGAACATGAGCCGCAGGAGCGCGACGCTGGTCGTCGAGCTGCGACTAACGAGGACGCGCGCCGCGTCGAGGGTTGGGGCGGGCCGGCGTGAGAAGAGCATCACGCTGCGGACGGGTCCGTCGCACGAGATCGCGAGGTCGGGCAGCAGGAGATAGCGCGCCGCGTCCCGCGCATATTCCACCGCCGAGACGACGCTGACATCCAGCGCGCCCACGGCCATCGCGTCGTTGAGCTCGGACGGTATGCCGTCCACCAGCTCGGCGTCCAGCGATACGATGCCACGGTCTACCGCGCCATACACCGGATAGCAGTTGATGTAGGGAATCCGCCCGACCCGCATCGCTATGCCGCCTCGGCGCGCGCCGGCGTTGGCGGTGGCTCGTCGAACACGCGAAGGACGTTGTAGAACGAATCGCGTTCCGCCGGAATCTTTCCCGCACCGCGAATGATGCGCAGGATCTCGTCGAGCGTCATCGCCTGGGCGGTGTGCGCACCAGCTTCGTGGTAGATCTTCTCGCGCACCACCGTGCCCTCGAGGTCATTCACCCCGAAGTGCAGCGAGAGCTGCGAGAGCGCCGGTGTGACCATGATCCAGTGCGACTTCACATGCGTGAAGTTGTCGAGGAACAGGCGGCCCACCGCGAGGTTCTTGAGGTCGTCGAAGCCGGTGGTGGCCGTGCCGGTGCGACCCAGCTCCACGCCCAGTTCGTTGTTGTCCGGATGGTACGCGAGCGGTATGTAGGCGAGGAACCCGCCCGTCTCGTCCTGGAGGTCGCGCAGCATCGAGAGGTGCTGGACGCGATCCTCGTACGTCTCCACGTGCCCGTAGAGCATCGTACAGTTGGAGCGGATGCCCAGCGAGTGCGCCGTGCGGTGGACGTCGATGTATTCCGTGCCCGACAGCTTCTTTTCGGCGATCGTGGCTCGGACGCCTGGGCTGAACACTTCGGCGCCGCCGCCCGGCATCGTATCGAGTCCCGCCTCGCGGAGCGCGATCAACACGTCGCGCACCGTCATCTTGTCTATGCGCGCGATGTGCGCGATCTCAACGGCAGTGAGCGCCTTGATGTGCACGTGCGGGTGGCGCGCCTTGAGGCCGCGGAACATCTCGTCGTAGTACGCCAGGCCCGCCTGCATGTCGAGGCCGCCGACGATGTGAAATTCGCGCGTGATGTCGCCGTCGACGCGCGCTGCCTCCTCCCACACCTGCTCCATGGTGTAGCGGTACGCGCCCTCTTCCTTCGGCAGGCGCGCGTAGGAGCAGAACACGCACGTCTTGCGCAGGATGCAGACGTTCGTGGGGTTGATGTGCTGATTGGCCGCGAAGGTGACGCGGTCGCCGTTGCGCGCGCGATTGGCCGCATCCGCCATGGCGCCAAGTCCCAACAGGTCGCTCGTGTGAAAGAGCGCCGCCCCATCATCCAGCGTCAACCGCTCGCCCACGACGACCTTCTCGGCGATGGTACGGAGCGCCGGGTCGGAGACACGCGAGCGGTCGAGCGGGACGGCGAGTGCCACGAGGTTACTCCTGATAGCGCTTGACGGCGATGGAGACGTTGTGCCCACCAAAGCCCGCGCTGTTGCTCAACACCGCGCGGATCTCCCGCCGTTTGGCGACGTTCGGCGTGAAGTCGAGATCGCCGCACGCCGGGTCCGGCGTGACGTAATTGATCGTTGGCGGGACAATTCCATCACGCATGGCGAGCGTGGCGGCAATGAACTCCACGCCTCCGGCCGCACCCAGCATGTGACCTGTCATCGACTTCGTGGAGGAAATGCTCAGCGCGCCCGCCGACTCCCCGAACACGAGCGCGATGGCTCTCGCCTCGTTCGAGTCGTTGAGCGGTGTCGACGTGCCGTGGGCGTTGACGTAATCCACATCAGCCGGCGTCAGTCCGCCATCCGCAAGCGCCCCACGCATCGCGCGTTGCAGGCCTTCGTGCTCCGGCAGCTGGCCGGTGAGGTGATACGCGTCGCCCGTAGCGCGGTAGCCTGCCATCTCACCGTAGATCTTCGCGCCGCGGGCCAATGCATGCTCGAGCGCCTCCAACACCACGACGCCCGCACCCTCACCCATGACGAACCCGTCACGATCCTTGTCGAAGGGGCGCGACGCCGTTTCAGGGCTGTCGTTGCGCGTGGAGAGCGCCGTCATGTTGGCGAAGCCGCCGATCGACATTGCCGTCACTGCCGCCTCCGAGCCGCCACAGATCATCACGTCCGCATCGCCATACTGGATGGTGCGGAACGCCTCGCCGATGGCGTGTGCGCTGGTGGCGCACGCGGACACCGTGGCGTAGTTCGGCCCGCGCGCGTTGAAGCGCATGGAGACGACACCCGCTGCAATGTCGGCGATGAACATGGGAATGAAGAAGGGGCTGATCTTGCTGGCCCCGCGCTCGCGATACGTATCGTGCTGGTCCTCGAAGCTCTTCAGTCCGCCGATGCCACTGCCAACGATGACACCCAGCCGGTCCGCGTCATAGCTGCCGGTGATGAGGCCGGCGTCGGCCATGGCTTCGACAGAGGCCGCGACCGCGTATTGCGCGTACGGATCCGCACGCTTCGCTTCCTTCCGCTCCATGGACTTGAGCGGATCGAAGCCCTTCAGCTCGCACGCAAAGCGAACGGGAAACGTGGACGGATCGAACTTCGTGATACCCGACGCGCCCGAAACACCATCCAACAGCGCGCGCCACGTCGTCGCCACGTCGTTCCCGACGGGCGTCACTGCACCCAGACCTGTGACGACGACCCGACGTCGCACTACTCGCCGACCTTGCCGTTCAGGTAGGCCACGGCGTCACCGACCGTGCGCAGCTTCTCCGCGTCCTCGTCGGGGATGTCAATGTTGAACTCCTTCTCGAATTCCATCACCAGCTCGACGATGTCGAGGCTGTCGGCTCCGAGATCCTCGATGAAGCTCGCTTCGTCGGTCATCTTGTCGCGCTCGACGCCCAGCTCCTTCTCGATGATGTCACGGACCTTCTTGGCATTGTCGGCCATTTGAACTGGCTCCTTTGGGTGAAGAACGCGGGAAAGTTAGCGGAAGTTCGACTGCGTTGGCAGTTGTGTTCACGTGCAGGTCCTTCCCTTCGACTGCGCTCAGGGCACGCGCTGCGCGAAGCAGGTCCCTCCCTTCGACTTCGCTCAGGGCAGGCGCTACGCTCGGGACGACAGGGAGTCACATCACCATGCCGCCGTCCACCACGAGGACCTGTCCCGTGATGTACGACGCGTGGTCAGAGGCAAGAAACGTCACCATGCCCGCGATGTCCTGCGGACTGCCGAGCCGGTCCAGCGGAATCAGCCCCGAGAGCGCGGCTCGCGCCTCGGGCGTCATGGCCGCGGTCATGTCGGTCTCGATGAAGCCCGGAGCGACCGCGTTCACGAGGACGTTGCGCGAGCCGAGCTCCTTGGCCACGGACTTCGTGAGCCCGATGAGCCCCGCCTTGCTCGCGGCGTAATTGGCCTGGCCCTTGTTGCCCGTGATACCGACGATGCTCGCGATGTTGATGATGCGTCCCCACCTTCGCTTCATCATGCCTCGCGACGCTGCCCGTATCGCGATGAATGCACCACGCAGGTTGGCGTCCAGCACCGCGTCCCAATCATCGTCCTTGATGCGGAAGAGGATATTGTCGCGCGTCAGGCCGGCATTGTTCACGAGGATGTCGACCTTCCCGAACGACGCCTCGACCGCCTCGACCAGTGCGACCACGGACGCCGGCACCGACACGTCGGCACCGAATCCCTCCGCACCACCGCCAACCTGTGCGGCGACTTCTGCGGCACGCGCCTGGTCGCGACCTACCACGGCGACCCGCGCCCCGGCCTCGGTGAGCGCTTCTGCGATGGCGCGGCCGATGCCACGGGTGCTTCCTGTAACGAGCGCCGAGCGTCCAGTCAGGTCGATCTTCATGCGGTCACCATGGCGAGCAAGGAGTCAACCTCGGCGGCGGTGCCGCACGACACAACGGTCACGCTCGGCGCAATTTTCTTCATCAATCCCTTGAGCACGGAACCAGGACCCATCTCCGCGTAGATGGCGTCCGGATGGAGCGATGTGAGCGCCTCCATCTCACGGGCCCACTGCACGGGGGACGTCAGCTGATCGACGAGCAGGCGCCGTGCAAGTGCCGCATCGCGAACAGGTTGCGCGTTGACGTTGGAGTAGATTGGGAAGCGCGGATTGGCGAGGTGCGCCAAGTCGAGTGCGGCTTGCAGGCCCACGGCGGCCTCGGCCATGAGGGGCGAGTGGAACGCGCCGCTCACGTTGAGGCGAATGGCGCGCTTCGCGCCGTGCTCCTTGGCCAGGAGCATTGCTCGCTCGACGCAAACGACCTCGCCGCTGATCACCAACTGCCCCGGGCAGTTGAAGTTGGCCGGCACCACAATGCCGTCCGTGGACGCCAGGGCACAGACTTCATCGGCAGGAATGTCCATGTCGCCGAGGATGGCGGCCATGGCGCCAGGTCGCCGCACGCCCGCGTCGAACATGAGCGAGCCGCGCGTGCGCACGAGCTGCACCGCCTCGGGTAGCGCCAACGCGTCTGCCGAGTGATACGCCGTGAACTCGCCCAGCGAGTGCCCCGCTGCCGCGACGACGTGGCTGCCAATAACGTCCCGTACCACGGCCCAGACGGCGGCGCCGTGCGTGAGCAGCGCCGGCTGCGCATTGACGGTCTTCGTCAGCTCCTCCGGCGAGCCGTGCATGAGGACGTCGAAGAACGCGGCGCCAATGGTCTCGCCTGCCGCGGTGAACACGGCGTGCGCCGCGGGATAGGCCTTGATGAGGTCTTGCCCCATACCTGGCACTTGCGAGCCCTGACCCGGAAACAGCAGGACGACATCAGGCATGGCGCTAGAAGCGGACGATCATCGAGCCCCACGTGAAGCCCGCGCCGAATGCGACGAGCAGCGCCGTGGTGCCTTCCTTCACGCGGCCCGCCTCCACCGCCTCGTCCAGCGCGATGGGGATGGACGCCGAGGACGTGTTCCCGAAGCGGTCCACGTTCACGTAGACCTTGTCCATCGGGATGTTCGCGTACTTTGCCGTTGCCTCGATGATGCGGACGTTGGCCTGGTGCGGGATGAGGATATCGATGTCCTCCCCGCGAAGCTTCGCACCGTCGAGTGCGCGGTCGCACGCCTCGCTCATGGAGCGGACGGCGTGACGGAAGGTCTCGCGGCCGGCCATGCGCACATAGCTCGAGCGGTCTTCCAGCACCTGCTGCGTGAACGGCGCCGTCGCTCCGCCGCTCGGGCGCCAGAGCAGCTCGGCGAGCGTGCCGTCGCTGCGCATGAAGGCGCTGAGGATCCCCTTCTTCGCGTGCGGCTTGTTTCGCTTGAGTACCACGGCACCAGCACCGTCGCCGAAGAGCACGCAGGTCGAGCGATCCTTCCAGTCCACGATCGCACTCATCTTCTCGGAACCCACGACCAACGCCGTCTGCACGACGCCTGACATCATCAAACCCTCCGCCACAGTCATGCCGTAGATCCACCCGGAACACGCGGCCGAGATATCGAAGGCCGCGGCGCGGGTGGCGCCCAGCTCTGCCTGGAGGTCCACGGCCGTGGACGGAAGCAGGCGATCTGGCGTGGCGGTGCTGAGGATGATGGCGTCAACCTCGCCAGGGGCAACACCGGCGCGCTGCATGGCAGTCCGCGCGGCGTCAGCTGCCATGCTGCACGTGGTCTCGCCGTTCGATGCGATGCGCCGCTCCACGATTCCGGTGCGCTCCAGGATCCAGTCGTGCGAAGTCTCGAGTCCGAGCGCCGCAAAGTCATGGTTGGTCATCACGCGGGAGGGCAGTCCGCGCCCTGTGCCCGCGACGTACGCCACCGGACGCTTCATGCCGCGTTCTCGGCGACTGAGCCCAATCGTTGGCCAATCTGGTCGTTCATGCCGCTCGTGACGGCGCGCGCTGCGGCCTTGAGCGCGTTCTTCACCGCCCGTGGCGACGACTTGCCGTGCGCGATGATGCTGACCCCCTTCACGCCCAGGAGCGGCGCACCGCCGTGCTCGGAGTAGTCGAGATGCTTGAGGCCCGCCTCGAGCTGCGCCGCGTCCACGCCTGCCTTGCGCAGGGTGTCGATCATCAGCGGGGCGATGGCTTCGTAGAACTTGAGCAGCACGTTGCCGACGAACCCGTCGCAGACCACGACGTCGAGGCCGTGGTGGTCGGTGCCGCCGGCGGGCAGGTCGCGTCCCTCGACATTGCCGATGAAGTTGAGTCCCGAGACGCGGAGGAGTTGGTGGGCTTCCTTCGTCACGGCGTTCCCCTTCTCCGGCTCCTCACCGATACTGAGGAGGCCCACCGCAGGATGGACGCGCCCCATCACGCACTCGGCGTACGTGGCGCCGAGGCGGGCGAACTGGACGAGCTCCTCCGGTGAGCAATCCACGTTGGCGCCCGAGTCGAGGACAACGATCGTCTCGCGCAGCGTTGGGAAGAACGTCGCGATGGCCGGCCGCTTGAGGCCGGCGTGCAACCGCAGGAGCACCATGGACGCGGCCATCTGTGCGCCGGTGCTGCCGGCGGAGACGAACGCGTCGGAGAGGCCGTCGACCTGAAGTCGCAAGCCAACGGCCATGGAGCTATTGGGCTTTCCGCGGACGGCTGCGCTGGGCCGGTCCGTCATTTCGATGACGTCCGGCGCTTCGACGATGCTGAGCCGGGCGCCGTGGATGGCGAACGCGGCGAACTCGCCGTCGAGGAGGTCGCGCAGTTGCGCCTCTACGACGGCAGTCCGGCCGACGAGTTGAATGCTGTGAACGGGATCGAGCTCTGCGAGCGCCAACAGCGCGCCAGCTACGGTCGCCTGGGGGGCAAAGTCACCCCCCATGGCGTCCAACGCGATCCGCGCCAAGGTCAGGCTTCCTTGGCCGCGACTCGCTGCTCACCTGCATAATACCCGCACTCCGCACACACGTGATGCGGGCGCTTCATCGCCTGGCACCGCGGACACTTCTGGATTGCGGTGACGGGCGCCGTTTTGTGCGTGTTGCGGGCGCGCTTCTTTCGCTTACTGGTTCTGCGCTTCGGGACGGCCATGGGTCTGGTCGGATAAGGATAAGAACCGGGCGACTCAAGGCTGGTCGCAGGCGCAGGGACCGAGGTTCAACTCGGCGCCGCACTTGGGACACAGCCCCTTACAGTCTTTCCGGCACAACGCGTAGCCTGGAACGTTCAACAACCACTGCTCACGAATCGCCGGCCGGAGATCGAGATCCGGCGACCGGCCATCCAGCACAAAGACATCAGGATCATCGTCCACACCCTCAGCACCCGCTTCCGCGAAGATCAGGTGCGTCTCGTCGATCACGCGTGCGCCGGCGCTGCCCAGGCAGCGGGCGCACTCCATTGCGACGTCACCCTCGATGGAACCGTGCCAGTAGAACTTGTCTGGCCCGGCGGACGACAAACGCCCCCGCACCCGCAAGGGTTTGGACGGCGTCGGGTCTCCTGCCACCCACACTGGATCGTCCGCCGACAACGTGTCGTCGACGGTGACGGCATGCTCGGTGAGCGACCGAATGTCAAAGGACAGCATAGCCACCAAACTTACTCGCGGCGGGCCGTCTTTACAAGTCTATTTGGCGCGAAGAGTTAGCTGATCTCGAGCCCTATCGCGCCCATTCACACTCGGCAAAGAAAAACCGCGACTCGCGAGCGGCGTTGTCATCAGAGTCGGACGCGTGAATCGCGTTCCGCCCCTTCGATTCCGCGTAGAGCTTCCGCACGGTGCCTGCCGCCGCGTCCGCTGGGTCGGTGGCGCCGATGGCCT
The DNA here is from genome assembly GCA_031407575.1 of Gemmatimonadaceae bacterium. Classification (GTDB taxonomy): domain Bacteria; phylum Gemmatimonadota; class Gemmatimonadetes; order Gemmatimonadales; family Gemmatimonadaceae; genus AG11. Next base: position 19,625 of record JANOIJ010000224.1, on the reverse strand, counting down.
CGCGCAGCGACGTCACCGCGTCGTCCTTGCGGAGGATGAGCGGCATGCAGGCGCCCGACGTCATGAACGCCACCAGCTCGCCGTAGAACGGGCGCTCGCGATGGACGTCGTAGAATGCTCCCGCCTGCTCGGTGGTCATCCGCAGCACGCGCGACGCGACGATGCTGAAGCCCTTCTCCTCGAGCAGCGCGATGATCTTGCCTGCCTTGCCCGCCTCGAAGGCATCGGGCTTGACGATCGTGAGCGTATAGTTGCCGGCCATTGTGTACTCCTTGAAATGTGCGCGGGGCACAGCGCCCCTTTGGTCAGGATCCGATCAGCTTGCGTACGATGTCCCCTCGTGTCAGGAAGCCGACGAGGCGGCCTTCGCGGACTACCGGGACGCGGTCGACGTCCTTGTTGCTCATCAATGATGCCACCTCGGCGATCGGCTGCCCCGGTGCGACGCACAGCACCTGCCGCGTCATCACATCGCGAACCGTCTTGGATCCCTTGGCGACGGGGCCGGCGCGCGTGTCCGGTCCGGTAAAGGCCTGGATGGTGAGCAGGTGCCGGATCACTTCGCGCTCGCTCACCATGCCGAGCACGCGCTCCTCGTCGTCCACGACCGGGAGGGCGCCCAACCCCGTGCGCACCAGCGTCATTGCCGCCTCGCGCAGCGGCGCCTCGGCACTGATGGTGCGCGGATGATCGCTCATCACGTCGCGGACAGTCAGTTGTTCCGGCAGCTGATAGTCCGAGAAACTCTCCAGCTCCACGAGCGCCACCGCGTCGGGCGCGTCGAGGAACGCCGCGAGGAACTCCGGCTTGCGAAGCAGTCGCGCGAACGCGCCCACCACCTGGAGGTAGCGCGCCGCGAGTCGAGGCGGCGTGACCACGAGCAGCACGACGCGCGCGCACCGCGCACCCTGCTCTGCGTGCTGCACGCAGATGGGCTCCGTCGCGACGCCGATGGCCACGAGCAGTTGGCCAACGGAATCAGTGCGTTGATGCAGCAGGAGCGCGCGGTCGCCCATGGCGACGACGTCCTCCATGGTCGACTCGCTGACGCGGCGGCGCAGCTTTGCGGCATCCAGCACGCCATGCGCCAACACGAGCCGCTCCAGAAGTTGGGCGGACGCATCCTGAAGCGTCTGCGCGACGAGCGGAACGACGGTCCGTTCGGGCGCAAGGAAGTCACGCAGTCTCACGCGACCCGACTCACATGCGGGCTTTCAACAACTCGACGAACTCGAGTGGGCGTCTCGCGACGCCGATGCCCGCCTTCTCGAACGACTCGATCTTTTCGGCCGCGGTTCCTGCGGATCCCGAAATAATCGCGCCCGCATGGCCCATCCGCCGGCCGGGCGGTGCCGTCTGCCCCGCGATGAAGCCGACGACCGGCTTCGTCATGTACTTGGCGACGTACGCGGCCGCTTCCTGCTCGTCGGTTCCGCCGATCTCGCCCATCATCGCAACGGCTTTTGTCTTCGGATCCTTCTCGAACGCCTCGAGGCAGTCGATGAAGTTGGTGCCGTTGATCGGATCGCCACCGATGCCGACGCAGGTGCTCTGCCCCATGCCGGCGCGCGTGAGCTGGTAGACCACCTCGTAGGTGAGCGTCCCCGAGCGACTCACGACGCCGATGCTGCCAGGCATGCAGATGCGACCGGGAATGATGCCCACCTTGCTCTCGCCCGGGGTGATGAGGCCCGGACAGTTGGGCCCGAGCAGACGGACGCCCTTCTCCTTCACGAAGGGATAGACACGCGTCATGTCGAGCACCGGGACGCCTTCGGTGATGCAGACGATGAACTTGATGCCCGCGTCCGCCGCTTCCATCATCGCGTCGGCGGCGAACATGGGCGGCACGTAGATCACACTCGTGTTGGCGCCAGTCTGCTTCACGGCGTCGTGTACGGTATTGAAGACGGGCACCGTGTCGTCGAACTTCTGGCCGCCTTTGCCCGGCGTTACGCCGCCAACGATTTTTGTACCGTACTCGATCATCTGCCGGGTGTGGAACCCGCCGTCGCGCCCGGTGATGCCCTGGACGATGACCGCGCTGGAGTTGTCGATGAAGATGCTCACGCGGCCTTTCCTCCCTTCGCGAGCTCGACGGCCTTCTTCACCGCCTCATCCATATCGGACGATGCGGTGAATCCATTGTCCGTCAGGATCTTCATGGCAATCTCTTCGTTCGTGCCCGTGAGGCGGATGACGATGGGGATCTTGAGCGGGTTCGCTTTCGTCGCCGTCACGATGCCGTTGGCCACGTCGTCCGTCCGCGTGATGCCGCCGAAGATGTTGAACAGGATGACCTTGACACTCGCGTCGGCGGTGATGATGCGCAGCGCGTTCACGACCTTCTCCGGATTCGACGACCCGCCGATATCCAGGAAGTTCGCCGGCTGGCCGCCGTAGTACTTCACGAGGTCCATCGTCGCCATCGCGAGGCCGGCGCCGTTGACCACGCAGCCGACGTCGCCCTCGAGCTTGATGAACGTGAGGTTGGAGTTGCGTGCGTCCACCTCACTCGGCTCCTCGGCCGTCTCGTCGCGCAGCGCGGCGAGGTCGGCGTGGCGGTCGAGCGCGTTGTCATCCACGGAGATCTTGGCGTCGAGCGCGAGCACTTCACCCGCGGGCGTGACGACGAGCGGATTGATCTCCGCCAACGACGCGTCGTTCTTCATGAAGGCCTGGTACAATGCCATCATGATCTTCGACGCCGCGCGCACCTTCTTCACGTCGTCGAAGAGGAAGAAGCCCAACTCCGATGCCTGGTACGGCTGCAGGCCGTAGCGCGTATCGATGGGCAGCTTGAGGATCTTCTCCGGGGTCTCGGCGGCAACCTGCTCGATGTCGATGCCGCCCGCGGGGCTGACCATGAATACGGGTTTCCTGGTTGCACGATCCAGGATGATGCCGACGTAAGCCTCGCTCGCAATGTCCGCCGCGGCGGTCACGAGCACCGTGTAGACCGTGAGACCGTTGATCTTCATACCCAGGATCCGGGCTGCTACCTCTCGTGCCTCCGAGGGGGTCTTCGCCAGCTTCACGCCGCCCGCCTTGCCGCGGCCGCCCGTGTGGACCTGTGCCTTCACAACGACCATGCCGCCGATCTTCTTCGCGATGGCCTCGACCTGCTCGGGGGTGGTGGCGACTTCGCCCGGTGGGATCGGCACGCCTTCGGCACGCAGGATCTCCTTGGCCTGATACTCGTGTATGTTCACGCCTTCTCCACTGTGATGGTCGTTCCTGCTTCACCGCGTACGGCCTCGCGGCCGCGACTGAGCTCCGTGATGATCGCGCGGCCACCGCTGCGCCGCACGAAGTCCAACGCCGCGCGGATCTTCGGCGCCATGCTGCCTTCGCCGAATGCGCCCGCGCGATCCATCCGTCCTGCTTCCTCGACCGTCAGCCGCCTCAACGGCCGCTGTTGCGGTGTCCCCCATCCTTCGTACACCGCGTCCACGTCGGTGAGAATCAACAACAACGTGGCGCCGAGATCGCGCGCCAGCACCGCGGCTGCGAGATCCTTGTCCACGACGGCATCGATCCCCTCCCATCCCTTCACCGGATCATCGTAGATCGGCGCGCCGCCACCGCCGCACGCGATCACGATGGTGCCGCGCTCCATCAGGTGCCGGATGACACCAAGCTCATGAATCGCCTGCGGCTCCGGGCTCCCCACAACGCGCCGCAAGTTGCCGCGCCCGTCTTCGCGCACAGTGTGTCCGTCGCGCCGCAGCTCTCCCGCACGTTCAGCGCTGAGTGGCTGCCCGATGAACTTCGTTGGATTCGCCAGCGCCGGATCGTCCGCCCGCACCTGCACCTGCGTGATGACCGTGGCGACGTCGCGCGCCGAACCGGCACGACGCAAGGCGTTTTCCACGGACTGTTGAACCATGTACCCGATCCAGCCTGCCGTCGCCGCCACCAGGACGCCGAGCGGCAATGGAGTGGCCTCGAGTCGCGCGAGCTCGTTGCGCACGAGCTCATCACCCACCTGCGGGCCGTTGCCATGCACCACGCAGATGTTCCATCCGTCACGCGCCAGGTCCACAATGGGGCCAAGGCTCTCGCGCGTATGCCGGAACTGATCGTAGATCGTGCTCGTCTCGCCCGCCGGCGCGAGTGCGTTGCCGCCCAGCGCGATAACGGCCGTTGATGCTACTGCTGTGTGCATACCAAGGGTCGTGGCAAGCTAGACCTGTCCCAAGGCGCGGGCAACCTCACGGCGGCGCCGCTCGCAGCGCGATACCGAGCGCGTCGAAGGCGCGTCCAAACGCCGGCCAGTCGCCGCGACCGAGCGCGTCCTTCATCGCCCGGTACAGACTGTCTGCCTGCGACCTGAGCTCAGGCGTGCGATTTGGTCCTGCTGGATGCGCAGCTGGCGTGGCACCGAGCGCTGCGGCCAGTGTTGGCCCGAGGCGGACGCTGTCGCCGCTGAACGCCGCAACGCGCAGGAGCGTGGGCGTCACTCCGGGCCGCCATTGGAAGGTCGGTTGCACGTAGACCGCGCGACCCTGCACTGGCACGACGCGCAGCGCCGAGCGCACGGCGCCCGTTTCGTGAAATGCACTGTCCGCCATGCGGAGATGATCCACCACGGCGCCCCAGCGCCGGCCGTCGCTGGCCATCGGGAGCCACGACGTGACGCGCACCGCGCCGCCCGACGCCGCGACGACGCCACGCACGCGCTCGGCGGTGTCCAGCAATGGCCAGAGCGACGCAACGCCGCCCAGCGAGGGAATCGCCGCGTGCGCGGGTTCGCGCGTGGCGGAAGAATCCGCGCCGTCCGGAGTCGCAAAGTGGCGCACTTCCAGACTGTCGCCGCGAAAGCCGGCGACGGCAAACGCCAGTGACTGGGTGTACGCGCCGTCCGTGAGCGGCGGCAGCATGCTGCGGAGTTGCGGCGACAGTGTTGCGGGCGGTTGGAACAGTCGCGGGAAGCGATTGAGCCAACTGACCGCGATGGGATCGGGCGTTGGGCTGATGATGAATCGCACGCGTCCTGACGCGGCGTGGATGAACGCCGTCGCGGCATGCTGGAAGTACCCGCGCTCCTCGCCGAGCACGACGAAGCGCTGCGCCAGGGGATAGCTCGCCGATGCCGCATACAACTCGAGGATCCAGTACAGCGAATCATTCGCGACCAGCGGCAGGACTTCGCCGCCCTGCACGAAGAACGGCACCAGCGCCCGCACGCGCTCCCGCACGTCGCGACGCTGGATCATCACCGGGCGGTTGGACGGGAGATCGCCGAACAGCAAGCGCAGGTTCTGGAGGCTCCATGCGTACATGAGGCGCGAGCGCGTGGAGACCATCTCCACCCCGGCCAGCTGGCGCATGGAATCCGAGAGCACGCTGTACGTCGGCGCGGAGTCGAACACGGCGGGCTCGCCCAGCAGCAGGTCGCCGGTGGCGGACGTGGCGCTCGATGCACGGAGCGGCATGCCGCGGTCGTCCGCCGATGGGTCGAAGCGCCCAACGCCCCAGACGTCTCTCGCGTCCGACGTGCCGTCGCTGCTGTGCTCCACCAGGGTTGCTACGAGACCCGTGGGCGTCGCGTGCCAGGACGCGCCGTCTCCCACCACGCGCACGCGGCGCAGGCGCTCGGCGGCGCGTGAAAGCGTCGCTCCGTCCCACACCGCCAGCCGGGACGCCGCGTCGCTCGCCGATGCGAACCCCGTTCCGAGCGACTCCGCGCGGATGCGATCGACGCCGAATGCGCGCCGCGTAAAGCCGAGTCGCGTGGCCTGATAGGGCCGTTCCTGCGAGATGCGCGTGACGGGATCCACCGAGCGTCGCACGACGAGTGGCGCCAGCGTGCGCGCGACGAGCGACAGCAGCAGCACCGCAGTGACCGCGAAGAACGCAAGCCGCATCTGACCCGTCCATCCCGCCCACGCCACCACGATGGCCGCGAATAGCGTGACCACCGAAAGCAGGAGTGTTGCCGGCACGATGACGTGATGATCCACGACGGAGAAGACACCCGCTGTTCCGCTTCCCTCCTCCAGCAGCCGATACATCCCCAACCGGTAGCTCCATGCAAGCACCAACAGCAGCACAGCGCCGAGTATCGTGAAGTGGCGCCGCACATAGGCGGACACGTACAGCGTGCCGCGCTCCCACCGCAAGCTCGGCGTGAGTGCGTAGAGCAGGATGACGATGCCCGTCACCGACACGAGCAGCACGATCGCCCACAGGTGCACCGACGTCTCGAAGGGCAGCCAGTACACGAAGAACCCGAGGTCGGCGAGGAAGTACGGCTCGGTCTCGCCAAAGGGGCGACCGATGCGCGCGAGGAGCGCGGAATGCCATTCGTCCGCGGGGAACGTGAGCAGTGCGCCAACGATGGCGGACAGTCCGATCGTCGCGAAAAAGAGGTACTTGCCCGGCACTTCTTCGCCGATCTCGATGTTGGCCATCCGTCGCGGCAGCACGAGCGAGACGACCGACTGTCGCACGGCATACACGTTCACGAAGGCAAAGAGCGCCGCCACGACGAATGATCCGACGGTGAGCACCGCCGACATGGAGAGCCTCGCGCGCCAGACCTCGCGGGCACCGAGCGAGTTGAACCAGAGATAGTCGGTGTAGATAGAGGCGCTCCAGCGTCCCACCAGCAGCACGAGTGCCGCGACGATGACGGCACCGGCGAGGACGCGGCGGCCTGTCACGTCAAACGACGACGCCCTGCGCGCGAATCCAGCTCTCCATCTCGTTGCGGATGGTGGCGAGCCGTTCGGCGGAGCGTGCTTCGTAGCGCGTCACGAGGATCGGCTGGGTGTTGGACGCGCGAATCAGCCCCCACCCATCGCCAAACAGCACGCGGACGCCATCCACGTCGATGACGTCGTGCGTGGACTTGAAGTGCTTCACAGCGCGTTCGACGAGCTCGAACTTCCGGTCGTCGCCGCATTCGACGCGAATCTCCGGCGTGGTAACGAACGGCGGCACGTCCGACAGCAGCTCGTGCACCTGGCGTCCCGACTCGGCGACGATGCGCAGGAGGCGCGCGGCGCCGTACAATGCGTCGTCGTGGCCGTAGAAGCCTTCGCTGAAGAACATGTGCCCGGACATTTCCCCGGCGAGCGGCGCGCCTTGCTCCTTCATCTTGTCCTTGATGAGGGAATGGCCCGTCTTCCACATCACGGGAATGCCACCGGCGCGCGCGATCTCGTCCGTGAGTGCCTGGCTGCACTTCACGTCGAAGATGATCGGCTGCCCCGTGCCCGTGCGCGCGAGGACGTCGCGTGCGTACAGGATGAGGATATGGTCTCCCCAGATGATCGTCCCGTTCCCGTCCACCAGGCCGATGCGATCAGCGTCGCCATCGAAGGCGAGTCCGAGCTCGGCGCCTTCGCGCTGCACGGCGGCGATGAGGTCCTGGAGATTCTCCGGCACCGTCGGGTCCGGATGATGGTTCGGGAAGGTGCCGTCGCTCTCGGTGAACAGCCCGATGGCATTGACGCCGAGCGCGCGCATCAACTGCGGCGCGACGAGTGCGGCTGCGCCGTTGCCGCAGTCATACACGATCTTCATCGGGCGCGCGATGGGTCCGGTGCGCTGCGCCATGTCGACCACGTACCGATCGATCACCGTCTCGTACCGCACGCTGCCCTGCCCCGTGGGCGCTGCATTCGTGCGAATGAGCTGGAGCAGGTGCTGGAGGTCGTGCCCGTGCACCGACTCCGTGCCGAGGCACAGCTTGAAGCCGTTGTACTCGGGCGGGTTGTGCGACCCTGTGATCTGGATGCCGCCAATCACGGTCAGGTGATGCAGGCTCCAGTACAGCAATGGCGTGGGCACGACGCCAATGTCCACGACGCTGACGCCGGCAGCGGTGAGACCCTCGACCAGTGCGTCACGCAGCGTGTCCCCGCTCGGGCGGTTGTCGCGGCCCACGGCTACCTCGCCGGAGACGCCGCGCTCGCGCATCAACGCCGCGTATGCGCCGCCGATCGCCCGAGCCGCCTCCACGGTGAGGTCGGCGTCGACGATGCCGCGAATGTCGTACTGCCGAAAGATGCTGGATGCGATGGTCATGCGGCGCGGAGAAAGGCAGCGGGGCCGCCGGAGCGACCCCGCGAGTTCCTAGTGGGAGAGTGCCGTGGGAGGCACGGGCAGTACTTTCAGCGCGTCGGCCGGCACCGAGATGCGCGGCATGCCGACGACCGCGTATCGTACCGCGAGGTCGGGCAGGATACCAAGCACCAGGATGGTCGCCGCGGTCGCGACCATGACGAACCGCGTCCACGCCGGCGTAGCAGGAATGGTGGGGCTGTCAACGGCGCGCGGCCGCATGAACATCACCATGATGACGTACAGGTAATACCCCGCCGAGATCACCGTCGTGAGCACGAGGACCACGGCGAGCAGCGTCTGCGGCTCAGGCGCCTGGAGCGCAGCTTTCAGCACGAACCACTTCGCGAAAAAGCCGATGCCGCCGAAGACCGGAAAGCCCATGAGTGCGAGCATGAACACCGTCATCGAGAGCGCCAGCCATGGACGCACCGTCCAGAGGCCGCTCACGTCGGTCGTCGTCACGGGCGCGTCTCCGCGCGAGAGCACGATGATCACCGCGAAGGCGCCGAACGTGGCGAGCGTATAGGCGAGCAGGTAGAACAGCATCGCCGATGCGCCCTGCGAGGTGCCCGTCGCGATGGCCACGAGGATGAAGCCGGCATGCGCAATGGACGAATACGCCAGCAGGCGCTTCAGGTTGCGCTGCATCAGCCCGATCGCGTTGCCGACGATCATCGTGGCGATTGCGAGCCCGACCACGGCGCGATGCCACGCCTCGTACTCACCGCCGAACGCCTCGAGCCACACGCGGAGGAACGCGACGAACGCTGCCGTCTTCACCGTCGCGGCCATGAACGCGGTGATGGGATTGGGCGAACCGTCGTACACATCGGGCGCCCACATGTGGAACGGCACGGCGCTGACCTTGAACGCGAACCCCACGAGCAGCAACGCGATGCCGATGAGCAGCAACGGGCTGGACGACAGGTCGTTGGCGACGACACGCAAGCCAATTTCGTGAATGCCGGTCGTCCCCGTGGCACCGTAGACCAGCGCGATCCCATACAGCAGGAACGCCGTGGAGAACGCACCGAGCAGGAAGTACTTGAGCGCGCCTTCCGCGGATCGAACGCTCCTTCGATTCAAGCCCGCCAGCGCGTAGATCGAGATCGACATCAGCTCGATGCCGAGAAACACGATCATGAGGTCGCGCGCCGCGACGAGGAGCATCATCCCGCTCGCTGCGAGCAACACCAGCACGTGCGTCTCGGCAGTGGTGGTTCCCGCGCGGTCGTTGTCGTCGATGCCCAGCGCGAGCGCGCCGATGGTGCCGAGCATGATGATGACGTCCGCCATCCACCGAAAGTTGTCCACGGCGATGGGGCCGTCCGTGGACACGCCGCGCTGGAACATCATGTAGACGATGGCCGCGAGCGTGGCGACGCAGAGGCCGATGGACAGCACGCCGACGCTCCGCTGGTGGGCCGCCGATTCACGGCGCCACACGGACCACAGCAGCAGCGCCATCGCTCCGACCATGAGGAGCAGGTCGGGAAACAGGGCCGCGCTCAACTGCGACGGAATCGCGAGGTCGTAGAGACGCATCAGCGGACTCCCGCGTCAACAATCGCGCCGGCCGCCGCCGCACGCGTCTCCACGAGCCGGACGAACTGCTCGGCGGCGGGCTGCATGCGTCGGAGCACCGGAGCGGGATACACGCCGAGCCAGATGATGCCCGCCAGCAGCGGCGTCATCAGCAGCACTTCTCGGCGGTTCATGTCGGGAATGTGCTCGTTCTCCGGCTTGTCGAGCGGATTGAAGATGATGCGCTGCACCGCCCAGAGGAGATATGCGGCCGCGATGATCACGCTCGTGGACGCGATGACGGTCAGCACCGGATAGGTGCGATACGCGCCGAGCAGCACGAGGAACTCGCCGACGAAGCCGTTGGTGCCCGGCACGCCGATGGAGCTGAGTGACACGAAGACGAGCATCGCCGAGAAGACCGGCACAACCCGCGCGATGCCGCCATAGGCGGAGATGAGGCGCGTGTGCCGGCGCTCGTAGATCATGCCGATCAGGAAGAACAACGCGCCGGTGGAGAGGCCGTGGTTGATCATCACCATGAGCGCGCCTTGCACGCTCTGCACGGTCATCGCGAAGATACCGAGCATCACGAACCCCAGGTGACTCACCGAGCTGTAGGCGACGAGCTTCTTGAAGTCCGGTTGCACCAGGGACACGAGCGCGCCGTACACGATGCCGATGACGGCCAGCGTGAGGATGATGCCGCGCACCGTGTCGTTCATCGCGGCGCCGGGGAACAGCGGGACCGCCAGTCGCAGGAATCCGAACGTCCCGAGCTTGAGCATGATGGACGCCAGCACCACCGAGCCGGCCGTTGGCGCCTCGACGTGCGCGTCCGGCAGCCAGGTGTGGAACGGGAACATCGGCACCTTCACGGCAAACGCGAGGAAGAACGCGCCGAAGAGCCAGAGCGCCGTTACTGGCGACACCTGGACCGTCGCCATGATCGCGTCGTACGAGAAGTCGGGGATGCCCGACACCGCGCTGCGCGCGGCGAGGCCGAGGTAGATGATGCCGACCAGCATGAGCAGCGAGCCGATCATCGTGTAGATGAAGAACTTGAGGCTCGCGTAGATGCGACGTTGTCCACCCCAGATGCCCACGATGAAGTACATCGGCACGAGCATCACTTCCCACATCACGTAGAACAGGAAGAGATCCAGCGCCATGAACACGCCCAGCATGCCCGTAGTGAGCACGAGCAGCAACGCGTAGTACGACGACGTCTTCTGCCGCACCGACGTCCAGCTGCCGAGCGACGCGAGCAACATGATGAAGGTCGTGAGCAGCACCATCATCAGCGCGATGCCGTCGAGGCCCAGCGTAAAGCGCGCGCCCCACGAAGGGATCCATGCGACGTCGAAGCGCTGCTGCCAGGCGGGGGTCGCCGGATCGAAGCTGAACCACAGGCCGATCGACAGCACGAACTCGATGGCAAAGACGATCGTCGCCAGCGACCGCGGACGGTTCGCCGCTCCGCTCGTTACCTCGTCCTCGCCCTCCGCCTGGCGACCTCCCGCCATCACGGCAAGCGCGCCGAGCAGCGGAATCGCGAGCAGTGCTGGAAGGATCCAGCTGTCGTAGCCGACGGATTGCAGTAACTCGCGCATCTCGATGCTAGCGGAAAGTGAAGGCGCCGAGCACGAACAGCACTCCGACGACGAGGACCCACGCGTACGTGCCCACCTGTCCCGACTGCATGAACGACCCGATCATCCCGAGGGTACGCGGCAGCAGTCCGCCCATCGGCACCGTGGTGCCCGGCGCGTTGTCGTCGTCCTTGCTCTGCACGAACAGGCGCGTCAGTCCGTCGATGATGCCGACGTCGATGCCACGCCACAGCAACCCGCGCGACGTGGAGACGATTGGCTGCACGATGCCCGCGTCGTAGATCTCGTCCACGTAGTACTTGTTCGCGAGCACGCGCGCGATGCCGTGCTCCTCGGGCGACTCCGCTGCGGGCACGAGCGCCGCCGGCTTGAGGCGCGTGTACGCGATGGCGATGCCGACGACCGCGATGAAAACCGCGAATCCGATGAGCGCCCACTCCGTGCTGTGCGGCACTTCCTGCGGCGCGCCGCCCGTGATGCGAAGGTCGCCCGACGCCACGACGGGCTCGAGCCAATGCTCCAGCGCGAGCACGGGACCGATGGGCAACAGCTTGGGCAAGTTGAACCAGCCGCCGAACACACTCAGTGCGCCGAGGACGAGCAGTGGCGCCGTCATCACCCACGGCGCCTCGTGCAAGTGTTCGCGCTCCTTCTCGCCCGACCGATTCGGGCCGTGGAACGTGTAGAGCATCATGCGCGTCATGTAGACGGCCGTCATGAGTGCGGCCGCAACGCCGAGCACGTAGCAGGCGAGCATGACCAAGCCGCCAGGCATGCCGAGGAAGTCCGCTTGGTCGAGTAGCGTGCCTCTATGCCGGTTGTGCACCGCAGCGAGGATCTCGTCCTTCGAAAAGAAGCCGGCAAACGGCGGGATGCCCGTGATGGCCAGCGTGGCGGCCCACATGAGGCCCCACGTGATCGGCATGTACTTCCTCAAGCCGCCCATGTTGCGCATGTCCTGCGCGTCGTCATGGTTGCCCGTGTGGTGATACGCCTTGTGCATGGCGAAGATCACCGACCCTGCCCCGAGGAACAGGAGTGCCTTGAAGAAGGCGTGCGTCATCAGGTGAAACACGCCAGCGACATACGCACCGGAGCCCACGCCCATGAACATGAAGCCGAGCTGCGAGACGGTGGAGTAGGCGAGCACCTTCTTGATGTCCCACTGCTTCAGTCCGATCGAAGCGGAGAAGAAGGCCGTAAGCGCGCCGACCACCACCACCGTCAGGCTCGCGGCCGGTGCGAGCGAGAACAGCACGTTGCTGCGCGCGATGAGGTACACGCCGGCCGTGACCATCGTCGCGGCATGGATCAGCGCCGAGACCGGCGTAGGTCCCGCCATCGCGTCCGGCAACCACGTGTAGAGCGGAATCTGCGCGCTCTTGCCCGCGCAGCCGAGGAAGAGGAACAGGCAGATCACCGTCACCAGCACCGACCCGACGCCAAATGTGTCGGGCGCGGCTGCGTTCACGGACGCGAAGTCGAGCTTGCCGAGGTTCGCGAAGAGCATGAACATCGCGACAAGGAAGCCGAAGTCGCCGATGCGATTGACGATGAACGCCTTCTTCCCTGCGTCGGCATTCGCCTTCTCGCTGAACCAGAACCCGATCAGCAGGTAGGAGCACAGCCCCACGCCTTCCCACCCGATGAACAGCACCGGATAGCTCGAGCCCAGCACCAGCACCAGCATGAAGAAGACGAACAGGTTGAGGTACGCGAAGTAGCGCGGATACCCCGGGTCGTCCTGCATGTAACCGACGCTGAAGATGTGGATCAGCGTGCCGACACCGGTGATGATGAGCACCATCAGCATCGACAACTGATCGAGCTGGAACGCCGCGTCGACCTGAAGCTCGCCCACCGGCATCCAGCTGAAGTACGTCTGGATGAACGGCGCATGCATCTCGCCCACGCCTTTCATTGCCAGGAAGATCATGAGCGCCAGGCCGAAGCTCAGCACCAGGACGCCGGGTCCGACGATGCTCGCCAGCGCCGCGTGACGGTGGCGGACCACCTTGTGATGATCGTCCCCATGCGCGCCGTGAGCATCAGCGCCGGCGTGCGACTCGTCATGCGCCGCGCCGGGATCCGCAGGACCGAAGCGCAGCACGCTCGTGAGTGCGAGCACGCCATTGATCAGGAAGCCGAGCAGCGGCAGGAGCGGCAACAGCCAGACATAGCTGGCAATCGTGCCGCTCAGTGGGTGAGCACCCGCCAATGATGCTGCATGCTGGAGGAGCATCATCCCTTGAGCAGATTGATGTTCGACAGGTTGACCGTCTGGCGATGCCGGAACAGGGCGATGATGATCGCCAATCCCACGGCCGCCTCGGCGGCGGCCACCGTCATCACGAAGAACACGAAGACCTGGCCCGCTACGCCGTACACCTGCGCGAACGCGATGAAGGTCAGGTTCACGGCGTTGAGCATCAACTCGACGCACATGAAGATGATGATCGCGTTGCGCCGCGTGAGCACGCCGACGACGCCGATGGTGAACAGCACCGCGCTGAAGAAGAGTGACTCAGCCAGCATGGGCACGCTCCTTCCGCTTGCCGAGCACCACTGCGCCCACCACCGCGGCGAGCAGCAGAACGCTCGTCACCTCGAACGCGAGCAGGTACTCATTGAACAGCAGATCGGCCAGCGGCGCGATGGCACCTTCACGCGCGACCTGGTTGGCCACGGCATTCTCCGGCAGAACGAGCGCTTCTGGCAGCTTCGGCCGCGTGATGGTGAAGATCTGCGCCAATAGCGCGAGTCCGATGCCGCCCGCCGCGAGCTTCCACCAGATGCCGCGCGCATCTGCCAGCTCGGACGGATGCCCGAGGTTGAGCAGCATGATCACGAACAGGAACACCACCATGATCGCGCCGGCATACACCAGCACCTGCATCGTTCCGATGAACTGCGCGTCGAGCAGGATGTAGAGCGCCGCGAGGCTGAACATGGTGCTGACGAGCCACATCGCCGCCGACACCGGACTCTTGCGCGTCACGAACGCCAGCGCCGAGACAATCGCGATGAGGCCGAACAAGTAAAAGTGAAAGACGTAGAACAGCGGGAGCTCGTTCTGTGTCATCACTCCCCCTTGGGATCGGCGGGGTCCCACATCTCGCACACCGGGTGCGTCTGCGCCATCAGCCGCTCCAGGTCGTAGACAAAGCCCTCGCGGCTGTACTCGGCGTTCTCGTAGTGCCGGCCGACGTGAATCGCCTCTTCCGGGCAGACTTCCTGGCAATAGCCGCAGAAGATGCAGCGGAATTCGTCAATCTCGAACACGAGCGGATAGCGGTTGCCCTGCTCGTCCTCGCCCGGCACCAGCTTGATACAGTTGGCTGGGCACACGGACGGGCACAAGCCGCAGCCGACGCACTTCGCCTTGCCGTCTTCCGTGGTGAGCATGCGGTGCGTGCCACGCCACCGCTTGGAGATGGACTCCTTCTCCTCGGGATATTGCGTCGTGACCTTCTCGGGATTGAGCATGTGCTTAAGCGTGTGCGTGAGCCCCTTGAGGGTGGCACGCACGTAGCTCGTCTGCTCGATCGGCCGCTCGACGACCTTCACGCCGATGGACATCAGTCTCCGGACTCGGGGACAAGGGGGGTACGATGCGGCGCGCTCACGGCGCGCAGCTTGTCGACGTCGCGCTTGTTGAGGCGCGAGTACGCGGGACTGATCAGCCGTCCGCGATCGACGATCTGGAACAACACCACGACCGCCGCGACGTTGAGGAGGAGGAGGCCGAGGTGGAACGGCACCGACCCGCGCGCGAAGCCGAGTGAATCGAGCATGACGATCGTGCCGGCGATGGCGACGATGTAGCCCAGTGCCAACGGCAGCAGGAACTTCCAGCCGAGCGACATCAACTGGTCGTAGCGGAATCGCGGCAGCGTCCAGCGGATCCACATGAAGAAGAACACGAAGAAGAGCGTCTTCGACACGAAGGAGCCCAGCGTGAGCAGTGTCTTGAGCCCGGTGTGCGGCGCGAGGTTGTCCCACAGCGTGAATGGAATGTCCCAACCGCCGAAGAACAGCGTCGCCATCAGGGCGCTGGCCGTCACCATGTTTGCATACTCGGCGATGAAGAACATGGAGAACTTCATCGCGCTGTATTCTGTGTGGTACCCGGTGATCAGCTCCGACTCTGCCTCAGGCAGGTCGAACGGAAGCCGGTTGGTCTCCGCGAATGCCGCGATCATGAAGATGAAAAATGCGACCGTGAGGTTCAGCACGTTCCACGTCTCGAACGCCTGCTGGTTCACGATCCGCGACATCGAGACGTTACCCGCCAGGAGCAACACAGGGATGGTGCTCATCCCCATGGCAATCTCGTACGACACCATCTGCGCGCTCGACCGGATACTGCCGAGCATTGCGTACTTGTTGTTGGACGACCAGCCGGCGATCACGATGCCGTAGACGCCGATGGACGAGACGGCGAGGATGAACAGGTAACCCACGGGCATGGGGGCCAGCACCATCTCGATGGTTCCGAACCGTGAGCCCCACGGCGCCGCAAAGGGAATCACTGCCCACGTGATCAGCGCCGGAACGAACGACAGCACGGGCGCGAGGATGAACAGCGGCAGGTTGGCCGCGGCCGGGTAGGTCTCCTCCTTCACGAAGTTCTTCACGCCGTCAGCGACGGGCTGGAGCCAACCCTTGCCGACGCGATTGGGCCCATGCCGATCCTGCATCCACGCCGAAATCTTGCGCTCGGCAAGCGTCAGCAGTGCGACGCCGATCATGTAGACCGTGAAGACAGCGAGCATTTTCACGACGGTCGCGACGAACCACACGGTGAACATCGGCTCAGCATTCGGGCCGACCACCCACTGCCCGAAGAACCGCCCGATCGCCTCAAACATGCGCGGCACCTGCACCCGACATCGCGCCTGCCGTCATCGCCCCCTTGAGCGTAAGTGCATCGTAGGACATCCCCGCGAAATCCGCGTGGGAGGTGGCGAGCGCATCGAACGCCTGCGACGCCGTCCAGTAACCCTGTCCTTCGCCCAGCGCCGCGAGCAGGTCGCCAATCGCAAAGAAGCTCGGCCGGGCGAGACCCGGTGCGGCTTTGGCCTGCAGAAACCGCTGCACGCGGCCGCGCAGGTTGGTGAAGGTGCCGTCCTCTTCCACGCAGTTGGCAATCGGCAGCACCACCGACGCGCCATGCCGCGCCCACGCGGGCAGCGTCGTCCCGATGACGATGACCGCACCCGCACGCGCGATGTCGGTGGCATCGCTGCCCGACAACTCTTCGTCGGCGACGATGAGCACGTCGCCCGCCTGCATGCCGGCGAGCGGGTTGTCGGAGCGCGCGAAGCCGGCCAACTCCGCACCGCGAACGTTGGCGGCGCGGTCCGGACGCAGCGCGAGGTCCTCGACACCAGGCAGCGGCGCTTCCTCGCCCACCGTCACGCGGAAGGCGCCTGTGCCACCCGTCTTCGCGACAAGCTTGCCGAGCAGGAACAGCGCTTCGTTCGAGAGGTTCGGTGACGCGAGCACGAACGCGCGCTTGCCATCGAGCAGAAGCGCAGCGGCACGCAGTGCGACCTCCCACTCCGCCGTGACGAGCACACCGCCCTGCTGCACCAACGGCGCCTGCACGCGATCGGTGCGGTTCATCCAGCGGTAGCTGAGGCGGCCGTGATCGCACATGAAGTGCTTGTTCACCGCATCGTTCGCGCGCGGGCGCAGGCGCATGACCTGATTGTCGCGGGTCTCCACGATCATGTTGCAGCCCTGCGAGCAACTGGGGCACACGCTCGCCGAGCGATCGAGCTCCCAAGCACGCGCCTTGTTGAGCGCGTCCTTGGAGAGCAGCGCGCCCACGGGGCACAGGTCGATGACATTGCCGGCCCAGGCGTGCGTCAAGTCGTCGCCGTCGAACTTGCCGATCAGCGCGCGGTCGCCTCGCTCCACGACGGCGAGCACCGGATCATGCGCGACGTCGTCCATGAAGCGCACGCACCGCGTGCAGAGGATGCAGCGGTTGGCGACGTACATCACGTCGCCGCCGAAATCCTCCACCGGGTTGAAGCGCTTGGGGTCGTGATACCGCCCCTCACTGCGCCCTTCCTGGTACGTGTAGTCCTGGAGCTCGCACTCGCCAGCCTGGTCGCAGATCGGGCAGTCGAGCGGGTGGTTGATGAGCAACATCTCCAGCACGCCCTTGCGCGCCTCGAGCGCCTTGTCCGAGTGCACATGCACTACCTGCCCTTCCATCACGGTGGTGACGCACGACGGCGCGAGCTTCGGCGCCTTCTCCACCTCGACAAGGCACATGCGGCAGACGCCCGCCACCGGCAGCGACGGATGGTAGCAGTAGTGCGGCACGAGGACGCCGGCGACCTTCGCGGCCTCGAGGATCGACGTCCCGTCTGGCACGCTCACCGCGCGCCCTTCGATCGTCAGGGTGATCATCTTCACGTCCGCCATCAGGCCACCTGCGCGGGCACCATGTGGACCTTCTTCTTCTTGATCAACGCTTCGAAGTCGCCGCGGAACTTCTGGAGTCCGGAGACGACGGGCGTCGCGCACGAATCGCTCAGCACGCAGATGGTCTTGCCCGTCATGTTCTCGGCGATCTCCAGCAGGGTGTCGAAGTCCTCGTGCGTGCCGTCGCCAGCCACGATGCGCTCGAGGATCTTCGTGGTCCACGCCGTGCCCTCGCGGCACTGCGTGCACTGCGCGCAGCTCTCGTGCGCGAAGAAGCGTGCGGCGCGCGCAATCTGCTTCACGAGGTTCTGCGCGTCGTCGATGACGATCACGCCACCCGAGCCGAGCATCGTACCGTTCGCGACGAAGCCCTCGTAGTCCATCAACGAGTTCTCGGCTTCCTCGCGCGTCTGGATCGGAACGGAGATGCCGCCGGGGATGATCGCCTTGAACTGGCGTCCGGCCAGCGGGCCACCGCAGAGGTCATAGAGGAAATCCTTGAAGGGAAACCCCATCACGACTTCGTAGTTGCCCGGCTTCTGGATGTTGCCGCACACCGAGTAGAGCTTGGTGCCGGTGCTCTTCGGGTTGTCGGCGCGCTTGAAGGCCTGGTACCACGCCGCGCCATTGTTCAGGATATGCGGGACCGCGGCCAGCGTCTCGACGTTGTTGATCGTCGTCGGCATGCCGAACAGGCCCGACACGGCCGGGAACGGCGGCTTGATGCGCGGATTGCCGCGACGACCCTCGAGCGAGTTCATCATTGCGGTCTCTTCCCCGCAGATGTACGCGCCCGCGCCCTTATGCACATAGACGTGGACCGTCTTGCCCGTGCCCATCGCATTGGTCCCGAGAATCCCCGCCGCGTACGCTTCCTTGCACGCCGCGTTCATCTTCTCGAGCGCTTCGGTGTACTCGCCGCGAATGTAGACGTAGGCGACCTCTGCACCGATCGCGTACGCACCGATTGCGCAGCCCTCGACCAGCGCATGCGGCGTCCAGCGCATGATCTCGCGGTCCTTGAACGTGCCCGGCTCGGACTCGTCGGCGTTGCAGGCCAGGTAGTGCGGCTTGCCGTCGCCCAGCTTCATGAAGCTCCACTTGAGGCCCGTGGGGAACCCCGCGCCACCGCGGCCTCGCAGCCCCGAATCCTTCACGACCTGGATGATCTCGGCCGGCTCCATCTTGAGGGCCTTCTCGAGCGCGACATAGCCGCCGCGCTTGCGCCAGCCATCCAACCCGATCGCCTCCGTGTCACCGAAGTGCTTGGAGAGGACCGGTGTTTCGCGTTCGTGCGACGTGTGCGGAAAGCCCATGTCAGCCCAGGGAGGCGAGGAGCGCGGGTACCGATTCCACGGTGACCGACTCGATGAACTTCTCGTTGACCATCAGGGGCGTATTGAATCCGCACGCGCCGAGGCACTCGACTTCGATGACCTGGTACTTGCCGTCGGGTGACTGCACGCCGAGCTCCTCGCACCCTGTGTGCTTGAGCAGCGCCGTCACGACGTCTTCAGCGCCGCAGACATTGCACGGCGACGTCGTGCACACCTGAATGAAATGCTTCGCCACCGGATGCTGGTGGTACATCGTATAGAAGGTGACGACGCCCTTCACGTACGCAGGCGTGAGGTCGAGCACCTCGGCGACTTCCGCAATGCCGTCCGGCGGAACCCAGCCGCGCTCTTCCTGCACCATCCACAGCGCCGGCAAGAGCGCCGCCATCTTTGTGGGATAGCGCGTGAGAAGCTCGTCGAGCTCTGATTTGCGCGCGCCGGTGAACACCGGCGCGTAAGGCGCGTCGTGTGTGGTGCTCATATCCCTGTCATCCTGAGCGAGCGACGCGCGTCGAAGGATCTGCACCTGCCGTTCATCGGTCGATCTCTCCCATCACGATATCAATCGACGCGTTGATCGCGATCACGTCGGACAGCAAGTGGCCTTCCACCATCTTCGGAATTGCCGAGAGGT
>JANOIJ010000209.1:0-17168 GCA_031407575.1 Gemmatimonadaceae bacterium | reverse complement strand
CCGCTACCCCAAGGGCGTCGTCATCAGTGACGCCCAGATGGCCCAGATCCAGCTCGAGCCCCACACGTTTCATGGCGACTGGAACTACACGATCCATCCGCGTTAGAATACTATGAGTCAGTTATTTCGTCACAACTCCTTAGTGTTCGTTTCTGAGTAGCGCAAAACGCGAGTGCAGCGCCGTTCTGCGTGCGCTTTGTCAGCGCCTTCAGCGTTCGTCGTGCTGTCGTTCCGTCGTGCTGTCGTTCCGTCGTGTTGTCGTTCCGTGTTGTCGTTCCGTCGTTCCGTCTTTCAGTCTGTTGACAAGCCGACGCGATTCGTCGCCGCTTCGCGATCGAGGACGTAGGTTTCGCCATGCGCTTTCGTGTAATTCTTCTGATATCGTTGGTACTGGCGGCGTGCGGCGGCTCGATTCGGGCCGGCGGCGAGTCTGTTCAAGACACGAAGCTCTACGTCGTCAACCAATCCGGCGCGTCGATTTCCGTGATCGACCAGCACCGCCTCGCCGTCGACACCACGATCGACCTCACGCGACTCGGCTTTTCCGTCAACGCGAAACCCCACCATGTCGTCGCGGAGCGCGATGGATCGGCGTGGTACGTCACCCTCATCGGCGACGGCAAGGTCCTCAAGTTCGACCGCGCCAACCGGCTCATCGCGCAGGTGGCCATGGAGACGCCGGGGTTGCTGTCGATCGATCCCGTGCACGACACCCTGTTCGTCGGACGATCGATGACCGCACCCAATCCGCCACGCTCGCTCGCGGTCATCGCGCGCTCGACGTTCACGCTCGTGAGCGAGGAGGAGATCCAGATTCCGCGTCCCCACGCGCTGGTCACCACGCGCGATGGCCGCTGGACCCACGCCGCATCGCTCGCCGAGAATCGCATCGCGTCGCTCGATGCGGTGACGGGACGGGTGACGTTCTCGACGCTGCCCGGCGCGTTCCGGTCGATGGTGCAGTTCACCGTCTCGCCGGATGGACGATGGATGGTGATCGGTGGCGAGCTCTCCAACACGGTGCTCTTCTTCGACCTCTCGCAACCGCCACCGTTCGCTCCGGCAAGGGAGATCGCCGTGCGCGGAAAGCCGTGGGATCCCGTCTTCAGCCCGGACGGTGCGCGCGTCTACTTCTCGCTCTTCGGCGACAATGCCGTCGCGGAGATCGACGTCGCCAGCGGCACCGAGTTGCGACGGTTCGCACTGGGCTTCGCGCAGCCGTATGACATGATCATGCGCGCCGATGGCAGGTATCTCTTCGTCGTGAACCAGAACACGGGCGCGACGCCGAAGGCCGGCGAGAGCGCGCACGATCACATGCCGGGCATGGAGGGCATGCCGGCCTCGGCGTCGAAGAACGGGTGGCTCTCGGTGATCGACGTCGCCACAGGTGCGCTGGTGAAGACGTTGATGCTCGGCGCCGGACCCACGGGCGCTGGCGCAGCCGGGGCGCGATGACGACACACGGGACACACCAATGACACGCGACGCACTCGACCACCCCGCCAATGCTGCCTTGCGCCGATATCTCGAGCCTGGCCGCCGAGCCTCGCTGCCGGTCGTCGCGGTGCCCGACGATATCGACAATCCGTACTACACGCTGGGCACGCACCCCGACATCGTTGCGCGTCTCTGGGACGAACTTGCCGAGCAGCTTCCCGCGGACTGCCGGACGGTGTTCTGCGGTATGCCGACGCTCATGCATCCCGTCACGAAGATCGTGTTTGCCTTTGCCTGGGGCACGATGGTCGTCGCGGCGCGACTCCCCGAGCCTGAACGGTCCGCGGCGCGGCGCGCCGGTGCCACGCGCGTGCACATGTACTCCGGGGGGCTTCCGCCATTCAGCCTCGACGACATCGGCGAGGAATGGCTGTTCTTTCAATGGCTCCGCGACGAGCCCGCGTGGTGCCTTGCGGCATATGAATTCGCCGGACGTCCCGCGTAACGCGTCGCCTATTTCTTCGCCGGCTCGGGCCTCGGCGACGACCAGAGCGCACGGTCCCCTTGGCCGTCGCCGCGAGCCCGCGTCCGAACAAGCAGCGAGTTGAACACCACGCAAAACGTGCCGAACGGTTGCCCGAGCCACTGCGAACGAAACCCGATGAGCACGACGTACCCTCGCTCGCTCTTCACGTCCAGTGCCGCGAGAGTTTAATGTGGCGAAGTGACCCTCGACATCGGGAGCGCCGGATGGTGCTACTGCGCGTCGGATGCCAGCGCGGCTGCAAGCTTCGACAAGTTGATACGCTGGCAGTCGAGCGCGGTCGCGTAGCCACGGTGTCCATGCGGATAGCAGCGGCCACCGTGGTTCGGCCTGAACCCGGGCGTAGCCGCCCAGAACTGCTCGATGGGCGGAACGATTGCCGCCGCCTGGCCCGTGCGGACCACAGCGACGAAGCCGGCTCGCACCGCCTCCAGGATCTTCGGCGTGCCGCCGTCCTCGGGGAAGCC
Source organism: Gemmatimonadaceae bacterium (assembly GCA_031407575.1). Taxonomy (GTDB): domain Bacteria; phylum Gemmatimonadota; class Gemmatimonadetes; order Gemmatimonadales; family Gemmatimonadaceae; genus AG11. Next base: position 14,717 of record JANOIJ010000209.1, on the reverse strand, counting down.
GCGAAAGAAACCTTCGGTGCCGGGACGTCCGCGATCCGACATGTCGCGCCGGCTGATGGCGAAATCCCATCCCGCCGTAAGATCGATCGCCGAGAAGATTGCTCCGGTCAACTGCGCGTGTCCGTCGCCCGGTAGCGACACCGCGCGCGCCTCGGCGAGCAGCGCGGCATCGGGCTCACCAAATCGCGTCTGTGTCGCTGCGGCGATGTACGCTCGGAAGTAGAGATCGGCGGCCCGCGCGAGCGTCTCGCGTCCGGCGCTGGTCGGGAGCTTGAGAAACGTGCACATCCCGTCGCAACTGCCCTGTTTCGGGTCGCCCGCACATTTTCGCTCCGCCTCGCTGATGCCCTTGGGCACATAGGTGCAGTCGTAGTCGTAGCGGCAGTACCAGAGGAGCGAGCAGTCGCTGTCGAAGTAGCAGTCGCAGTACATGGCGGCGGCGACTCCGAGATTCTGACATCCGGGCACTGACACCGCGAGTCCGACTCCGAGCGCCGTCACGCCTGCGCCGACGAAGGCGCGACGCGATGAGTCGATTCCGTACGACGCGCGCTCCGTAGCGGCACGATGGGTCTGTCGCCGGACGAATGTTCCGATGTGGAGCAGCCAGAGCACCGTGAACGCCAGCGCGACAGCGCTCATAGCGATGAGCAGCGGATCCGCCGCACGCAGCGACGCCAGTGCGCCGAGGGCGGCCCACGTCGCCACGGCGCTGACGAACGACAGCTTCATGCACGAAGGACAACGACCCAGCTTCGACCTGATGAGACCACGGATTCCGGGCTGGCACGCAGCGCAACTCATGTTCGCCTCCTGAACGGCAGGGTGAGTACCGGCAGACGAGAACGACATCGATGGCGCCGCCAACATATCGAACGCATGCGAATTAGCTACCGGAGCGCCTGCTTCCATAGTGCGTGCAGCACCGCGATCGTCGCGCATGATTTGTCAGTACACATGTATTGACAGTATGGGCAGATGGCGTAGGTTTCCGTTCATGGCCACCAAGACGCAGCAGCTCCAGATTCGTGTCAGCGCTGCGCAGAAGGCGGCGCTCCAGCGGCGCGCGCACGCCGCAGGAATCGGCGTGTCGGCATACGTTCTGTCGGTATTGCTGCCGAGCGAGCAGGATCGCTTCGGTGAGATCATCAGCGCGCTTCGTGTCGAGGACGAGCGTCGCTTCGCGCTCGCGGAGCTGAACGACTTTCTCCACGGACTCAACGCGGCACACTTTTCGACGGCGGTGCGCGTTGCCTCGCTCGCCGGATTGCCTGCGGTGACGCAGAACTACGTAGCGGCGATGGTCGAGTTGGCCGCGGCACAGAAGGGTGTGATGCCACCGGCGTGGAGCCGCACCATTGCCCCATTGGACGAGCCGTACTTCGCGACGCCCATGATGAGCTTGCGGCTCCACTTGATCGCCGAGTCGCCGGTACCGTTCAGGCGCAGAAACCTCTTCGTCGATTCCTCGATGGGTTCGCGCGTCTAGTGGCAGGCCGGTCGAACCTGTTGACGGCATCCGAGATCCGCGCCCTGTTCGGTCTTCTCGACGACGAACTGGCTGCTGCCGACGAACGTGGAGAGGTGTTTCTCGTCGGCGGCGCGGTGATGTGCCTGGTGTTCAACGCCAGGCCCGCGACGCGCGACGTGGACGCGCTGTTCAAGCCGGCGGGGCTGCTGCGACGTGCTGCCGCGCGCGTGGCTTCGCAGGCCGGTGTGCCCGACAACTGGCTCAACGACGCCGTGAAGGGATACTTGAGCCCGCGCGGCGACTTCGATCCGTGGCTCGAGCTCTCGCACCTGCGCGTGTTCGTCGCGCAGCCCGGTTACCTGCTCGCCATGAAGTGCGCAGCGATGCGGCTCGGCGAGGAGTTCCACGACCTCGACGACGTGCGCTATCTGCTGCGCTACCTCAACATCACGACGCTGGAAGAAGGCAGGGCAGTGGTGACGCGATACTTCGACGAGGCGACGCTGCCACCGAAAACGTGGCTGGCACTCGAAGAACTACTGCCAGACGACGGGCAGTGAGCTGACGGTAGCGCGACTCGCGTTGTCAGGATCGACATCGTTCTCCCACATTGGAGCATCAAGACTCAACTGCGTCTGGCGTTCCGATTCGCGATCACCGCGCTGCCGAGTGGCGTCGTGATCTTCAGCAGTCGCGACAAGAATACGCCAGTCACGTTCCTGCTCGGTGGGAATCAGGTCATCTCGGGCGTGGACGAGGGCGTCAGCGGCATGCGGGTGGGCGAGCGCCGAATGTTGATCGTGCCGCCGAAGTTGAGTCATCGTTCGATGTACCCGCCCAACACGCCACCCGACTCTGTGCTGCACATCGACGTCGAGTTGGTTCAGATTGCGACCGCGGCACACCGAGAGTGAGCTGCGGATTCGTGCCTACCCGCCATTGGACGCGGTTTTTGCCGGACTCGCCACGATCTCGCGGAATGCCGTCATGAACCGCGACATTTCCTCCGCCGTCCCAACCGACACGCGCAGATGCTCCGTGAGCGGCGGAAACGGACGTCCAACCAGTACGCCCTTCTTCTTGAACTCGGCGACCACCGGCAGCATCGGCTGACGCAAGTTGACCATGAAGAAGTTCGCGTCGGATGGAATGACGTTGTAGCCCATCCGCTCCAGCTCCGACGTCGTCTGCCGGCGCAGCGCGAGCGTGATCTTCTTCACCTTGGCCTGCTCCTCCGTGTCCTTGAGTGCGGCGACGCCACCGTACTTCACGATGGCGCTGATCGTCCCCGTGCTGAACGGGCGCATCTGCTGCACGAGCTCCTTCGGCGCGATTGCGTAGCCGAGCCGCATGCCGGCGAGCGCGGCGATCTTGGAGAAGGTACGCGCGATGATTACGCGTCGTCCCTCGAGCACATACGGCACCGACGTCGCGTAGCTCGAGTCGTCGACGTAGTGATGATAGGCCTCGTCGATCAGCACCGTCATGTCTTCCGGCAGTCCGTCGAGGAGCTCCCTGATCTCCTGCGCCGTGACGATGCGGCCCGTGGGATTGTTCGGATTGCAGAGATACACGAACCCGACGTCGCGGTAGTGCTTTTTCGTCACGCGAATGAGCGCCTGCATGTCCTGGCGGAAGTCGCTCGTCAACGGAACCGTGATGGCCGAGCCGCGCACGCTGGTCACGTGCGCATAGACCTGACTGTACGACGGTTCGACGCCGACGACCTTCTTCCCGTCGCGCGCGAACGTCGAGCCGACCACCTCGAGGATTTCTCCGGAGCCGGCGCCGAGGAGGATGTTCTCCGGCTTGACGCCGTGGTGTTTCGCGATTTCCTCGACGATGCCGCCGTCGGGATAGCCGTAGCGATTGGCGTACTTGAAGGCGTTGGTCATGGCCTTCATCACCGCCTCGCTGGGGCCGTAGGGATTCTCGTTGGAGGCGAGCTTGGCGAAGGCATCGTACTCGCGCATCGGATCGTCGGCGGTTGCGGCGAGTCGCACGTCGCGCGCGAACAGTGCTCCGGAAGACGTGAGCGTCAGCGCTCCCAACGTGGAGGCGACGCCTCCGACGAAACCACGACGGCTCAACGCGATTCGCTCGGGCATGGAGAACTCCGGTTCAGTGCGTGACGTCCCTGCGGGTGGTCGCGAGGAACGTACGAGTTCCTGGATTCGGAGCAAGCGCTTTGCACGGCTGCCGGACAAACCGGTGCGTGCGGGCGGCGCCTGGGTGTACGCGGCCTGCTACGACGCCCGCGCTACCAGCGAACGCGTTCCAGCGTCGGGATGGCGTCGAAATGCGCGTCGCGGGTCACCAACGTTAACCCATGTTGACGGGCGAGCGCGGCGATCCAAAGATCGTTCTCCGGAATCGGCGTGCCGACCTCGCTTAGCGCCCATTTCAGTTCTCCGTACACGACGGCCGTCGCAGCGTCACTCGGGAGGACAGGCGCACTGGCCGCAAACGCGGCGATCTTTGCTACGTTCTCGGCCGAACGCGCTGATTTCCTGGCGCCATAGTACAACTCCCCTAGAACGACCGTCGGAACGAACACGGCCGCCGCAACACGGATGGCGGCGACGACGCCCGCATCGCCAGCAAACAGCGCAATCACAATGTTGGTGTCGAGTAGCACTCGACTATTGAGATCGTCGCTACCAGCTTGTGGCATCCACGCGCTCGCAGTCGGCTTCGATCGCTGCTGCCATCACGGCAAGGTCCGCCGGTGCGATGGTGCCCGCAAAGCGCGCTAGCGCGGCGGGGCCTTGTCGCTGCTCGGCCACGGATTCCAATTGCCGTACATACGCCAAGGCCTGCTCCTGCTGTGGCGGCGGCAACCGACGAACGCGGGCGGCAACGTCTTCGGGAATGGAATATGACATGTGCACCTCCGGGTGCGTTCAACTTAGCAGGTTGTTCTCGTCCAGACGAATCAAACTCCTGCCGCAGCACCGGTGTCACGACAAATCGGCACAGTAATCTCATGAAGGAGCGTACCCTCATGGTTCGGTGCCCGCGTGGCCGCCTCCTCCGGTAGGCACACGGCTATCCATTGAAGGGCTGGCTGAGCCGTTCGACGTGTCATGCCGCCGCTCCTACCTCCCGAAGCTCTGCTTTAATCTCCTCTTCGCACTGCGCGTTCACTCATGAAGTCGCAATTCGACTAGCCGCGCTGAAAGCTCCAACGAATCCCGAGATTGAAACCCGTTGGCACTACAAAATTCGACTACTTGGCCGCTCGCAGAGACCAACGACTGCTCGACAACGTCGCGCAGCACAACGGCCTCGCAGACTCGCAAGCGTCCAGTTGAAGTTCGTCGCCACGCAACGATATCCAAATTGCCCGACCTTTGGATCTTGGCGAGCGTTACTACGAATGGACCTTCCATGAACAAGAACTCCACGGGCCCAGCCCCGTTCCGAAGTTCGACAAGCGCCGCCAGCCACCAACTCATCACTACCACGACTGAGTCATACCATCCCTCCTCAGGGAATGCACGTTCGCCGATGGTGACCCAGATGCGTCCGCCGACCTGCCCAGGCGCTCCTTTGGACAGGGATAGACGATCGACGTGAACTGAGAAGGGCTGGTCCATGTTTGCGCAGACGTTCCAGAGTGTGGAGCTACTGTCGTCCTCGTACAACCGGATAGGCAGTCTCGATCTCTCGAGTGCCGCGGTTAAACCACATTTCGATTTCGAGCCCGCCCTTCGATTCGCCTCTTGGCGCGACGGCGAACAGCTCAGTCGGGAAAGTCGGGATCATCATCCCCTCCACTTAAGCAATACGGGCCCGCGCAGTTCGCGCGGGCCCGCGAGCCGGCTAACCACCAACCGATCAGAGCTTCGCGAGATCGCCCACCGAGAACGCGAGCTTGTGCGCTTTTGGCGCATCCGTCGCGCCCTGTGCATCGCCGTGCAACTGCTTCGATAGCGCGTCCAATGCACTCTTCCGCGCCTGGCCCGACAACCGCTCCGCACTCGCGAGCCCGTCGCGCGCGGACGCAATTTTCGCAGCAGCCTGGCCGTTGTTGCGCTCGAGCTGGTCGAGGAGCGCGCGCGAGAACGAGAAGCTCGCCGGCCACACCATCTTCTGCTGGCCCTGCACGTTCAGGTAGTCGAAGCGCACCGTCTTGGCCGCATCGATCTCGTTCTGCGAAATGAACGCGCTGGGCACCAACTCGAAGATGTCGAGTCCGCGAGCGATCTCGGAGCTCACCATCACGCCGTTGTACCAGTACACCGACCACGAACCCCCGCTGGCGCCCAGCGTCGAGCCATCGATGGGTCCGCGATCGTGAAACGCGATCTCCTTCGGCTTCGACACGTCGGTCCAGTCGAAGACGGAGATGCCGCCCTGGTACCACGCCTGCACCATGACGTCCCGATCCGGGATCGGGATCAGCGAGCCGTTGTGCGCCACGCAGTTCTCGAACGTCGTCTGCGCCGCCGGCATCTTGTAGTAGCTCTTGAACGTCATCGTGCCGTCCACCAGCGTGAACAGCGCATTCGCGCCCCATTCGTACTTGTCGGTCACGCGGCAGCGCGGCGCGGTGCCACCACCCCATTCGTCGCTGAACAGGATCTTCGAGCCGTCGTTGCTGAACGTCGCCGAGTGCCAGAAGGACATGTTGCTGTCCGCCGCGGCGCCGATGCGCTTGGGGTTGGCCACGTCGCGAATGTCGAGCAGCAGCCCGTAACCGCCGCAGGCACCGCCCGCGTAGCCGATGGCCGGATAGACGGTGATGTCATGGCACTGCGTGGGACCGGTGCGCACGGCGCCAGCAGCACCACGGCCGCCACGGCCACCGCGTCCACCGCGCCCAGCGGTATCAGCGGGAGGCGGCGCGTGTGCCGTCACCGGCTTGAGGTCGTTGAAGATGCGCGGCGAACTGACGATGGCCGCCGTTGCCGGCGCGGCCAACGGAACCTTGATCACCTCGATGCGAAACAGCGCCGAGTTGGGATCCTGGTCGGGGGCCAGCGCGGAGCATCCGGCAAGCTCGCTGGCCGACCGGACGCCGGCGGAGCCGGAGACGTAGACATAGACGTTCGCGTTGTCCTTCGGATCCTCGACCACCGTGTGCGTGTGCGAGCCACGGCAGGTCTGCACGCTGGCGATGTAGCGCGGCTTCTTGATGTCCGTGACGTCGAAGATACGTATGCCGCGGAAGCGATCCTTGCTCACGGAATCCGGCACGCCCTGCAGCCCGCAGTCGAGGCGACCGCTCGTCGCCTCGCCGGAGACGAACACGAGGTGCCTGTAGACGGAGACGTCGCTCTGCGATCCTCGGCAGACGTACTCGTCGTGCAGCCTCGGCTTGCGCGGGTTGCTGATGTCCCAGACCTGATAGCCGTCGTAGTTGCCCTGAATGGCGTACGGTCCCGAGAAGGCGATGTCGGAGTGCGTGACGCCGATGAACGGCTCCTTGACCGGCGTATTCGACAGCAGCCGCATGTTCCACTGCGCCTCGGCAGCCGGCTCGACGATCATCTTCTTCGTTGTGTCCCTGGGCCACCGGGCCATGGTGCCCGCGCGCAGGCCGACGCGAGGATCGGGGCTCGGCGGCGAGGTGGACATGTCCGCGGCGGGCATCGGCTCGGACGAGGACGACGAGGACGACGTCGCGCAGGCCGCAGCGTATGACAGCCCGATCACGAGCGACGCGGCGAGCAGTGGAGAGGGTTTTGACATTGGAATCCGGTGAGGCGTGACGTAACGGCGGAATGACAGGTGCAGATCCTTCGCTGCGCTCAGGATGACAACCAGCGCTCGGGCTGACAACCAGCGCTCGGGACGACAGTCATGGCTTCGGTGGCGGAACGGTGGCGAGCATCTTCTCCATGCGCTCGATCTCGGTCGTCTGGTCGGCATAGATGTCTGACGCCATCTTGTAAACGACGTCGTCCTGGGCAGCGCCATTGCTGCCGAGGAGCTCGTCGACCATGACGATGGCACCTTCGTGGTGCGCGATCATCGCCTCGAGAAACAGCCGATCGAAGCCGGAGCCACGCGCCTTGTCGAGCGCGGCGAGCTTCTCGTCCGTCAGCATGCCAGGCATGAGCATGTCGTGCTCCACGCCGTTCATCTTCATCTTCAGGTGCGTCGCCGTCGCGTCGGGCACCGGCTCGCCGCGCTCGCGCAGCCAGTATTGCATGAGCGCGATCTCGTCCTTTTGCCCCACGACGATGCGCTCGCAGAGGATGCGGATGTCCGAGCGCGCGCCGTGCGAATCAGCCCAGCCCGCGATGAGCACGGCCTGCGCGTGGTGGGCGATCATGCCGGCCATGAAGTGGACGTCGGCCGGGTTGTTGGCCGACTTGGCGGCGCTCGCCTGCGCGCGGGCGGCAGGTGCATGGATGACGGCGAGCACAGCGAGCGATCCCGCCACCGAGAACAATCGGGCCAGGCTGGTCATTGCGTACCTCTGGGTCATCTAGAAAGAACGTATGGTCGAGCCGCACTGTTGAGAATCCGTGGGCGCGCGAACAGTCCTACCGGACCGCCGCGAGCGTCCGCGCGGCCGCGTTGGGTTTCGCGCGCGATTCGAGTCATGAGTGATTTTGAACTACCACAAAAGGCCGACCTGAGGCCGACAACCCGCCGATCTGCTCCGCGCGCATTCCGACTTCCAGGAAGTGAGCGACGATTGTCTCTATCCTGCTGCAAGGGAGGAATCTGTCCGCAGTCCGTCGGTACGCAGTGTCGGCGCTGTTTCCGCCCCAGATCGGCCTGTTGTGGCTTTACTGAATCTCGCGTCACTTTCACTCGCGCTACATCCGACGCCAGCGCGTACGCGCTTTCCATAAAACACAAGTCCGACATGCGACGACCAGCCCGACTCACAGCCGCCCTGATCCTCGCGTCGAGCTGCGCAACCACGCCCACCGGCGACGCACCCGCCACCATCGTCGTACTCAACAAGTCCGCGCAATCCGCATCGGTCATCGACCCGGTGAGCGGACAGACGCTTGCCACATTGCCGGTGGGTCGCGGTCCGCACGAGCTTGCCGTATCCGCGAACGGGCGCACGGCCTACGTCGCCAACTTCGGTCGCTTCGGTGTCTACCCCGCTGGCGATACCATGCACACCGTCGCGGGCAACACCATCACCGTGCTCGACCTTGCGGCGCGACGCGTGAAAGCCACCTACGACCTCGGCACCCGCGCGGGCGTGCACGGCGTCGCCATCAGTCGAGACGGCACGCGCCTGTGGGTCACGGTCGAAACGCCGAACGCACTCCTCGAGCTCGACGCAGCGTCCGGCCGAGTGCTCGCCACATGGCTCACGGGCCAGCAGCGGAGTCACCTCGTGTTGCCCTCACCCGACGAGAAGACGTTCAACGTCACGAACACAGTATCCGGCAGCGTGAGCATCATCGACCGCGTATCTGGCAGCGTGAAGAACATCGCCATCGGCAATGGCGCCGAGGGACTCACCGTCTCCCCGGACGGCAGCGAGCTGTGGGTCGCTCGGCGCGGCGACAACGTCGTGACCATCATCTCGACGGCGCGCGGCGTGATCGTCGATTCACTCAGGGTCACCGGCGACGGACCGCAACGCATCCAGTTCACGCCCGACGGCCGCGAAGCATGGACGTCGAACGTGCGGAGCAACACGCTCTCGGTGATCGACGCGCGGACGCGACGCGTCGTGAGCACGGTGAGCGTCGGACGTGGACCCGCCGGCATCGTCTTTTCGCCCGACGGACGACGCGGATACTTCGCCTTGTCGGGCGGCAACGCGATCGCGGTCGTGGACGTCGGCGCGCGAACGGTGATCGCGTCGATCGCCACGGGTATCGAGCCGGACGGCATCGCCTGGGCGGTTGCCAGATAGCTGCAAGTGTTGTCTTGCGTACAGCGCGCATTCGGCGCCTCGTTGTCATATCACCACTCGCGCCCACAGGTCATGCCAGCTGCCCAGGACGTCTACCTTCCGCCGGCCGTCGCGCTCGCGCTCGACGAGCTCACCACCGCGCTGCGCGACGCCGCAGGCGACAACCTCACCGGTCTCATCCTGTTCGGCGGCCTCGCTCGCGGACGGTATGTGGCCAACGTGAGCGACATCAACCTCGTCGTGCTCGTGCGCGACGCATCGGCGACCGCCATCGCCCGATTCGCCGCGCCGCTGCACGAGGCGTGGCGCACGCATCGCGTGGACCCGCTCATCATCACGCGGGACGAGATTCCGCGGCTGACCAGCGCGTTTCCCACGAAGATGCTCGACATCCAGCGGCGACACGTCGTCCTCATGGGCGATGATCCCTTCGTCGACATCACGGTGGATCGCGACCACATGCGCCTTCGCGTTGCGCAGGAGCTCAGCAATCTCTCGCTGCGACTCCGTCACCGGTTCGTGCGCATTCAGTCCGATCCGGCTGCGCTCGCGGCGGCGACGGCCGAGGCCGCGGCACCGCTCGCCGTGAATCTGCGGGCGCTGCTCTACCTCGAGGATGTCGTCACCGACGAGTTCCAGCCGGCGCTCGCCATCTACGAGCTGGCCGCGAAGACCTTCGGGCTCGACGCGGAAGCCCTCGACACCACCAAGCACGCACACCTCACACCGCAAGCGACGACCGTGACGGCCGACTCCTTCGGCCGGCTGCTCGCGACCATCGACAAGGCCGCCGAGGTCGCCGCGACGCTGACGCCTGGCCCATGAACATCTTCGAGCTCCCAGGGCCCGCGTTCCTCGCTGTGTACGTCGTCGCAATGGTGTTGGGAACCATCACGGCGTGGATGGTCCGCGCGAGCCTGCGCCGGAAGCGCGAGCACGTCGACGCGCGGTCGCTTCACCTGCTCCCCACGGAGATCGCGTATCTCAGCGGCGGCGAGCAACAGGCGGTGCAGGCCGCGGTGGCCAGTCTCGCGCACCGCGACCTCCTCACTGTAGACGACAAGTCGCGCGCGCTGTCGGCGAACAGCATCATCCGCACTGGCGCCGACGCCTTCGAGACGGGCGTACAGTCCCTCATGATCCGCGAGGCTCGCACGGTGGAAGCGCTCACCAGCGCCGCGCAACCGATCCTCGAGCCGGTGCGCCGCAAGCTGATGTCGCTCGGCCTGCTGGAGTCAGGGGAGACGACGTGGAAGCTGCGAGTGGCGCCGGCGGCGGTAGTCGGCGTCGTCGTCCTGCTCGGCGTCGTCAAGATGAGCATCGGCGCATCGCGCCAGAGGCCGGTGGTGTTCCTGGGATTGCTCACGTTCATCGCGGTCCTTGAGGCGTTGTGGTTCTTCCGGCGACCGCCGTGGCGCAGCCTCACAGGAGACAGCGTGGTGGCCGCGTTGAAAGCGCGCTACTCCGCGCTTGCCGAGACGGCAAAGGCACAGTCGGAGCGCGTGACGCCGGATGATCTCGCGCTCGCGGTTGGTTTGTACGGCGCTTCCGTGCTGGTCAGCGGACCGCTGCACCGCTTTGGCAGGGCGCTCGCGCCTCCAGTGCAGTCCAGCGACTCGTCCTCCACGAGCTCATGCAGCAGTGGGAGCAGCGGCTGCGGTGGTGGTGGCGGCGGCGGGTGCGGAGGCTGCGGCAGCTGATGACGATTCCCGCACTCGGACTCGGCATCGGGTGGCGGCCCGAGATCGCGCTCTTCATCGATCGGCGCCCCGACATCGACTGGGTGGAGATCGTCGCGGAGAATGTCACCGCGCCGCACCGCATGCCGGCGGCCGTGCTGCAGTTGCGCGAGCGTGGCGTCCGCGTCGTGCCGCACGGCCTCTCGCTCTCACTTGGCGGCGCCGAGCCCCTGGAGCGTGCCCGCGTGCAGCGGCTGGCGTCACTCGCACGCACGCTCGACGCCCCGCTCGTGAGCGAGCACATCGCGTTCGTGCGCGGTGGCGGCGTGGAGGCGGGCCACTTGCTGCCGGTGCCGCGGCGACGCGATCAACTGCGCGTCCTCGTGCGAAACATTCGCGCGGCGCAGGCGATGCTGCCCGTGCCGCTGGCGGTGGAGAACATCGCGGCATTGTTCGCGTGGCCAGACGCAGAGATGGACGAGGCGACGTTCCTCAACGAGATCCTCGATCAGACGGGCGCGCTGCTGTTGCTCGATCTCGCCAACGTCTACGCCAACATGCGCAACCTGGACGCCGACGCCGATGCGCTGCTCGATCAACTGCCGCTCGATCGCATCGCGTACGTGCACGTCGCCGGCGGTGAGGAGCGTGACGGGATCTATCACGACACGCACGGGCAGCGGACGCCACCCGAGGTCATCGAGCTGGTGGCGTCGCTCAGCGCGCGCGTCGACATCCCGGGCTTCATGCTCGAGCGCGACGAGCACTTTCCGGACGACGCGGATCTCAGCTCCGAACTGGTGGACATCGCAGCGGCCGTGGCGCGTGGACGGGAGCGGAGGCCGCTCGGTGTCCACTGACGTCGCGCTCGCTCGCGAGCAGGCCGCGTTGGTGGCCGCGCTCGTGGGCTCGGCTGACGCACCAGCCGGCTTTGCGCTCGAGCGCACGCAAGCCGTCTCGACGATATTGCTCGGCAAGCGGCGCAAGGCTGTCGCGCATGCGTTGCCCGGTCTCGCGCACGCGCTCGGCGCGAGCTTCCGCGAACACTTCGCCACATTTGCGCGGTCGCAGTCCGTGCGAAATGGGTCCGCTGCCCTCGACGACGCGCTGGCCTTCTCGGCGTGGCTCGAGCGGCGCGGATTGCTGCCGCGCGAGTTCCGTCTCCGCCTGCGCTTGCGTGTCCGGCGGGCGATGCTTCGCCTCAGGCGTTGGTAGCGCCCACTTCTCGTCGCGGCCGCACGGCCGCATCTTCTTCGAGCGCGTTCCCTGTCACACAACACCAATCTCATCGCAGCATGAAACGGTACCTCGTGTCCCTGGCGCTCATTCTCGCCGTGACCACGCCAGCCCATGCCGTGGAGACCGACGTCGCGCGCTGGCAGCGCATTGCAAAGCGCGTCACCATCGTTCGCGACGACTGGGGCATTGCGCACGTCTACGGCAAGACCGATGCGGACGTCGTCTTCGGCGCCATGTACGCGCAGGCCGAGGACGACTTCAATCGCGTCGAGACGAACTACATCAACTCGATGGGGCGCCTGGCGGAAGCGGAAGGTGAGGCCGAGATCTACCGCGACCTGCGGATGAAGCTGTTCATCCATCCGGACAGCATGAAGGCAAAGTACCGCGCGAGTCCGGCGTGGCTCAAGTCACTGATGAATGCGTACGCGGACGGACTCAACTTCTACCTGCACACGCATCCGCAGGTGAAGCCGCGCGTCATCACGAAGTTCGAACCGTGGATGGCGCTGACGTTCAGCGAGGGCAGCATCGGCGGGGACATCGAGAAGGTCTCGACGCGCGAGCTGGAGTCGTTCTACGGGAAGCGTGTTGATGCGCGTCCCTTGCCGCAGCCCGGCGGCGAGGCGGAATACACCGAGCCCAGCGGCTCCAATGGAATCGCCATTGCTCCGGCGAACACGGTGAACAAGCGCGCCCTGCTCTGGATCAATCCGCATACGTCGTTTTTCTTCCGCTCCGAGCTGCAGATGGTGAGCGAGGAAGGGCTCAACGCGTACGGCGCGGCGACGTGGGGGCAGTTCTTCATCTACCAGGGCTTCAACGATCGCGCTGGCTGGATGCACACGACCAGCAGCGTGGACGACGCCGACGAATACCTCGAGACGATCGTGCGGAAGGGCGACCGCTACTTCTATGCGTACAACGGAGGAGAGCGGCCGCTCATCACGCAGAAGATCGTGGTGCCGTACAAGAGCGGCTCCGGAATGTCCTCGCGCGAGTTCACCGTTTATCGCACGCATCACGGACCCGTGGTTCGTGAAGCCGACGGCAAGTGGGTGAGCATTCGCATCATGCGGGAGCCGATGAAGGCGCTGATGCAGTCGTACTCGCGCACCAAGGCGAAGAACTACCGCGAGTTCCGGAAGACGATGGCTCTCCACACCAACTCGTCGAACAACACCATCTTCGCGGACGCGCAGGGCAACATCGCGTACTTCCACGCGAATTTTGTCCCCAGGCGCGATGTGCGCTTCGACTGGAGTAAGCCGGTGGACGGCAGCGATCGCGCGACGGAGTGGAAGGGACTACACGGCGTGGAGGAGAGCCCGCACCTGCTCAACCCGAAGAGCGGGTGGCTCTACAACACGAACAACTGGCCCTATTCGGCGGCTGGCGAGAGCAGTCCCAGGAAGGAGAACTATCCTGGCTACATGGATACGGGCAGCGAGAATGCCCGCGGCGTTCACGCCATTCGCGTGCTCGGCGGAAGGAAGGATTTCACGCGCGAGTCGCTCGTCGCGGCAGCGTTCGACAGCGAGCTCCCCGCGTTCGACGACTTGCTTCCGCCGTTGTTCGCTGCGTTTGACGCTACGGCGGACAGCAGTGCGCTGAAGGCTAAGGTGGCGCAGCAGGTGGGCTTGCTCAAAGGCTGGGACAGGCGCTGGTCGGCGACGTCGGTGCCGACGACGCTCGCCGTGTTCTGGGCCGATTCGATGCCCCGCACCGGCGGCGATCAACTGCGAATTCTCGCTGCTGTCTCGGACCGGCTCACCGCGGACTTCGGCACGTGGAATGTCCCTTGGGGCGACGTCAACCGCTTTCAGCGGCTCACCGGCGACATCGTGCAGCCGTTCAGCGATGCGGGGCCGAGCATTCCCGTGCCGTTCACCTCGGCGCGGTGGGGGTCGCTGGCGTCGTTCGGCGCGCGGCGATATCCCGGCACGAAGAAGTTGTACGGCACGAGCGGCAACAGCTTCCTCGCGGTCGTCGAGTTTGGCGACAGCGTGCGCGCGAAGGCGGTGTCGGCTGGCGGTGAGCATGGCGATCCGAAGTCGCCACACTTCAACGACCAGGCCGTACGTTTTGCGCAGGGCCAGCTGCGGGATGTGTATTTCTACAAGTCGCAGTTGAAGGGACACACGGAGCGCACCTACCATCCGGGGAGCGAGAAATGAGCAATGTCATCCTGAGCGTAGCGCATGCCCTGAGCGAAGTCGAAGGGAAGGATCTGCACGTGCTGTTGGAGCGCAACTACAAGTGCAGATCCTTCCCTTCGACTTCGCTCAGGGCATGCGCTGCGCTCAGGATGACAACGGTACTCGCGCTGCTCCTCGCCGGATGCGGCGGCAGCACACCGGCGATAGGCACAGCGCCTGCCCCACGACTGGCATCGACGACTGCCCGCCTCGTGCCGCAGCCGGCCTCCCTCGTCGCCAACGGCGGCGAGCCGTTCGTCATCACCGCAGCGACGAGCATCGTCGTC
>JANOIJ010000201.1:0-17589 GCA_031407575.1 Gemmatimonadaceae bacterium | reverse complement strand
ACACGACTCCGGCACGCTACATCTTGCGGCGGCGCTCGGCGTGCCGGTGGCGGGGATCTTCACGCCTGGCGATGCGGGGCGCGCGTATCCGCACGGGCCAGGCGAATCGCGACTCCTGCTCCGCCGCTCGCCGTACGGCGTGTCGTCCGCGCAGATCCTCGACGTCGTGGACGACCTGCCGATGCGTCCCGCGCTGCGACTGGTGCACTGAGCCTTTCGTCGTCCGTGGCGAACACGCCAGGCGCGAAGCCGAATTAGGTTTCGCCGATGCTCTCCACTCCGCTCCGCAGCGTCGGAATCGTGATGATGTCCGCCGTTGGCGATGCGGTGCACGTGCTGCCGCTCGTGACGGCGCTCAAGCGCCACACGCCAGACGTCCGCATCACATGGATCCTCCAACCGGGCGCGGCAACGCTCGTCCGTGGCCATTGGGCGGTGGACGAGATCATCGAGTTCGATCGCTCGCAGGGCTGGCGCGCGTACCCCGCCGTGCGCCGCGCGCTCGCGGGCCGGCGGTTCGACGTGGTGCTCGCACTACAGGTCTACTTCAAGGCGGGGCTCGTGACGTCGCTGACGCATGCGCCCATGAAGCTCGGCTTCGATCGCGCGCGCGCCCGCGACCTGAACTGGCTGTTCACCTCCCACCGGCTGCACCCGCGCGACGGACAACACGTACAGGACCAGTACTTCGAGTTCCTCGAGGCACTCGGCGTGCCGCACGAGCCCATCAGGTGGGATCTCGGACCGTGGGCGCACGAGCGTCCGTGGCAACGCGAGTTTCTCTCGTCGTTCGATCGTCCCATCGCACCAATCGTCGTCGCCACCAGCAAGCCGGAGAAGGACTGGATGCCCGAGCGTTGGGCCGAAGTCTGCAACGCGCTGTGGAGCGACTTCGGTCTCCAGCCAGTGCTCGTGGGTGGGCGTTCGGCGCGCGAAGTTGAGGCCGAACGCGTGATCATGGAGCGCGTCGCGGTTCCGGTGACGTCGGCGCTTGGGAGCGGGCTGCGAAACCTCGTCGGCATTCTCGACGGTGCGGCGCTCGTGCTGTCGCCGGACACGGGCCCGCTGCACATGACCGTCGCGCTCGACAAGCCCGTGATCTCGCTGATGGGCTACACAAATCCAAAGCGCGTGGGACCGTACCGCCGATTCCACGACCTGCTCATCGACGCCTACGGCGACACCGGTGAGGACTATCCGCTTTCGATGGAGAACAGGCCGGGACGCATGCAGCGCATCAGCGTGCGCGACGTGCTCGACAAGGTCGAGCTCTGGCGTGCGACCTACGCGTCCGCGACCAGCGCGCCGAACTCGTAGCGCACTCTGAGCTCGGCCATGAGTCGCACCAGGCGCTGGAGCGGCAGTCCCATCACGGCGAAATAGTCACCGTCCACACGCGAGACGATCGTCGCTCCATACCCCTGGATGCCATACGCGCCCGCCTTGTCCATCGGCTCGCGCGTCGCGATGTACGCGGCGATCTCACGCGTGGTGAGTGGATGAAAGGTGACACCCACGTCCACCACTGCCGAACGGATGCTTCCGCGCCATTCGACGGCGATGGCCGTCATGACGATGTGCGACCGACCGGACAGACGCGCGAGCATCTCGGCGGCGTGCGCGTCGTCGCGCGGCTTGCCGAGGACGTCGCCATCCACGACGACGATGGTGTCGCTGCCGATGACGAGCGCGTCTGGCCTGTCGCGCGCCACGACGCGCGCCTTCTCGCGCGCGAGCCGCTCGGCGTGCGCGCCTGGTTGCTCGCCAGCGAGGTACGATTCGTCGATGTCGGCGGGGCGGACGTCGTGCGGGATACCGACGAGGGTGAGCAGCTCGCGCCGTCGTGGCGACTGCGAGGCGAGGACGACGCGCGGCGTGGTCATTTCTCCAACCACAGGGTGACTGGGCCGTCGTTTACGAGCTCGACGTCCATCATCGCGCCGAATTCGCCGGACTCCACGGGAACGTCCCGCGCGCGCAGGAGCGTGAGAAAGCGTTCGTAGAGTGGAATCGCGACATCCGGGCGCGCGGCGTCGATGAAGCTGGGCCGCCGTCCCTTTGCGGCGTCGCCGTAGAGCGTGAACTGCGAGACGACGAGGAGCGCGCCACCAGTGTCAGCGAGCGAGAGGTTCATCTTGTCGTCGGCGTCGGAGAAGAGGCGGAGGCCAACGACCTTGTCAGCCATCCACACGAGCGCGGCGTCGTCATCGGTGTGCGTGAACCCGACCAGCAGGAGAAAGCCGCGTTCGATACGGCCAGTCACGCGGCTGCCGACGCGCACTTCGGCGCGCGAGACGCGTTGGAGGAGGAGACGCATTCGGCAAAGATAGTTCGCGAGCGGCGAACGGCAGGTGCAGATCCTTCGCTGCGCTCAGGATGACAGATCCTCGCTGCGCTCTGGATGACAGATCCTCGCTGCGCTCAGGATGACAGATCCTTCACTTCGCTCTGGATGACGACATAGCTTCCGCACATGACCGCTCGACCCTTTGAACAGACCGTAGACGTCGAGACGCCGGAGCTGGTCGTACTCACGTACTCCGTGGCCGGCGTGGGCTCGCGCGTCCTGGCTGGCCTCACGGATCTCGTCATCTGCGCCGCGACGCTGCTTGGCGTGGCGATCGTCCTGTTGATGCTGCGGGGCGGCGGATTCCTCGCGTTCGACGCAAGCGGCAGTTGGGGTGTGGCCGTGCTCATCCTCGCCCAGTTCGTCGTGCTGTGGGGATACTACGTGCTGTTCGAAGGGCTGATGGACGGGCAGACGCCGGGCAAGCGCATTCACAAGCTTCGCGTCGTGCGCGATGGCGGATATTCGGTGACGTTCGGCGTGTCCGCCGTGCGCAACCTGGTGCGCATGCTCGACATGCAGCCCGGCGTGTTCTATCTGGTTGGGCTCACCAGCCTGCTGTTCACCAAACGCGGGCGTCGGCTTGGCGACCTCGTCGCGGGAACCATCGTCGTGCGCGAGGACGTCAAGGCCGTTGCGGCACCGGCGCGACGGCGGCGAGATGCGCCACTGGAAGCCGCCGCCCTCCAGACCGCACTGAGCGAGGACGAGTACGTCGTCCTTTCGCGCTTCGTGGAACGATGGAGCAGCATCGATCCACTGCGGCGCGCTGCGCTCACCACGCAACTGGCGACTCGATTCGCGCGCGCGCTGCCGGAGGATGGACGTCCTGCCGCTCCGCGCCTGCTGGAGCTGCACGAGCGAGAGCAACAGGCCCGCACGCGCGGCGTTCCATCGCGCGGCGATACCGGTGCGGGCCGCGAGCGACAGGCGTTGATCGCGGCCGGCATGCCGCGATGGACGGTATTCGCCGCGCGTCTCGCGACTGCCCAGAAGGGCGGGCTCCGCACCCTCGGCGAGGAGGGTGTGCGCGAGTTCGTAGCCGAGTACCGCGCACTGTCCGGAGACCTCGCGCGGCTGCGCACCGCGTCGGCCGGACGCACGCTCGACGAGATTTTCTTCCTCGGCCGGCTCGTCGCGGGCGCGCACAACTTGCTTTACCGCGATCGCGGCATGGGGCTGCGCGGCGCGGTGCGCTTTCTCTTCACCGACGTGCCACGCGAGGTGCAGCGCAGCGCAGGCCCCGTTGCGCTGGCGGCGCTGCTCCTGTTCGGGCCGGCGTTGATCGCCGGCATTGGCGTGGCACGCACCCCGGGGCTCGCCGCCAAGGTGCTGCCGGCCGCAATGCTGCAGCGCGCTGACGACGGCGTGCGTCGCTCGAAAACGGGCGACGGCTCATCGACGACCCGCAGTTGCTGCGACCCGTGATGGCGAGCCGCATCGTCACCAACAACGTGCAGGTGACCTTCGCCGTGTTCGCCGGCGGCGTCACGGCGGGGCTGCTCTCCGTGTTCATGCTCGTCTTCAACGGCATCTCCATCGGCAGCGTGTTCGGCCTCTACGCGAGCAAGGGCATCGCGAACCTGCTCCTGGCGTTCGTGGCGCCGCACGGCGTGCTGGAGCTGTTCGCCATCTGCGTCGCTGGCGGCGGCGCATTTCTCGTCGCCGCGGGCATCCTGCTGCCGGGCATGCGAACGCGTCGAACAGCCCTGGTTGAAAATGGGCGCCGCGCCATTCGCCTCATCGCGGCGTCCACGTTCCTGCTCGTCATCGCGGGGGTGATCGAGGGATTCATCTCGCCCATCGAATGGTGGCCGCTTGAAGGCAAGCTCGCCGTGAGTGGGGTGACGCTTGTGTTCCTCGTGGTCTACCTGCGCGGCGGCCGCGTTGCGCCTGCCGCCCAGCCCGCGGAGGAAACTGAAGACGCCGCACTCGCGCTCACCACCGTCAGAGCGCGCCGCGCGTCTTGAGCTCGAGGTATTGGTTCACCACCGCGGCGGCCATCGCATCGGACGCCACATCGAGGACGACGACGCCCGCGTCGCGCATCCGCTGCAGCGCCGTGAGCCGTTCGGTCACGAGCTCCTCTGCGGCACCTGTCGCATAGAGATCCAGCGCCCGCGTGGACCGCAGCGACGTGGCCTGAAGCAGCGCCTCGTTGCGCAGCGCAACCACGATGGCCAGGTGGCGCGACGCACCGCGCGTCAGGTGCGCCAGCAATGACCGTGCAGATCGTGCGTCGATGACGTCCGTGACCAGTACGATGAGCGCGCGCTTCCGCTGCCGCTGTGCGAGGATGCGGAACGCCGCAGAGTAGTCAGGCTCCACCAGCGTGGGCTGCGTGGGCACCAGTGCGGTGCGCAGCGCGTGCAGCGCGCTCACGCCGCGCTGCGCCGGCACCAGTGCGCGGAGCTGGTCGTCGAACACGAGCGCGCCGACGCGGTCGCCGGCGGAGATGGCGACATCGGCCAGCAGCAGCGTGGCCGAGAGCGCGTACTCGAAGCGCGGATAGCGGCCGGCGAGTTGGGTCATGGAACGACCGGCGTCCACGAGCACGAACACCGTCTGCGACTGTTCGACCGTGAACTCACGCGTGATGGGATGACCGCGTCGTGCGGTTGCCTTCCAGTCGATGTGGCGCGGGTCGTCGCCGGCCACGTAGTCGCGCAGCCGTGCGAAGCTGCGTCCCTCACCGCGACGACGAGCGTCGCGCACGCCAACGGTCGCGAGCCGGTGATGCACCGCGAGCCAGCGGAACCGCTTCACGCCCGCCAGCGATGGCGCGACGAGCACGCGATCGTCCAGCGGGTAGCGAAACGTTCGCGCGGCGAGGCCGAGCGGCGAGCGGACTCGCAGCGCGACGTGACCAAGCGCAGCGTCGCCGCGGTCTGCACCGGTGACGGAGAAGGGCAGCTCGAGTCCGCCGAGCGGCGGAAGCACCTGCTCGGCGAATGGCTGCGCGTTGGCGAGATGTTTCGACGGCAACACGTCGAATAGCCGCGCGTACAACGAGCGCCCCCAGTGCGACGCGAGCACATATCGCCCGTCCGCGACGTCGCCGACACCCACGGTCCCAGGGAACTCGCGTCGTACGCCCACGTCTGCCGTGGCGGGGAGTGACGCCACGTCCACCGCGAGTGCTGCGAGCACGATGAACAGGGCGACACCGGCCACGATGGTGCCCGCGGTGCTTCCGCTCAGCAACCAGAGCGGCGCGACGAGCGCGAGCGCCATCGCGAGGCGGCGCGTGGGCACGAACGCCATCGCGCCGACCCATGGGAACGCTCGCGCGCGCAGCACCTCGAGTGGAGTCACGCGTCTTACTCCGGCACCTTCACGCGGTCCAGCAGCGCGGCGAGCACGTCGTCCGCCGTGCGTCCCTCCACCTCGAGTTCGGGCGAGAGCGCGATGCGATGCCGCAGCACGGCCGGCGCGATGCCCTTCACGTCGTCCGGGGTGACGAAGTCGCGCCCTTCGAGCACAGCCGCGGCACGCGCAGCGCGAAACATCGCCACCGTCGCGCGTGGCGAGGCGCCGAGTGCGATCATGCGCTCCTCGCGCGTGGTGCGCGTGACGTCTGCGATGTAGGCGCGAACGTCCTCCGCCACGCGCACGTGGTCCACCATGCTGCGCAGCGCCGTGACCTCATCGGGTGAGAGCGCCGCCGGCATGTCGGTATCGTGCAGGCGTTCCGCGTCGAACCCGCGCTCATATCGCGCCAACAGCTCCAGCTCCGCTTCGCGCGAGGGATATGGCATGACGGCCTTGATGAGAAAGCGATCGAGCTGCGCTTCGGGGAGCGGGTAGGTGCCTTCGTGCTCCACCGGGTTCTGCGTCGCGAACACCGTGAACGCGTCGCCCAGCGGACGGGAAATGCCGTCGACGGTGACCTGGCGCTCCGCCATTGCCTCGAGGAGCGCGGCCTGCGTCTTCGCGGGCGCACGGTTGATCTCGTCGCCCAGCAGCAGGTCGGTGAACACCGGCCCTGGCTGGAACTCGAAGCCGCGCGCGGGATCGCGGAGCACGTTGACTCCGGTGACGTCGGACGGCATGAGGTCGGGCGTGAATTGAATGCGCGAGAAACGCAGCCCGAGTGCCGACGCGAGCGAGCGCACGAGCAATGTCTTCGCCGTGCCGGGCACGCCTTCCACGAGCACGTGGCCGCGCGCGAGGAACGCGACGAGCGTGTCCGACACCGTGGCCTCCTGCCCCACGATACGCGTCGCGACGGCCTGCCTGACGCGCTCGAGAAGCTCGGCGCCTTGTGTGGGGGAGATCGAAGTGCTCATCTGCTGGTGGTCGTCAAGGTGTGCTCGATGCGGCGGAGCGCCGCGCCGATATCAGTGAGGTCGCGGTCAGGAACCGCCTGGCGTAGTCCGCGTCGCACGAGCGCGACGTCCGGCGCCAATGCGGCCGCACGCGCCTCCGCTGCGTCAAGGAACGCGTCGTCTTCGCCAGAACGCGCGCCGCCGCCGCGCTCCACGCGCCGGCGCACGCCGCGGAGCAGCCGCGCGGTAATCGTCCGCGTGGCGTGCACCTGCTCATACGCGTGGGCCAGCGCATCCATCTGCTCGAGTGGATCCCTGCGCTCGATGCGTTCCACCTCCTGCGGAGCGATGGCGCGCGGCGCGACGGCGAGCATCAGCACGAGCGCAGCGAGCACGCCGAGCAGCAGCGTGCGTCCCACGGGATGCGCGAGCAGGAACGCGCCCGATACGCCGGCGATGGTGCCGCGCGATCCATATCCCTGGTGATACTCGTCGAACGCGAGCGTCGTGCGCGGCGCGGCTCCGCCGGCGCGCAGGAACTCGAGCATGCGCACGGCGATGACGTCCGCGCCCCAGCGACAATGCCGCAACACGTCGTTCCGCAGCAGGTCGGGATCCGCCACCACGACGACGCGTCCCCGCCCGAACGGGAAGCCCACGGCTGCGTTTCCGTACACCGACGGACCCTCGCCGTCTTCCGGTTCGATCGTCGCGAACACGTGCAGATCGGATGGCGCACTGCGCCGCCACCGAATTCCCCACAGGAGGACTCGTCCATCTGCCCACAGCGGAGGAACCGGATCAGTGTCCCGCGCGCACTCACCGGGCTGAAGCACGGGTTTTGGCAGGTGTCCGCCACGAACGAAGTGCGTGACGCGCAGCGAGTCCGAGAGTGGATTTGGGCGGTCGAGCACGAGCAACAGCGCATCACCTGAGCGAACGGCCTCCAGATACGCGTGCGCGTCCTCGGCCAGCATCGGCGTAACGGGAGCGAGCACCGCGTGGATGGTCCGTCCGTCGGCAGCGGTGGGTGCCGCAATCGTATCGCGCTGGACCACGGTCCACCCAAGACGTGTTGCGAGGTCTGCCAGCACGCGTGCACCGAGTGAGCTGGCAAGGTGCGACGACAAGCGCGGATCGCCGAAGCGACCGCTCGCTGCCTGTGGCGAGAGCAACGCCACGAGCACGACGATCGTCGCGACGAGTGGCAGCACCGTCGCGGGCCGCGTCCACCACTCGCGCCGCGCAGGAGGCACGGGACTGCTCATGCTGCGGCACGCGCGCGGGAACGAAACGGTGCGCTGAGCTCCGCCAGTTCAGCCAAAGAGCGCGCATCGGCATGGTCGTTCCCATACACGACGACGTCGAAGCGACGCGTGAACGCACGGAAGGGCGCCAGCGACGAGGAGCTCCGACGCCGCAGCTCCCGCGCGTAGTCGCCGCTGGTGCGCGACGGGTGGAGCCGCAGCCGTTCGTCGCGCGCGAGGGCGGCGATGACACCGCGATACAGCGCGTGCGCCGCATCCTCGAAGCGACCCTCGGCGACGAGCGACTCCGCTGCCGCCCACGGATCGTCACCCGATGCGCCGGCGCGCCGTTGCGCCAAGCGCTGCACGTCGGTGGCTTGCGCCCGCGCCGCCAGCACGAAGCGCGCGAGCACGAACACGACGAGCAGCGCCACGAGGCCGAGACCGATCGACCGGGTCGACGGAAGGCCCTCGAGCAGCCGCAGGAATCGCTCGAACCAGTCGCCCAACCACAACAGCATGCGGTCGGCGAAGGAGCTGCGCAGCGAACGGCGAAAGGCTGGGTCGCGCATGACCGCGCGCACCGAGTCGTGCACCGCACCCGCCGGCCAACTGCGCTCAGCGGTCTGCGCCAGGAGTTGGGCGATCAGGGACGCGCCGCCTCCGGCGGCGGGCTCTCGCCCAGCTCACTCGCCATCAACTCGATGTCCAGCCCTTCGCCCTGGATGCGCGCGTCGTAGTAGAGCAACGTTTCGGTGATGGCAATGGCTGGATAGGCGAGCACGGTGAAGATCGCGCTCACCACCGCCTGCACAATCGGGTTGCCGAACATCTGGCCCACGACCGCGATGCCGATCGCGATCACCCAGTAGATCACGGCCACGAGGCCGATCGTGTTGAGGATGTGACCCTTGCGCCCCTCCGAGAGCGCGCCGCTGCGTGAGAACGCCGTCCCCACGCTCGCGTCCTCGAGGATGATCACCGGCGTGAGTGCAAAAAACCGTGCGACGACGTAGAGCATACCGACGATGAGCGCGAAAAAGCCGAGTATCAGCATGACGTACTTGAGCAGCGCCGCCAACATCACGCGAGGTAATCGAGGCAGCGCACGACGCACGGCGATGCTGACGTCCACCGCGTCGCCGAGATACGCCTGCGACGCGCATGTGACGATGACGGCGCTCATGAGGGAAAAGCTGAGCCAGACACCGACTCCCGCCGCGCCCAGCGCCCAGAAGGACGTCCCCGCGACTCGCTCCGCATCGCCAATGAATAGCAGCTCAAGTACGAGCCATGGCAGGTTTGCCAGCGCGGAGCACATGACGAACTGCCCGTAGTGCGCGCGAAGAATCTGGAACGCGGCGTCCACAATTTCTGTAACGCTGCGTGGGCGAAGTGCGGAAGGAGTCATGAGCGCTGTGGAGGAAATGCCGTAAAGTGGGCGTGTTGAAGATCGCCGCGGGCCCACGCGCGTGGGAGGGGCGAGCTGAGCCGTACGTGCCGTCACGGGCACATCCGGGTTCGTCACACTCGGCCGGAAAGGGCGCGCACCTTGCACGCGTGGCGTAAGTCACAAAATGTCCTTCTTCGTACGCCGACAGGGTGTGCGCGTGGGTGCCGAATCGTGGATGTGCCGCTGCAAACTCCGGCGATGGACTTGCGCCTCAAGTTGTTCGTTGTGGGTGATTCCCCTCGGTCGCGCGAAGCCGCGGCGAACCTGGCGCGCGCGTGCGCCTTGCTTCTGTCCTCAGAGACGCACATCGAGACCATCGATGTATTGCTCGACCCCGAGCGAGCGGACGAGTACCGCATCCTCACGACGCCCACGGTGGTGCGCGAGGGGTTGGCACCACACGCGCGAGTCACTGGCGACCTGAGCGACGCGTCGAAAGTGCTGGCTGCCCTCTCTGTATTCGCCCGCCCAACGGAAACGTGAGCGTGTTGGCGCAGTCCGGCGAGTCGCTCGCCAATGCGTCGGAGCGACGATGGGCAATCGGGTGACGAGTGGCGGGCGAGGGCTCGGCGGCGAGTCGGACGATCGGCGTGACGCGGATCGTCGCGCCGGCGTGCGGCGCTCGAGTCAGGCCGTCTTGCGCGACATGATCGACCGCTTGCCCGACGGCATCGTCGTGGTTTCCGGCGCGGGCACTATCCGATTCGCCAATCCCGCGTCAGCGACACTGTTCGGCCGGACGGTCCCGCAGATGGTCGGCCGCGAGTTCGGCTTTCCGCTGGCGGGCAAGAACGCGGCGGAGATCGAGATCGTGCGGCGCGGCGGAGTACCGGTGGTGGCGGAGCTGCGCGTCGTGGAGGCGACCTGGGACGACGCGCCCGCCTCCCTTGTGTCGCTCCGCGACGTCACCGATCGCAAGCACGCCGAGGCACATGCGCGCCAACTGGAACGCGAGCGCGCGGCGCGCGCCGAGGCCGAGGCGGCCAATCACGCGAAAACGGAGTTCCTGGCCGTGATGTCGCACGAACTGCGCACACCGCTCAACGCCGTGCTCGGCTACGCGGAGTTGCTCGAGCTCGGCGTGGCGGGCAGCATGAGCCCTGAGCAGCGGCAACAGGTCTCGCGCATCACCTCGAGCGGCCGCCACCTGCTTGGCCTGGTGAACGAGCTGCTCGATCTCGCCAAGGTGGAAGCGGGGCGTCTCGTCGTCGCACGCGTGCCCGCGAGTGTTGCTGAGATCGTGGAGGCGGCCGTCGTGCTGGCGCAGCCGCAAGCGGAGGCGCGCGGGCTGACGATCCAGGCCTCGAATGCCATTCGGCAGACGCGGAAGTTTCTCGGCGACCCCGATCGCGCGCTCCAGATCCTCGTCAACCTCATCTCCAACGCCGTGAAGTTCTCGCACCCTGGCGGGAGCTTCGAGATCTCGGCCGACGTCGTAGCGGGTACAGACGAGTCGCGGCACCTCCATGGCGTGGGGCCGTGGGTTGTCATCCTCGTTCGCGACGCGGGCATTGGCGTCGGTGTCGAGCAACTCGAGTCGATCTTCGCGCCGTTCGTGCAAGCGCAAGGCGGCCACACGCGCCGGTCAGGCGGCACGGGACTCGGCCTGACGATCAGCCGCCGCCTCGCGCGGCTCATGCATGGCGACCTCACCGTACAGAGCACGCTCGGCGCGGGCTCGACGTTCACGTTGTGGCTGCCGGCGGCTACCCCGCGCAATTCGGATCCGCGTGTCAGCACGGATGAGCAGATGGCCATCGGTCCGGGAACGCGGGGCCTCGGCGAGATCGGCGACGGCCTCTTACGCGAGATCGAGGCGATCCTCGACGGCTTCGTCGCGCGCCTGCGTCGCGAGGCGATTTCGCCGGCCGTGGCGACGCTGAAGCATACGCAGCTCGCGGATCACACGGCGGCGCTCCTGGCAGACATCGCGTCTGCACTGGTGACGCTGGACGAATCCGGCGGCACGCCGTCGGCGTTGCTTGCTGATTCAGCGGATCTGCATCGGCTCATCGCCGATCGACACGGCGCACAGCGCGCGCGCCTCGGCTGGACGACGGAGGCGCTCCGCCGCGAATCGGAGATCCTGACGGAAGAAGTGGAGAGCATGATTCGGCACTGTTTTCCGGCCCCGTCGATGGGCTCTCCGGTGTCCGACGCCATCGAGGTCACGCGGCGCTATCTCGAGCAGGCGGCGCTGGCGAGTCGCCGCGCACTGGAGCGCACGCTGCGCGCACAACGCACGGCGCGCGAGTGATCGCTATCGCGCCTGCGCCTTCCGCGCGTGCACGGCGTCCACGAATCGCTGCGCGTCGTCGGCACTGAACGACTCCAGCACGTCCTTGTTGTCCGTCTTCATCGATCCAGACATCCGCGGTGTTCCGTTCCACTCGAACACGATCTTCCGGCCGTCGTAGCGGACATCCTTGATGGACGTCAGCGGAAACGCGACGCGCGTGGTGAGCGCGCTCTGCACGGTGCCCTTGACCATCTTCTCGATATCCGCGCCGAAGCCTGTGCCCTTCACCGCGCCGGTATCGGTCTCGCTTCGCACCTTGCTCAGCGTCTTCTCCGACAGTCCACCGCTGATCGAGTCGCCGATGAGCGCGAGGTCGACGCCGCCATCCACGCTCGTGATGCGGACGTCGCCGTCACCCAGCTCGGCGCCGGCATTCGCGGTGCCCGCGTTCTTCGCCAGGTGCATGTCAGGGCTGGGCTCGTCGCGACCACACGCAGAGACGACGAGTACGAGGCACGTGACCAGCTGAGGGAGGATGCGCATGGCGTGGGGAGTGGGGTTGCGCCTATCATCCTGAACGTGCGCATTCGGCGCAAGTGCGAGCGAGGTTCGCTCGCTTTGTCGTTGCCATGATGCCACGCGACTGTCTCGCCCTCGTGTATTCCACCTGCATTCACTGCAACGCGCCACTCGGCCAGAACGAGATGGTCGAGCATTTTCCCATCGGCCGGCGCCTCGCGTACGATGCCGAGAAGGGCCGGCTGTGGGTCGTGTGCAAGCGATGCGACCGGTGGAACCTCACGCCACTCGAGGAGCGGTGGGAGGCGATCGAAGAGGCGGAGCGCTTGTATCGGGGCACACGTCTTCGCATGAGCACGGAGCACATCGGTCTCGCGCGCCTGCGCGACGGGACGGATCTCGTGCGCATTGGGACGCCGCAGCGGCCGGAGATGGCCGCGTGGCGGTACGGCGACCAGTTCGCTCGACGGCGTCGGCGCATTCTCACGGGATCCGTGGTCGGACTCGCCGGCCTAGGTACCGCGAGCCTGTTGCTACCGGTGGGGGGGCTCGCGGGAATGCTCGTCGCTGGCGCAGTGGGATCGAGCGTCGCCGGGATGCTCATGACCAGCATGGGTCTGACGCGGAGTACGGCCATCTTTAAGGCGCGATTGATTCCCGACGGACAGGGCGCATATCTCGTCGTGGGCCAGAACGAACTGGCATCTGTTCGCCTGTTCGGCGACGCCAAGCGGTGGGGCCTGCGCGTTCCCTACACGTCGCGCCGCCCAACGCTGGACGGCCGCTGGACAGACTGGGTCCAGACGGGAGCCCTGCACGAGGCCACACTACGGGGCGACGCCGCGCTCGAAGCCGCGCGCAGGCTGCTGCCACTCGTGAATGGAGCTGGCGCTCGCCGCGCTGTTGTTAGCGAGGCAGTGGGCCTGCTGGACACGTGGGGCAACGCCGAGCAGGTCTTTGCTTACGCCGGCTCCCAGGTGCGCGCCTGGTCGGCGGTTCAAGCTTTCGGCGACACGGGCGGACTTGCCTTCCTCCCGCCTGCGGTGCGGCTCGCCCTCGAAATGTCGGCGCACGAGGACCAGGAGCGCCGCGCACTCGCCGGCGAGCTCGCGGAGCTCGAGCGCGCCTGGAAAGACGCCGAGGAGATCGCGGCGATTGCCGACGACCTCCTCGTGTCAGGGCCTGTGGCCCATGCGTTCGATCGATTGCGAAAGCGCGTGCGCGGCTAAGCCGCGAGCGCTACTCCACCGTCACCGACTTGGCCAGGTTGCGCGGCTGGTCCACGTTGAGCCCACGCTTGGCCGCGATGTAGTACGCCAGCAGCTGCAGCGGAATCGCGGACAGCACCGGGTTCAGCATGTCGATCGTCTCGGGCACGCGGAACTCGTAGTCGATCTTGCCGTCCAGCGACGGCTCGTCGCGGCTCGTGATCGCGATGACGCGGCCACCACGCGCCTTCACCTCCTGCACGTTCGAGACGACCTTCTCGAACACGGAGTCATGCGGCGCGATGAACACCACCGGCATGTCCTCGTCGATGAGCGCGATGGGACCATGCTTCATCTCGGCGGCCGGATACCCTTCCGCGTGGATGTAGCTGATCTCCTTGAGCTTGAGCGCGCCCTCGAGCGCCACGGGGAAATTGTAGCCTCGGCCGAGGTAGAGGAAATTCGTCGCGTTCAGGAACGCTTCGGCAATCTTCTCGATCTCACCGGCGCGGTCGAGGATCGACTGGATCTGCGCGGGCAGCTTCTCGAGCGCCTGCGTGACGTCGCGTCCCTGAAGGATGGACATCGTGCGCAGGCGGCCCAGCTTGAGCGTGAGCAGCGCAAGCGCGACGACCTGGCTCGTGAACGCCTTGGTGGACGCGACGCCGATCTCGGGACCGGCGTGCAAGTAGATGCCGCCGTCATCCTCGCGCGCGATCGTGGAGCCCACCACGTTCACCAGGCCGAGGGTCTTGGCGCCGCGCCGCTTTGCTTCGCGCATGGCGGCGAGCGTGTCCGCCGTTTCACCCGACTGCGAGATCACCACGCAGAGCGTCTTGTCCGTGACGATCGGGTTGCGGTAGCGGAACTCCGACGCGTACTCCACCTCGCAGCGGATGCGCGCGTGTTCCTCGATCATCATCTTGCCGATCAGCGCGCTGTGCCAGCTGGTGCCGCAGGCCGTGATGATGATGTGGTCGAAGTGCTGCAGCTCTTCCTTGGTCAGGTTGAGGCCGCCGAGTTTCGAGAAGCCATCCTCGTCCACCGACCGTCCGCGCAGCGTGTTCTGGATGGTTTGCGGCTGCTCCATGATCTCCTTCAACATGAAGTGATCGAAGCCGCCCTTCTCGATCTCGTCGAGATCCCAGTCGATGCGGTTCACGCGCTTTTTCACCGTCTGCGCGTTGAGGTCCTGCACGCGATACGTGTCGCGGTGGAGCACCGCCATCTCGCCATCGTCCAGGTACACGACGTGTCGCGTGTGCTGGAGAATGGCCGCGACGTCGCTCGCGACGTAGTTCTCGCCCTCGCCCAGCCCGATCAGCAGCGGGCTGCCCTTGCGCGCCGCAACGATCTTGTCCGGATCCTTGGCGTGGATGACGGCGATGCCGTAGGTGCCTTCCACCAGCGCCAGCGCGTCGACGACGGCCTCCTCGAGGTTGCCGTCGAACGCGGCCTCGATGAGGTGCGCGAGGACTTCGGTGTCCGTCTCCGACACGAACGTGTGCCCGGTCTTCTGGAGCATGGCGCGCAGCGGTCCGTAGTTCTCGATGATGCCGTTGTGGACCACCGAGACCAACCCGGTGCAGTCATGATGCGGATGCGCGTTGCACTCGTTGGGCTGGCCATGCGTCGCCCAGCGCGTGTGCGCGATGCCGACATTGCCATGCACCGGCTTCGCGGCGATCGCCGCCTCCAGCATGGCGATCTTGCCCTTCGCCTTGCGGGTATCGACGATGCCGTCGCCGTTCATCAGCGACACACCCGCCGAATCGTAGCCGCGGTACTCGAGGCGCTTGAGCCCGTCCACCAGAAGCGTCGTCGCATTCCTGGTCCCGACATATCCCACTATTCCGCACATGAGCAGCAGTCCCTTGGTTGAGGATCGAACCCGTCTTCCCGTCCGTCAGCTCCGAAGGGCGTCCAGCGGCTCGCGCGACCGTCGCACCAGCTCCCGCGCCGCTCCCTCATCCGGCCCTTCAGCAATCACCCTCACGATGGGCTCGGTGCCCGACGGCCGTACATGCACCCAACGATCGGACCATGACAGGCGCAACCCATCCTGTGTATCCACGACCGCGTCACTGAACGCCGCACGCAACGCGGAATATACCGTGTCGAGGCTGGCGTCCGGCCGGTTCAGCTTGTCCTTCACGATGACGTACCGGGGGAGCGACGCCACGATCTCCGACAGGGGACGCGCTTCCTCCACCAACAATTGCAGGACGAGGGCCGCACCGATGGGCGCGTCCCGCCCAAGGTGCACTTCGGGCAGGATCACCCCGCCATTCCCCTCCCCACCTATGGGCGCGTTCAGCTCCCGCATCCGCACGGCGACGTTGACCTCCCCCACCGGCGCGCGCACCGCCTCCACGCCGGCTTCACGCGCCACGTCATCTATGAGAAGACTGGTCGAGAGGTTCGTCACGATCGGACCCGTCCGGTGCCGCAGCACGAGCCGCGCAGCGAGCGCCAGCGTGTAATCCTCGCCCACGGCGCGCCCCTCCTCACTCACGAGCGCCAGCCGGTCGACGTCCGGATCCACCGCAAAGCCAATGTCTGCGCCAGACGACGCGACGAACCGCTCGAACTCGCGCAAGTTATCCGGAATAGGCTCCGGCTCGCGCGGGAAGCGGCCGTCCGGCTCCATGTTCATCCCCACCACCTCGCAGCCGAGCCGCTCCAGCAGCGCCGGCATGATCGTGGCGCCCGCACCCCTCACGCAGTCCAGCGCGACTTTGAAGCGACGCGCGCGAATGGCGTCCACGTCGACGTAGGGAATCGCGAGCACCGCCTCGATATGCCGGCTCGCGACGTCCGCGTCGCTCCGCACCTCGCCGATGTGATCCCACGTCGCGTACGGAATGCCCGTCTCCAGCAACTCGCGCATGGCCAGGCCCTCGCTCGCCTCCAGGAAGAGGCCGCTCGACCCGATGAGCTTCAACGCATTCCACTCGAT
Source organism: Gemmatimonadaceae bacterium (assembly GCA_031407575.1). Taxonomy (GTDB): domain Bacteria; phylum Gemmatimonadota; class Gemmatimonadetes; order Gemmatimonadales; family Gemmatimonadaceae; genus AG11. The sequence goes on along the minus strand of JANOIJ010000201.1, from coordinate 1,349 downwards.
GGGATTGTGGCTGGCCGAGAGCATCAGCCCGCCTGCGGCGTGGTGGTGCTCGACGGCCAATTGGCACCCGGGCGTGGTCGTCATCCCGATGTCGATGACGTCGCAGCCGACCAATTGCAGCGTCCCCACCACAATGTGGTGAAACATCGCTCCGGACACTCGGCTGTCGCGTCCCACGACCACCGCGCGAGACCCACCCTGCGCGACGGACCACGCACCAAACGCCGCGGCATACCGGGACACCACCTCGGGAGTCAACGCATCGCCCACACGGCCTCGAATGCCCGAGACGCTCACCATCAACCCGCTTGTCGAACCGCTGCCGCCCTGCGCCATGCCGCCTCCGTCAAAGTGAAGCCGAAAGGTATTCCGCACATGTACCCGAGCAAGCGCGGACTGGCGCTTGTCCGCGAGCCAACGCGCCCCGTAACTTCGAGTCGCCGCGTGCATGCGGCTCACGTCGCACTCGCCTCCTTAACCTTCATCTCAGCGAACCCTGCGCGCCGCCCTCCGATTTCCCGTGCGGCTCAAGATGGCTGCCCTTGCCGGCGGCGCCGTCCTGTTCGCGCTGGCGCTCGTCTTCGTGCCGATCCTCGGCCGCATCCGCAGCGCGATGCCCGCCGCGCAGGGCGATCGCCTGCTGCTCGAGATCCTTGGCTACAGCGTGCTCGCAATTGGAGTCGCGGCGGCGTTCGGCTTGTGGGCCGCCGGCCGCGTCGCCGCCGGCCTTGCAGAAATCACCGAACAGGCCGGATACATCGCGCGCGGACAGCTCGACCGCCCGTTTTCCTACGATTCGGACGACGAGGTAGGTCAGGTGGCGCATGCCTTCCGCGAGATGACGCGCGGCCTGCGCGCACTCGTCTCGCATCTGGACAGCGGCGCCAGCGAGGTGGCCGGCACCGCCGAGCAGCTCGCCGCCAGCGCCGACGAGATGTCAGCCTCCACGGAGCAGGTCTCCGGCGCGGCGAACGACATCGCCGACGCCGCAGCGGCGCAGACGCGCGGCGTGCACAACGCGTCCCAGGCGTCTTCACGCGTCGCCAGCCGCTCTGTCGCCGTGGCCGGCCACGCCGAGCAGGCACGCAACGCGGCGGACGTGGCGCAACGCACGACGCGCCGCGGTACCATTGCCGCCGACGAAGCACTCGCCGCGATGGCGGAGATCAGCGAGGTCACCGCCGCCGCGGTGCCATCCGTCGTTGAGCTGGGTGAGAAGTCGCAACGCATCGGCAAGATCACCGACGTCATCGGCTCCATCGCGCGCCAGACCAACCTCCTCGCGCTGAACGCCGCCATCGAAGCGTCACGCGCCGGCGAACACGGCAAGGGGTTCGCCGTCGTGGCCG
>JANOIJ010000337.1:0-24916 GCA_031407575.1 Gemmatimonadaceae bacterium | reverse complement strand
GTCGTCCTGAGCGAAGCGAAGGACCTGCACTTTCGAACCGCTCTTTCAGTTGCGCCAGCGGCAGTTCCAGATTGCGCTGCACGTCATTGTTGAGCGCCTTGAGCGGCGAGACATAGAGGAGGTGCACCGCATTGGCGAGCGGCGCCTCGAGTCCCTCGGTAATCAGCGCGTTCAGCTCCCAGAGGAACGCGGCGAGCGTCTTGCCGGTGCCGGTGGGCGCCAGGATGAGCGTGTCGGCACCGCTGGCGATGGCCGGCCAGCCCGCGCGCTGCGGCGCCGAGGGCTGGCCGAGCGTCTCGGTGAACCAGTCCCGCACCAGCGGGTGAAAGGCGTCCAATCCGTCGTGAGGCATGAACGAACAAAGCTACGGCGTTCGCTCCGGATCACGAGCCTGCGGATTGCCGTGCCGGCTCGGCGGTCGGATGTGAAACTTCAGGAGGGGACCGCACGTCCTTGATATATCAACAACCTACGGAGCCGCATGTCACAGCGCCTGTCCGACACCGTGTTCTACGCCCTGGAGAAGTCCATCAAGTCGTATCGCCAGTTTGCGCAGGCGAACATAGACCGCGCTGGCGTCGACATCACGATCGACCAGTGGCTGGTGCTCATCACGCTCCGCGACAATCCCGACGTCCCGCTGCAGCAGGTGGGGACGATCGTCTTCAAGGACCTCGCGTCCGTCTCGCGCATCGTGCAACTCGTCGTGGACAAGGGCTATGTACGCCGCCTGGCACACCCTGACGACGGGCGACGCCTTGCCCTGTCGCTGACGTCGGTCGGGATCAGGGTCGTGGAGGCTATCGAGCCGATCATCAAGTCCAATCGGCGCAGCGCACTGCAGGGAATCGACGCTGAGTCCATCGCGTGTACCCACGCGGTGCTCGCGACGATCATCGCGAACTGCCAAGCGGGTGACCTCGCATGAGGCGACTCACGTTCGTCGTCGGGTTGGTCGTGCTGGTGAGCACCGCCGGCGCTGCGCAGAAGCCGACACCCATCGACACCGCAGCGCGGTCCGCCGTGATCGACAGCGTGGGCAAGGCGCTCGCCACGTACTACGTCTTTCCGGACACCGCCGCACGCATGTGGCGCAGGGTGCAGGAACGTCGTCGCGCTGGCGCCTACGACACCATCGCGACGTCCGGTGCCCTGGCCCACGCGCTTACGCGCGACCTGCGCAGCGTCTACAACGACCGGCACTTGCGTTTCGTCCATGACCCCGCGGAAGCGCAGCGCGCCGCCGACACCACTCGACGCGAGGCCGCCAACACCGCCGCGCGGGACCGGACGCTCAACCACTTCTTCGAGAAGGTCGAGATCCTTCCCGCGAACATCGGCTACGTGCGATTCACGCAGTTCGCCGACACCAGCGCCGAGTCGCGCAAGACGGTGCGCGCAGCGATGCAGTTCGTCGCGCATACGGAGGCCTTGATCGTGGACGTTCGTGGCAATCGCGGCGGGAGCGCCGCGATGAGCAGCGAGCTCGCGAGCTATTTCGTGGCCGGTCGAGCGCATTGGAGTGACAGCTACAACCGCCTCACCGACACGTGGACGGAGAACTGGCTGGAGAATCGCCCGGAGATCACCGGTGGGCTCACGCTCGGCATGCCGCTCGCCGTCCTGACCAGCAGCGAGACATTCTCGGCAGGTGAGGGACTGGCGTACACGCTCCAGAACAATCGCGGCGCGGCGGTGGTCGGCGAGCCGACGGCTGGCGGAGCGCACGTGTTGCGCCGCGTGGGACTGGGCCATGGATTCGTGGGATACGTGCCGTACATCCGCGGCGTCAACGTCGTGACGAAGACCGATTGGGAAGGCACCGGCGTGACGCCGACCCTTCGCACGGACGCCGCGTCGGCAGTGTTCAAGGCGCAGGAACTGCTCCTCACGAAGCGGCTCGCAGCGACGACGGACACGACCGAGCAGCGACGGACGACGTGGGCGCTGAATCACGTGCGCGCCGCGTCGGTCGCGGTCGTGGTACCGCGCGCGACGCTCGCGTCGTACGCGGGACGCTTCGAGGAGTTCACCTTCGAGGTGCGCAGTGGCGCGCTCTACTGCATCAACACCTCGCGGCGGAACAAGACAGATCGGATGAAGCCCATCACGTCGACGTTGTTCGAAATTGATGGTGAGTCGCACGTGGAGTTCCTGCGCGATGAGAAGGGCGCGGTGTCGCGGGCGCGGTTGTTCTGGAACGATGGGTGGACTGACGTCGTCGCGCGAAGCAAGTAGCAGATATATTGAGGTATCCATGGCGCATCTGCACGTAAGCACGCTCTTCAAGAGCTCCCTCACCTCAGTCGCCGACGTCAGTTGCGGGCAACCGGCGTCGCCATGCGGCGGTGAGGAGCTCGCGCCCGCGCACCAGCTGGTGTTCGTGCGACGCGGCGTGTGGATGAAGCACTCCGGCGCCGGAGGGAAGCGCACACTCGTCGCCGAGCCTGCGCATGTGCTCTTCCTCAATTGCGACGAGCCGTATCGCGTGAGCCATCCGGTTGCCGGCGGCGACGAATGCACCGCGCTCGACTTCTCGCGTGAGACCGTGGCTCACGTCGCCGGCCGATACGACGTGCGTTGCGCCGATCGAGTGGGCGGGCCGTTCCACATCACGCACGCGCCACTGACGCCACACGCGGCCATGCGCCTGCGCACGCTGCGCCGCGGACTGCATGCCGAGCACGCGGATGCGTTGGCCATACAGGAAGTGGCACTCGGCGTGCTGGATAGCGCAGTGCGCGACGGTTTCGCTGCCGTGGGCGTGCGCCCCACAACGAAACGCACCGAGACGCTGCGCCAGCGTCGACAGCTCGTGGAACACACGAAGCTGGTGCTCGCGAGCGCGCCCGGCGCGGCGCACTCACTCGCGCAGCTCGCGTGCGACGTGCACAGCTCGCCGTTTCACCTCACACGCGTGTTCCGCGAGATCACCGGGCTGCCGGTGCACCAGTACCTGCTTCGACTCCGCCTCACCCTCGCACTCGAGCGTATCGAAAAGGGCGAACAGCATCTCTCGGCACTCGCGCTCGATCTTGGCTTCTCGAGCCACAGTCACTTGTCGTCGGCGTTTCGACGCACCTTTGGCTTGACGCCGACGGCATTCATCCGCGCCGAAGAATTGAGCCCTGAGTTCTGAGTCTCGAGTTTCACTCGACTGTCACTCCGGGCAACGGAGCACCGACGAACCATCGGCGGCATGCATGTCTTCGTCAACGGAGCAAGTTTATGACAGCGACGAGCCGAGCCTTTCCTCTACGTTGCGAGCTTCCCGACCTCACTCATGGAGAGACCGCAATGCGAGACCTGCTACTGACGCGCTGGACAGACCTTGGAGACAAGCTCGTTGTCCTCACCGAGGACTTTCCTCGCGAGCAGTACGATGCGCTGCCGGCTGAAGGCGTGCGAACGTTTGCCGAGCAGGTGCGGCACCTGGCATTCTGGAACAGCTACGCGGGCGCAGTGCTGCGCGGCGAATCGCCGGACGGCGCGGCCAACACGCTGTCGGCCGCCGACTACCCGGACAAGCCGGCCCTCGTACGCGTCCTGCGCGAGTCGGTGGACTCGGTTGCCACCGCGCTTCGCGCCACCGACACGGTGTCGCTTCCGGTGGCGGACACGATGGTGTCGTTCATCCAGCACAGCGCCGAGCACTACGGACAGCTCGTCCTGTACTGCCGCGTGAACGGCATCATTCCTCCGTTGTCGCGTGGCTGAGTCGTTCACGCTCTTCGATACCGCGATCGGTCGCTGCGCGATTGCCTGGAGCGAGCGCGGTATCGTGGGCGTGCAACTCCCTGAGCGTTCGGAGCGCGCGACGATTGCGCGCCTGTTGCGCCGGTGCGCCAGCCCGCGTGAAGCCGCACCGCCTGCGGACGTGCAGCGCGCCATCGACGGCATCATCGCGCTCATGCGCGGCGAGCCGCGCGATTTGTCGAACGCCGTGCTCGACGTGCAGAGCGTTCCGGAATTTCACCAGCAGGTGTACGCCATCGCGCGCCGAATCGCGCCAGGCGAAACACTCACCTATGGCGAGATCGCCGCGCGGTTGGGCGACGCGGGCAGCGCACGCGCCGTTGGCCAGGCGCTCGGACGAAATCCGTTTCCCATCGTGGTGCCATGTCATCGCGTGCTCGCCGCGAGTGGGAAGCTGGGCGGCTTCTCCGCCAACGGTGGCGTGACGACGAAGCGGCGCATGTTGATGATCGAGGGCGCGCTGCTGCAGCTGGACCTGTAGCCCGGATATCTTGGTGCATGCGCACCGATCGCTTCACGCTTCGCGGACTGCTCCTCGTGCTCCTGCTGTTCGGCATTGCGGGCCTGTTGCCGGAGCTGGTGTTGCAGGAGCACTACGACTCCATCGAGCAGTGGATTCCCATCGTCATGCTCGGACTGGGCTTGGTGAGCGCGCTGGTGCTCTGGCGTCGCCCGTCGCGGGGTGCGCTCACGACGTTTCGCGTCGTCATGGCGTTGTGCGTCGCCGCGGGCGCGGCGGGGCTCTACTACCACTTTGCCGGCAACGTGGAGTTCGCGCTGGAACGGAACCCGGAGCTTCGCGGCCTTGCGCTCGCATGGAAGGCGCTCGGCGGCGCGACGCCAACGCTCGCGCCCGGTGCCCTCGCGCAGCTCGGCCTGCTGGGACTGGTGTATGGGTATCGTCATCCCGCCGGCGGCGGCAACGATACGGCGTAGCCGAACGCTATTACCTTTGCGTCTAACCCTCAGCCACATCACGGAGCGTTTCATGTCACGTCACTACTCGCAGGCCTCATTGCTCGCCGCGTTGCTGTTCGTCGCTGCATGCGGCGACAAGTCCAAGGCGGGCGACACCGTCGTACCCGCAGACACTGCCGCCGCCACGATGGCGCCTGCGCCCGCGCCAGTTGCCACCACCGGCATGGTCGACCCGAATACCGCGGTCCGCGCCGACCTCGCGGGCATCTCGGGCATGACGGATTCGCTCGCCGGCGCCGTAATCGCCGCCCGGCCATACACTTCGATGACAGCGGTGGACAAGGTACTGGCGTCGCTCAGCGAGCCGATGCGCGATACGGTATACGCCCGCCTCTGGATGCCGATCGACCTGAACAAGGCGAGCAAGGAAGAGATCCTGCTCATCCCGGGCATTGGCGCGAAGATGCTGCGCGAGTTCGAGGAGTATCGCCCCTACACGTCGATGGAGCAGTTCCGCCGCGAGATCGGCAAGTACGTGGACAAGGCGGAGCTGGCCCGGTTGGAGACGTACGTTGCTGTGAAGTAGAGCCGGCTCCGGGGGCGTGCGGCGAGGCGTGATTGACATTTCGTCCGCCGACGGACCGTACGTCCCCGTGATGGGAGCGCCCACCTGGCATGACCGCCACCCACTAAGAGCGACATGACCACCTGGAAGCGACGCGTCGGCTACGGTTTTGGCGGCCTGTTCGCGGTCATCCTCGCCGTGCTCGCCATCGGGTATGTCGTGAGCAAGGTGAAATTTGGCCGGACATACGAGATCCCGCCGGTTTCGCTCCAGATACCAACGGATTCGGCGGCATTGCGGCGCGGGCGCATGTTGGCCGAGACGCAGGGGTGCACGGGCTGCCACACGAGCACGCTGGCGGGCGAAGTGATGTTCAGCGCGTTTCCACTGATCCGTGTGGCACCGCCGAACCTCACGCGTGGACGGGGCGGCATCGGGGCTGCATACAGCGACGCCGACTGGGAGCGCGCGATTCGCCACGGCATCGGCGCGGACGGCCGGCCACTCGTCGTCATGCCGTCCAGCCAGTATCACCTGATGACGGACACGGACGTCGCGCAGCTCATCGCATACATGAAGTCGATACCGCCAGTGGATTCGGTGCTGCCTCGCACGACGCTCTGGCCGATTGCCCACGTGCTGCACGCGGTCAACGTCAACATCGTGGATGCGGAGGTCATTCCACACGCGGAGCGCCCGGGCGAGGTACCGCCGGCCGTCACCGTCGCGTACGGCTCCTACCTCGGCACGCCATGCCGGGTGTGTCACGGCCCCACGCTGGGCGGAGCCAAGACGCCGGATCCCGATTCGCCGCCCGGGCCGAACCTCCGCGCGGGCACAGCTGCGTCAACGTGGTCGGAGGCCCAGTTCATCGCGACCATCCGCACCGGCACGACACCGGATGGCCGTCACTTGCGCCCTGAATTCATGCCGTGGAAATCGTTCGCGCTGATGTCGGACGACGAGCTGCGCGCGCTGTGGCTGTACATGAAGTCACAGCAGCGCTGACGGCCTACTTGTCATCCTGAGCGCCGCGAAGGATCTGCACCTGCTGTTGCGCCGTTCACGGCACCATCGAGCACCCCGCGACCTTCTCGCAGAGCGGATCGAGCGGCGCAAGCTTGAGTCGACCGAGCTCCTTGTTCACCGCGACGAGGTCCGTCTTGTAGACGACCGACAGGCGGTCCGTGTAGCCCTTGAGCTCCGTCGTCAGGATGTTGAAGATCTCGGGCATGTTGTTGATCGGCAGCCCGTCGCCGCGCTCGGTCATGGACAGCAGGTTCGCGAGGCGGTTGTTCACGCGGATGGGGAAGTTGAGCGGATCCTGACCGCTCTGATTGCGCACTTGGTAGATGGTTTCCTCCACCGCCGACGCGTTGGTCTTGAGTGTCTCACCAGTGGACTTGAGCGCCGCGTCCTCCGATTTCTTGTAGCGGTCCGCGAGCTGCGCCTTGACGCGACGGATGCCGATCACCGCTTCGTTGGCTTCGTTCGCCTTGTCGCGAACCTTCTTCGCGAACGCGTACTGCGCGCGCATGTCAGCGTCGCTCACGTCGGGAATGCGCGGATTGCGTGCGACGACGAGTGGCACGGTGAGCGCCTTTCCGTCCACCGTGAGCTGCGCGGTGTAGCGGCCTGGCGGCACCGCGGGCCCGCTGGTGCCGGCGCCCCACAGGATCATCCCGGGAAAGCTCGCGATGGGCTTGGTGCGCAGGTCCCATGTCATACGGTTGAGGCCAGCGGTCTTCGGGAGGAACACGACTCCACCACCGCGACGTCCACCGGCCGGCGCTGCAGCGGCGCGCGTCGAATCCGGGCGGGTGGTGTCAGGCTCGAAGGTGCGGAGCGCGGTACCGGTGGAGTCGAGGATCTCGAGCTTGAGCGTGGTCGGCACGGTCTTGAGCGACCATGCGATGGTCGCGCCGGTGGCCGAGCGATACGCGACGGGCGGCGTGTAGAGATGCGCGTTCGCGGCGAGGATCGTCGGAGTGGCCTGTCGAAGCGGCGCAATGTTGTCGAGCACCCAGAAGCCACGTCCGTGCGACGCGACCACCAGCTCGTTCCCTTCCACAATCAAGTCGGCGATGGGGACATCCGGCATGTTGAGGCCAAGCGACTGCCACGACGCGCCGTCATCGTACGAGAGGTAGACGCCGTGCTGCGTCGCCGCGTAGAGCATACCCTTGCGTGTGTGATCCTCGCGCACAGCGTGCACGTACGCATCCTCGCGAATGCCCGAGATGATCTTCGTCCACGTCTTTCCGTAATCCGTGGTCTTCCAGATGTGCGGGCGGCGATCATCGAGCAGCGGCTTCCGCACCGAGATGTACGCCGCGCCGTCGTTGAACGCGGACGCGTCGATCTGACTCACGCGTCCGAAGTCGGGCATGTCCTTCGGCGTCACGTTCGCCCACGTCTTGCCGTTGTCGCGGGTGACGTGCACCAAACCATCATCTGAACCCACCCAGATGGTGTTCAGACTCTTCTTGCTCGGCCCCACCGAGAAGATGACGCCGTAGACCTCGGGGCCGTTCATGTCGCCGGTGATGGGGCCGCCCGATTTCTCCTGCGTCTCGGGCGCGTGGCGCGTGAGGTCGCCACTCAGGGCTTGCCACGAGCGGCCGCCATCCATCGTGCGCCACAACCGTTGCGACGACACGTACATCGCGCGCGGGTCCACCTGTGAGAAGATGATCGGGTACGTCCACTGCCAGCGCTCCTTGATGTCCTTGGACGGCTCGCCGGAGTAGAACCACGGATACGGATTCACTTCGCGCGAGATGCCGGTGCGCCGGTTGAACTTGTCGAGGTAGCCGCCGTTGTTGGTGCCGGCGTAGAACAGGTCGGGGTCGCGCGGATCGGGCGCGATGTAGCCGGGCTCACCGCCGCCCGCCTGGTACGACACGGTGACGCCGCCGAGCGTGATGTCCGATGCGCCGAGCACCGGCGTTGCGGTGTCGGCGGGTGCGCCACCGCGTCCGCCGCCGCCACCGCCACCGCGACCACCGCGTCCGCCAGCTGCGCCTGCCGAGAACTGCGCGAGGTTCCAGTTGAACGGCGTGCACATCGTGGTGTTGTCCTGCTGGCTTCCGCACACGTGATACGGAAGGTGCTTCGTGGTGATGACGTGATAGAACTGCGCGGTGGGAAAGTCCTGCGCCGACCAGCGCGCGCCCGTGTTCATGGATATTGCGCCGCCGCCGTCGTTGCCTGAGACCAGATGCGCCGGGTCGTCCGCGTCGATCCACAGGTCGTGATGATCGCCGTGCGTGCCCTGCCCCACGTTCGTGGTGGTCTTGCCGCCGTCGCGCGACCGGAACATGGACACGTTCTGCAGGTACACGACGTCCTGGTCCTTCGGGTCGGCGTAGACGTGAGTGTAGTAGAAGGCGCGCTGGCGGATGTCGCGGTTCGCGTTGACGAGCGACCACGAGGCGCCGGCGTCACTGGACTGGTAGAGACCGCCGCTGTCGTGCTCAACGAGCGCGTACACGCGATTGGAGTTGGCGCCCGACACGGCGACGCCGATGCGACCGACCACGCCAGCTGCGGGCAGGCCCCTGGCGCGCGTGATCTCGCTCCACGTTTCGCCGCCGTCGGTGCTCTTGAACAGCCCGGAGCCTGGCCCACCGCTCGACATCTGGTATTCCTTGCGATACGCCTCCCACATCGCCGCGTACAGCACGTTCGGATTCTTCGCGTCGATGGAGATGTCGATCGCGCCCGTCTTGTCACCGCGGTCCAGCGTCTTCGTCCAGGTCTTGCCCCCATCGCTCGACTTGTACACGCCGCGCTCCGCGCTCGGCACGGAATATCGGCCGAAGCTGGCGACGTAAATGATGTCGGGATTGGTGGGGTGGATGCGGATCTTCGAGATGGCGTCCGAGCCGCTGAATCCGATGTGCGACCATGTGCGGCCCGCGTTCGTGCTCTTGTAGACGCCATCGCCCGGCATGATGTTGCCGCGAATGCAGGTCTCGCCCATGCCGATGATGACGATGTCGGGATTCGACTCGCTTACGGCAACGGCGCCCACGGAGGCGGACTTGATCTGGCCGTCGGTGACGGGCCCCCAGTTGTCGCCGCCGTCCGTCGTCTTCCACAGCCCGCCGCCGGTGGCGCCGAAGTAAGCCTCCTTCGGCCGACCCTTCACCCCAGATGCGGCGATTGAACGGCCGCCACGATCGGGACCGATGTTGCGCCACCGGTACTGCGCGAGCAGGGCGGAATCGGCGGCGGCAGCGCGGGCTTCGGGTCGCACGGGGGACGTCGTGCTGCGCTGTGCACCAGCGGCAGCGGGCACCGACGTCGCGACGATGAGAGAGAGGACGAACAGGGAGCGCGTCGAGGGCATTCTGGGCTCGATAAGGGCGGTTGGGGGACGACGTTCAACGTTGCTGCGCGGAGGAGCGTGAGGCAAGATTCTCGATGCACCACAACATGACGGTCACGACATGACACTCGGCTGGGGCCTCATCGGCGCCGGCGACATCGCACGACGGCGCATTGCACCGGCGCTTCGGGAGTTGCCGTCATGCACCCTGTACGCCGTCAGTCGCGCGCGCGCTGAGCTCGCGGAGTCGTTCGCGCGTGAGTTCGGCGCGCCGCGCTGGTACGGCGACTGGCGCGCACTGCTCGCAGACGAAGACGTGGAAGCCGTCTACATCGCGACGCCCGTGCGGCTGCACGCCGAACAGGTCGTCGCGGCGGCCGAGTCCGGCAAGCACGTGCTGTGTGAGAAGCCGATGGGGATGACGGTGCACGAATGCGACGAGATGATCGCCGCTTGCGCGGCGAACGGCGTCACGCTCGGCATCGCGTACTACCGGCACCACTACCCGGTGATCGCGCGCATCAAGGAAATCATCGCCGATGGTGTGATCGGCGACATCGTGCTCGCGCAGGTCAACGCCTTCGAGTGGTTCGATCCGCCGGTCGATCATCCACGCCGGTGGCTCATCGAAAAGGAGCAGTCCGGCGGCGGTCCGATGTTCGATTTCGGCTGCCATCGCCTCGAGATCCTCGTCAACCTCCTCGGCCCAGTGCGTCGAGTGGTCAGCTCGGTGAGCAACGTCGTCTTCGATCGCGACGTGGAGGACACAGCCATCGCGGTGCTGGAGTTCGAGCGCGGGCCGCGTGCAACGCTGTGCGTCACACACGCGGTGCGCGAGCCGCAGGACACGCTCGATCTCTTCGGCACGTTGGGGTCGCTTCGCGTCGCGCGGCTGAACGACGGCGCGCTGCGCATCGTGCGCGATGGCGTCGAGGTGATCGAGCAGCATCCGCCGGCGGCGAACATCCATTTGCCGTTGATCGCGGATTTCACGGAGGCGGTTCTGGCGGGTCGTGCTCCGGCCGTGACGGGCGACATCGGGCGGATCGTGGCGCGACTGGAGGAGCAGATCTACCAGGCGGCGATCGGGGCGTGATTCTGTCGATCGGTAGCGCGCCTGCGTCGAAGTCGGTGCGAGTGAAAGTGACGAGAGATTCGTAGAACGCCGATTGGGCCGATTTGCCACTACAGAAAACGCCGATACTGCGGACCTGCGGGCATTCCTTGATTCGGCAGCTGGAAGGAGGGCTCTTCGGACTCTGTTGTGGGTCGCGTCGAGATTCGAAGGAATGCGAGTGGCGCGATGTTTTTTGAACGACCAAGGGCGCCGACGTGTTGCGGACAACAGCCGATTCGCTCCGTGCGCCTTCGTCCGTCCCATGCGCATCAACGACGACCTCTCGTTGACGCTGCCGTTTGATCGAGAGGCGCCGTTCGTAGGTTCGGCGTTCAGTCGGCTCAGATCGGCCTGTTGTCGTCGTTCCCAGAGACTCGCCCCACCTTCCCTCGCGACAGAGCCCGGCCCGGACCGCTTTCGCCCGTTAGCCTCTCTGAATTTCCGCGAGCAGCGCACGAATCCGCTCGGCCGATTCCGGCACGTCTTCCAGCGCCGAGAGTTGCGTCCATAGTCCGTGAAGGAGGTTGAGGAGCAGCGCGCGCCGGCGCGCGATGTCCTCGCCGCGGTCGCGCATGCGCCGCACCAGCGCGAGTTGCCGCGACACCAGCTCCGCCAGCTCGTGACGATCCGCGACGGCCAACGTCGAGTCCCTCTCGATGGACGCGAGGTGCGACGTCAACCGGTCTACGTCGCCAGTGCTTGCCACATGCGCCAGCGATCCGGACTCGGCGTCGCAGGTCTCGATCGCGCCGATGAGGTGCCGCACCGCCACATCCACCTCGGTGGCCATGCCGCGCGCGGACGTCGCGCGCTGCGCAACCAGCTCGGCGATGGCGCGACGGTAATCCGCCGGCGAGTCGCGGTCAGGAGGACGCACGCCGCCCGCCGCCGGAGCGAGCAACCGCACGACGCGAGGCGCGCTCCAACCCGATGACGGCATGGTGGTTCCGAGCAGGACGCGCACCGCTTCGCCGCCCGACAATCCGTGCTTCATGGTCCAGAGCAGCGCGCCCACGATCACCAGCGCCGCCGACGCAATCACGCCCACCTTTACGCCGAACGGCTGGCGCAGGAGAATCAACAGCGGCAGCACCACGATGACCGCGCTGAGCACCGCGCGCATCGCGCGCGCGGGCCATGGCAGCCGTCGCCACAAGTCTGCGGGGCGACGCAGCGCACGCGGCCACCACATGCCCCACCACTCCGGCGGCCAGAACGACACGCGCGCCAGCTCCATCGCACTCAGCCCATGGCGTCCGATGTTCCAGATGTGCAGCGCAAAGCCGATCGGCACCACGAGCGCGATGAGTAGCAACAACACGCGGTCGCCGGTCGACGTGAAGCGCCGAATGGCGAGCAGCGACCACGCGAGCGCCCACAGCACCGCGTATGGACCGAACGCGGGCAGCTCACGCAGTTCTTCCGGCAGCGGACCCGCCGCGCCACTCGCGCGCACCAACGCGTCCTTCATCTCGCGCGCGCTCTGCCATCGCGCACCGCGCTCTCGCGCCATGCCACGCATGACGATGGCCGCAAGCGCCGGCGGTACCGACGTCCCCGACAGCGGCGGCGGATCATGCGTCACGCGACGCTGCAACATCTCCTCGGCACGCACGCCGGCGAACGGCTCACGCCCCGCCAGCATCGTGTAGCCCACGGCGGCGAGTGAGTAGACGTCGCTCCGCTCGTCCACGTCGCCAGTACCGAGCGCCTGCTCGGGCGACATGAAGTGCGGCGTGCCGAGCACGAGGCCGGATGACGTGAGGTCTTCGCCCGTGCACTGCACCTTGTAGATGCCGAAGTCGGCGAGGATCGCACGGCCCGTCTTCTCGTCGAGCAGGATATTGGCGGGCTTGATGTCACGATGCACGACGCCGTCATTGTGCGCGCACTCCAGCGCATCGGCGAGCTCGGCGAGAATCCGCTGCGCTTCCTCGGCCGGAATGCGGCCTTCCACGCGAAGACGCTCGGCGAGCGTGACGCCACGCACGTACCCCATCACGAAGTACCACACGCCGCCGACTTCGCCAAAGGTGTGCAGCGGGAGGATGCCCGGATGCGAGAGCTGCGCCGCGATGCGCGCTTCGCGCCGGAACCGTTCGCGGCTCTCGGGCACGTCGGCCAGCTCGGGACGGAGGATCTTGATGGCCACGAGCCGCTCCAGTGCGCGCTCGCGCGCGAGGTACACCGCGCCCATGCCACCGCGGCCGAGCGGCCGGACGATCTCGTACTGCGCTCCGAGTGTGTGCGAGAGGATGGAGTGCTCAGACGTGGCAGCGATGGCGACGCGCACGTTGGGGAAGCTGTCGTCGCCATCGGCGGAGGCGAGCAGCGACTCCACTTCGATACGGAGATCCGGATCGCCGGCGCAGGCGCGCGTGATGTATGCGTCGCGCTCGTCGAGCGACGCGTCCATGACGCCGGCGAGGACGCCCTTGATTTGCGCCCAGCGTTCCGGCGTCACGCCGACGAGAGCTCGCGACGCAGCCATGCGCGCGCGATGGACCACTCGCGCTTCACCGTCGCCGGTGAGACACCGAGCGCGGTGGCGGTTTCCTCGATGGTGAGTCCGCCAAAGTACCGGAGCTCGACGAGCCGCGCCTGATTGGGATCGAGGGTGGCGAGTCGCTCGAGTGCCTCGTGGAGCGCGAGAAGCTCCACGCCGTGCGCGTCATCTCCGGCGGCAAGGCCGTGGTCGGCGTCGTTGAGGGTGATGTGCTGTGCGTGGCCCCCGCGCTTGGCGGCGTGTTGCGCGCGCGCGTGGTCCACGAGCACGCGTCGCATGGCCTGCGCGGCGACGCCGAAGAACTGCGAGCGGTTCTGCCACGATGCGCGTCGCTGGTCCACGAGCCGGAGATACGCCTCGTGCACGAGCGCGGTGGCCTGCAACGTGTGCTCGCCCGCCTCGCGGCGCATGGCACGCGCGGCCTGCCGGTGCAGGTCAGCGTAGATGGCAGGCATCAGCTGGGCCGCAGCGGACTCGTCGCCAGCGCCCCAGGCGATGAGCAGGCCCGTGATGTCGGACGACGGGGGCTCGGGAGGCGTCGTCATGCGTGGAGTGTACGCGGGATTGAGCCGATTTGCGCGGGTTTCCCGCGTTGGGAGGAAGACAGGACGGTTCTCCTATACGGAAAATGGCATCGTGTCACCACTTCTCGCCGAAAAGCCGCCCGCTGACAGTCGGCGTACGCCACTCAACGCAGTTCACCACGGCAGCGCGTATGCCGCGTTCGGCAACGTCGAGACCCGCAACGGTCTTCAGGAACGGGTCGAGATTCCCGCGATGATCCGCGCGCTTGGCGGCTCGTCGGAAGCGGTTGGGGATCGGGTGACATGTTGCCTATCGCGTGCATCGCTTGCACGACGAGCATCGCGCGCAACTCGTTCACCGCAGAGGACGCAGAGGAGCAGAGGTACGCAGAGGAACTGCAACAACAGGGTCTTGTCTTTCAATCTTCAGTTGCTGTGCTCCGCGGCAGCCATCGGCCATTCATCACTCCCTTTCACATTCTCAGCACTTCCCTTTGCCGTTCTCCGCGTACCTCTGCTCCTCTGCGTCCTCTGCGGTAAACGGAATTGCCGACCTACTTCACCCTCGCCACGTCCTGCCGAGCTCGCAAGCCCGTCTCGTCGTCGCCACTGCCGGCGAGCGGCGCCCTGTTCGCATCGTCCTCACCGGGATGCATCGGGTGGGCAACGAAAGCGTGCCGCTGGTGTTGGATTCAGCGACGTCGCATCGAGAATGACTCCGGTGACTCATCGCTGACCAGCAGTTGACCGCTGCGGCGCACCTTGGCCGCCGTTCCAGCGCCCATCGACGACATCGGCGCGTAGTCAGAATCCCTCAAACACAGCAGCTCATGCGTCTTTTCCGTTCGTTCGTCCCACGAATCCGCCCCCTGTTCCTTCTTGTCGCAGCGATGCTTGGCAGCCAATCGGCCGCCGCCCAGGTACGCGAGCGGCCCATTGCCTTCGATAGCGCGGGGCGAGTCATCGTCATCACACCGCCGTTGGCGGCGCGGCTCAGCTTGTCGGCTCCGCTGTGGCCGGTCTCCGGGGACTACATCGACGTCAGGCTCTACTCGCTCGACGAGCTCAACTCGGCGTTCGTGCTCGTTGTCCGGCGCCAGCGCGAAGTGCTCGAGCGCTATCCGCTCGATGTTGCGGCGCGCAGAGCGCTTGGCGCCGCGGTAGACCGGGGCGGTGTTGGAACGCGTCCTGGCGTCATCCCCGACGTCCTCCCGACCTACATCTCCGAGCCCGTGCGCGGCACGTTCGTGCTGAACCAGACGCTGCTCGGCGCCATCCTGTATGGCCCGGCGGCTGCCACCATGATTCAGGATCCCGCCGGGTCCACCGCCGCATATCTCGCCATTACCGGCGGCGCGTTCTTCATCGCCGCCAACCTTACGCAAAGCACGACCGTCTCGCGCGCGCAGAATCACCTCTCCTGGCACAGTGCGCGGCGCGGAGCAATCGCGGCTGAGCTCGCGCTCTTCGCAGCGATGGGCGACAACGAGAACAATGAGCGGACCGTGGCCGGCGCCGCGCTCGCGGGCGGCATCGCGGGCAACCTGATCGGATTCGCGCTCGGCAAACCCATGACCGACGCCGAGGCGCATGGGACGTCGCACGGCTCAACGATCACCGCGGCACTGACCGCGGGCACGCTGGGGACCGTCGGAGCGCTGGACAACAGTACAGGCGCGAGCCGCATGGCTGCGCTCGGCATCATCGGCGCGGGAGCGGTGGGGTATCCGTTGGGCCTGAGCTATGTGCGCAACGCGCCGTACCGCGTCACCGCTGGCGACGTTGGCACGATGGTGACGTCCGAGTTTCTTGGTATGGCCGCGGTTGCGTCGCTGATTCCCGCCGACTCGTGGGACGATTCGCCGCATCTCGTCACCGGGTTGCTCACCGGCGGCTTCGCGCTCGGCGCCATCGCGGCCGACCGGTTCCTCGTGCGTCCCTTCGACCATACCGAAGCGGAGGCGCGCCTGCTCCAGTACGGCACGTTCGCGGGCGGATTGATCGGCATCGCACTGCCAGTGCTGGCCCGGGCCGACAACCCCAACGTGTTTTTCGGCGCCGCCACGATCGGCGGGATTCTGGGTGCTGCGCTGACCACGAGCTACATGAAGCCCGAGGCTGCGCGGCTGCGCGTGGGCACGGCGACGTCGCGCCGCGTTGGCGAAGCGCCGCCGGCGCGCTTCGAGGTGCGCGTTGCGCCCGAGGCAGCGCTGCTCGCCGGCATGGGGCAACGCGGCAATCATTCGATCCTGTCGGTGACGTTCTAGGCTTGACGAGCGTAGCTGTTGTCATCCTGCCTGCCCTGAGCGAAGTCGAAGGGAGCGTAGCGAAGGATCTGCACCTTCAGGTACGATCATCGAGGCGCAGATCCTTCGCTTCGCTCAGGATGACAAAGAATGGCTTTGTTGGGAATGCAGGACGTCAGTATCGCGTTTGGTGGTCCATCGATCCTCGACCGCGCGCGCTTCGCCATCGAGCGCGGTGAGCGCGTCTGCCTGCTCGGGCGCAACGGCGCCGGCAAGAGCACGATCATGAAGCTCCTCGACGGCACGATCGTGCCCGCCACCGGCGACGTCATTCGGCAGACGGGCGTGACCGTCGCGCGGCTCGAGCAGGAGGTGCCGGACGACGTCGAGGGCTCGATGTTCGACGTGGTGGCCGCAGGGCTTGGCGACGCGGGGCTGCTGCTCGCCCGCTATCACGACGCCAGCCACAACGTTGGCATGAATGCGACGGACGCCGCGTTGCGCGAGCTCGACCGCCTGCACCATGCGCTCGACGCCGCGAACGCGTGGGAGATGCAGTCGCGCGTGGACACCGTGCTCGAGCACCTCGGCCTTGATGCCGACGCGCCCTTCCACCTCGCGTCTGGTGGACGCAAGCGCCAGACGCTGCTTGCGCGCGCACTCGTGCGGCAGCCCGACGTGTTGCTCCTCGACGAGCCCACCAACCATCTCGACGTGGACGCAGTGGAATGGATGGAGCAGTTCCTCATCGATCGCGGCGCGACGATGGTCTTCGTCACCCACGATCGCGCGTTCCTGCGCCGAGTGGCCACGCGCATCGTGGAGCTGGATCGCGGGCGACTGGTGGATTGGGGCACGGACTACGACACCTACCTCGAGCGCAAGGCGGCGGCGTTGGACGTCGAATCACGCGAGTGGGCGGAGTTCGACCGCAAGCTCGCGAAGGAGGAAGTGTGGATTCGCACGGGCATCCAGGCGCGTCGCACGCGCAACGAGGGACGCGTGCGCTCGCTGGAAGCGCTGCGTGTGGAGCGCGGCGCGCGACGCGAGCGCACGGGCGCCGTGAAGCTTCAGGCGCAGGAGGCGGAGCGCTCCGGGCGATTGGTTGCGGAGGCGAAGGACGTGAGCTTCGCGCATGGCGATCGCGTCATCGTGCGCGATTTCACGTCGACGGTCACGCGCGGCGATCGCGTAGGGTTCATCGGCCCGAACGGCTCTGGCAAGACCACGCTGCTGCGCCTCCTCCTCGGCGAACTGGAACCGGGTGCGGGCACCATTCGTCTTGGCACTGGGCTCGAGGTGGCGTACTTCGACCAGTTGCGCGAGCAGCTCGATCCCGAGCGCAGCGTGTACGACAGCATCGCCGATGGCGCCGACTGGATCGACGTGAAGGGAGCGCAGAAGCACGTGCTGAGCTACCTGCAGGACTTCCTGTTCTCGGCGGACCGGGCACGGACTCCCGTTCGCGCACTCTCCGGCGGCGAGCGCAACCGCCTGTTGCTCGCGCGACTGTTTACGCGATCGTTCAACATGCTGGTGCTCGACGAGCCGACCAACGACCTCGACATCGAGACGCTGGACCTGCTCGAGGAGCTGTTACTCGATTTCTCCGGGACACTGCTCGTGGTGAGCCACGATCGCGCGTTCCTCGACAACGTGGTGACGAGCACCTTTGTGTTCGAGGGTGGTGGCCAGGTGGGCGAGTACGTTGGCGGTTACAGCGATTGGGTGCGGCAGCGAAAGTTTGCGGCGGACATCGCGGCGGCGCCGAAACGAGCGCCGGCCGCACCGTCGGCGCCGCAGCCCGCACGCGTCGAGAAGAAGCCAAAGCTCAGGTTCAAGGAGATCGCCGAACTGGCCGCGCTCCCCGACCGCATCGATGTCCTCGAGCGCAATCGGGAGACGCTGTTGGCGTCGCTGGCGGACCCGAAGCTGTTGCGCGATGGAGCCGCCATCGCCGAGGCGCGTGCGCGCTTGACGGCGCTGGAATCGGAGATCGGTGCGTTGACGTCGCGCTGGGAGGACCTGGAGACGAGGAACCAATGAAGCTCGCGTCCCTGCTGGCACTGGTCGGCCTGAGCGGCTGCGCCGCGGCGGCGCGCGTCGAGAACACGTCGCACGTGGACATCACGTGGATGTCGGTGACCAACATGTATTACGAGGTCGGTCCGCTGCGGGTGATTACCGACGGGTACATCACCCGCATTCCGCAGGACGCGTTCTTCGGCGGCGGTGGCGGCTTGGCACAGTCTCGGCGGGCGTATGTGCCCGACGTCGCCGGAGTGACGCGCGTTCTCGGTGCGCTCGGCGGACCGTCCAGCGTGAACCTGCTGCTCACGGGGCATAGCCACTTCGATCATTCGTTCGACACGGGCACGTGGTCGACGCTCACCGGTGCGCGCGTCATCGGGTCGCGCTCCACATGCTTCCAGGTGGAAGCGGAGGGCATCCCGCGCGATCGGTGCCGGACCGTGCACGGTGGCGAGACACTCGCACTGGCGAATGGCGTCACCATGCGCGTGGTGCGCTGGAATCACAGCGGCGACCCCGCGGTGAATCCCGAGCAGCACAATCCCGTGGAGCTGTCGGCGGTCCCGCGTCGTGATCCGGTCACGGGCGGACTCCGGCCCGGCGTGGCGGAGGACTTCCCGAACGGCGGTGGCAACCGCGCATTCCTGTTCGCCGTGGAGACGCCGAGTGGCCGGCTCTCGTGGTTCTTCAGCAACTCGGCGAGCGCGGTCGATCTTGCGGTGCCGATCGTGGTGGATGGCGTGAACTACGGCGCGCCGATCGAGAATCTCCGGTCAGCGATGCGCGAGGCGGGGTTGGTGTCGGTGGATCTTTGGATCGGGTCTGGTGGCGCGGCGGTCGCTCGGCTCGCGTTGCCGGTTCTCCGGCCGAAGGCGTTCCTGCCGGTGCACTGGGATTCGTTCTACACGCCGTTCCTGGAGGGAGTCGGGCGACCGTATGCCGACGCTGCGCTGGAGTCGTTGCTTGTGGAGAGTGGCGTCGCCCTCGTGAGGCCGGCGCAGTACATGGACAAGTGGCGCCTGGACGCATCTGGCATTCGCGCGGTCGACAACTCGGCGGTGAAGCGCGCGTTGGGGTTCGCGCGGTAGCTCGCGGTGGCGCGCGTCAGTACTCGGCGGCGGTCGCGTCGGAGTTCAGGAAGCCGATCGCGTTCACGAAGCGACACGCTTCGCGCACATCCAGGAGGATGGCAATTAGCGCAGAGCCGTCGATTATCACGAGTATTCGGCACGCCGAAGGATGGTCAACGCGGCAGGCCGAACTTGTCGTAGCCAAGTACTGCATCGGCAGAGCGCTTGTCGCGGACGGGAATCTCGCGTACGAACCGCTGAATCTGCGCAATCTCCGCGAGGAGCGAGGGCCGAGCGGGGTGCTGGCGGAGACTGGCGGAGACTGGCTAAACGCTCGCGCAGGGCGATGGTCACGGCCTCTGTGAGTGATTCGCCGGTCTTGTCGGCAAGCTCGCGCGCGAGCGCCTCAGTCCCGGAGTTCTTGATGTTGAGTGCCATCGCAATTCCTGTGAATAGCGGGTGGTGGAACGATAAGAGGAGTTCCACCATTGCGAAAAGGGATGCCGTCTCGCCCTTGGTATGGAGCGACGCCCGATGACCTCACACCTTGAATCCGAGCACCTTTGCGACTGCGCGCTGTCGCGTATCGAGAGAGAGGAACGTGAGCTGACGAGGATCAGGGGACACGAACAGCGCTGTCGCAACATGCCAGCAGTCGGCGCCACGCAGGTATCCCGCGGCAAGCACACGGTCAATCTCCGCTGAGAGCGGGCGCTGCGCCTCCACCCAGGCAATCTGCGCGAGCTCGACGGTGGGAATGCCGACACCCTCGCGAGCGCACGCGGAACGCACCTCGGCGTCGAGCAATGGGTGAGCAGAAATCGCCGCAAAGCTACGAATGCGAGCTGCCAGGCGACCGACGTGGGGTTCCCCGAACGCAATCGCCACCAGGCACGACGAATCGATGTACGCGCGACCGTTCACGCGTCGTCGCGATCGGCGAGGAATCGGGCGAGCGCTCCGGACCGTTTGGCCACTGGCTTCCACGGCGCGTCGCCGGGCCGGCCGGCCGGCCGCGATATCATCCCTCGCGCCTCGAGCTCGGACCAGCGAGCCTCGATGTCATCAGGTAGCGACTTGTACGCCCGCAGTTCGACGGCGGGCTCGCCATGCACCGTGATGACGACTGAGGTGCCGCTCTCACGGACCTGACGGACAATCCGAGACAGGTTCGCCTTCGCGTCATACAACGAGTATTGATCAGCCATGCGCAAAGCCTAGCGAATCTGGTCAGACTAGTCAATATTCGGCGCTGCGGGCGTAGCGAACTCTTGGAGTAACCTGCGCAAAGGTCAAGTCTGCAAAGCCTCGACTATCTCGCTAAGTTTAGGTATACCAATGAGATAGGAGGCCACACCGATGGCGACACGCCAGTTCTTGTTACGCACGCGATCCCGCATCGCATTCTCGGCGTTGGCGGCGGCGATGAGCATTTCCACACTCGTTGTCGGTCTCGAGCACAGCTCCTTCGTAGCGAAGGCGACCGGAACGCAGGCCGCGATCGCGACGCCAGTAGCCGAGCTCGGCGGTGCGCCGATCGTCGCGGTCGTGGACTCCGCTGCGGCTGCGAGCACGGCGGACTTCAGCGTGCTCGACGTCAACGTCGAGAACACCCGGGTCGACGACTGGGTGCGCCGGCTCACCACGTCCCTCCGAGGCGACTTTTCCATGTCGCTCGACCGGATGGACCGCTATTCGGCGATGATCAACAAGAAGCTCGACGAGAAGCAGATGCCGAGGGAGCTGATTTACCTCGCACTGATCGAGTCGAACTTCAATCCGAACGCGCGCTCGAAAGTGGGTGCGGTGGGCATGTGGCAGTTCATGAGCGCCACCGCGCGCGAGTTCGGGCTGACGGTGACGCGCCGCACCGACGAGCGAAAGAATCCTGCCGAAGCCACGGACGCGGCGCTGACGTACCTGGGACAGTTGCATGAGCGGTTCGGCTCGTGGTACCTCGCCGCGGCGGCGTACAACTCAGGTCAGGGCACGGTGTCCAGGGCACTGAAGAAGGTGACGGGTAAAACGACGGGCACGGACGAGGACTTCTTCCGGATTCTCTCATCGCTGCCGCGGGAGACGCAGGACTACGTGCCGAAGCTCATCGCATCGGCCCGCGTGGGCAGTGACCCGGAGCGGTACGGGATGTCGAACGATTGAAACGTGGATGTGTAGTAGTGAGCGGAGGTAGACAACATGCGTACATGGCTCGCACGCTGGGCCCGCTATGGTGGGCTCGCACTGGTCTTCATTGTGTCCGCGACGGGCGCGGCAGCGGCTAACCCCGTCTCACCCACGGCTGACGACGTCACGAATGCCGAGGTCGACGCGTCGAACAGGAAGGTCCGCGATGCGTATCACGCGCTGGCGGCGATGTGGACGAACGACCTGAGTCAGGCTGGCGCCCGTTTTGTGGTGCCCAGCATCGCGCGCTATCGCGGCAACGTCCGCTCGGCGTGCGGTGTGATGCCGGCGAACAACGCGGTATACTGCCCGCTGCGCAACACCATCTACTACGACGACGTGTTCGTCGCGCGCCAGGCCAAGGCCGCGGCGAATGAGCTTGGCACCGACGGCGACATGGCGGCGGTCGGCATCATCGCGCACGAGATGGGGCATGCGGTGGCGATCCAGCTCGGACAGGATTCGCCCATCCCGTACGAGAACGAAGCGATGGCCGATTGCCTGGCTGGCGTGTTCACGAAGTCAGCCGAGGAGGATGGCACGCTGGAGCGGGGTGATCTCGAGGAAGCGTTTTTCGGTCTCGCCGCGGCGGGCGATCCCACGCCGGAGTTCACGGGGAATCGCCGCATGGATCGTCGCATCGCTACTCGTGCGGCGTTGATGGGCCACGGCACGCGTGAACAGCGGTTAGCGAACTTTCGCGCAGGCTTCGAGAGCGGTCACCGAGCGTGCCTTCGCTGACGCTGTCAACGTCTATTGCTTCGACAGGTTGAAGGTGAATGGCCGAGTCAACACCTGCCGCACCTTCTTCCCTTCGACCTCGGCGGGATAGAATCGCATCGTGGGGAGTGCGGTCTTCACCGCATCCGTGAAGAGCTCGTGACTTGAACGCAGCACCTTGAGGCTGCCCGGTAGCACGTCGCCATTCGCGTCGACGACGAACTGCGCGAGCACCTCGCCCTCGACGTTCGCTGAGCGCAGCATGTCTGGATAGCGCAGCGCGCCGGTGCCGCGAATCTGCTGCGCATCCTTTGGTCTCTGAGCATCGGCTCCGACCGTCCTGGCGAGGGCCTTGATGTCACGACGTGTAAGCGCCGAGTCCGGGGCAAGGCCCAACTGCCGCAGTGCGGGCTGGATACGAGCGCGATCGACGGGTTGCAGCTGTTCCTCCGCGCGCGCTGCAGGACTCGCAACACTCGGCGAAACCGGCGCGACGGGGTTCCTGCTGAGCGAAAAGGTGAATGGCTGCTGCACCAGCTGGCGCACCTTCTTGTCACCGATTTCCGCAGCAGCAAAGCGCATGTTCGGCAGCGCCATCTCCACTGCATTCGAGAAGAGTTGGTGGTCCGACTTCAGCGCCTTGTACGACCCGGGCTCTACCACGCCGTTCTCGTCCACGACGAACTGCGCGTGCACTTCACCTTGGACGTCCGCCGTGCGAAGCATGTCCGGGTAGCGGAGGTTGCCCGTGCCTGGAACCTGACGCACCGCTTTCTCCACCTGGTACTCGAAGTACGGCTTCCCTGCCGGAACTATGGTCGGCGACGCCGCGATGCTCGCTGTCGGGGAGGCGACGTCGGCAATGCGCGAGGTGCATGCCGCCATCCCCGCGACGACGGTCCCAAGAAGTGCGACGACGATCTTCGTGCGCCGGCCGCTGGCACGGATTGGAAGCATGGCGGTGATCCTCCGTTCGAGATGTGAGCGTGAGGCGGCAAGCATCGGCGCGAATGGCGTCGCGCCTTGCCGCTGCGAAATGAGCAGGAGCAGCTTTCCGTACTGCGTCGTGTTGGTCTCGGTGGCGAGGACGCGCGCGTCGCAGTCCACCTCGAGCGCGAGCCGAGCGCGACGGACAATCCACCAGAGCGGCAGGTTCCACGGGACCAGCACCAGCGCGGCAGCAGACCCGATCACCACCCACGGATCGCGCGCTCGGCAGTGCTCCTCTTCGTGACGCAGCACGAGTCGCCGCAGTGGTGCGTCCAGCTCGAGCAACGCCGCGGGCAAGATTACACTCGGCTGCACCACGCCGACGACCGCTGGCCCCACGCTCTCGCTTACCAGCACGGACACGCCGTCCACGACGCGTGGCAGGCTCGTGCGTCGGATGCGTGCGAGATGCACGAGGGCGCGCGTGAGGCGCGCGAGCATGGTTGCGCTGGCCAGTGCCCACACGACGAGCAGCAGGACGTCGAGTCGCACGGGCCACGTCAGGGTCGCGGGCAGTTGATCCGATATGACCTGGATCGACGGCAGGGTCGCGACCGAGAACGAGCTGTCGTCTACCGGGAGGAGGCGGCGCGCGATCGGCGCGATCACCGGCCACGTCACCGATGCGGCCATGGCGACGAGCCACGGCAGGCGCGTCGGTCGACGCGCGCTGCGTAGCGCCGCTTCCGCGAACAGCGCCGACACGCCGAGCAGTGCGGTAAAGACCAGTGCGGACAGCATCCACGCGGCGATCATGGCGTCGCTCCACTATCCGACGCGTCCGTAAGCTGCTTGGCGAGTCGCTGGAGCTCTTCGGCCGTGAGGTCGTGGTCGTCCACCAGTTGCGCGAGCAGCGCTTCCGGCGAACCGAGGAAGAGCGTGTCGATCAACCGACGCAGCGCTCGGCGCTGTGCGACGCGTTGCTTGACCCTCGGGTAGTAGCGGTGCGCGCGCCCTTCTTCCACGCGGCGCACGAATCCCTTCGCCTCGAGGTTGCGAAGGATGGTCAGCACCGTGGTGTACGCCAGCGGCGTCCCGAGCGCCGTCTGCACTTCGGTGACCGTCCCCGAGCTCTCCTGCCAGAGCACGGTCATGATGTCGAGCTCGCGCACGCCGAGTGACGTGGGGTCCATGGTCCGCTCCAAGTACTATGTTGATAGTAGACTAGCGCGGCGAATGGCGATTGTCAACTATCCGCATAGTAGTCGGCAGGTGCCGATCGTTACGCCGGAGCGTACGTCCCGAAACTCCAGAAATTGCCTTCGGGGTCGACGCACGCGAAGTCGTGCGACCCGTAGTCGGTGTCGCGCAGCGAGATGGCGATCCGCGCGCCGGCGGCCATCGCGCGCGCGTGCAACGCGTCCACGCTGGCTGCGCTGTCTGCGACGACGTACACACATCCCTGCCCCGCCACCGTGGGCGGCATGCCGTCGTTCTTCAACGTGCCGAGCATCACGCAACCCTTCCCGAACCAGAGTTCGGCGTGCGCAATGGATCCATCTGCGCCGGCACTCACCTCGCGCGCCTCGGCGCCGAGTGTCGTGACGAGCCAGTCGATGGCGATGCGGGCGTTGGTGTAGCGGAGGCACGCAATGGCGTGCGTGCTCCTGACGGCGGGATTGTCGGGCATGCGCTTGACCTGGGTTCGAGTGTGGGCGTCGAACATGCGCGGGGTGGAGCCGTCAGTCTTGGAGAATTTATCCAGAGCCGTGGAGTAATTCCGAGAACGGGCGCCGTTGGTCGGATCTGGGGCGCGCGTCGAGGCGCACCAGACGGCGAACGCGGAGAACGCTGATAGTGCGCGCGCAGACGTCGCTGAACCTGCGTTGAGCGTCGCGAGCTCGGGGCGGATGGGGTCAGAGTCGGGGTCAGAGTAACCCTCGCAAAACGCGATTCTACTCTGACCCCGACTCAGACCCCCTTCCGTGCCGCCGGCCACACCGTCGGGATGACCGC
>JANOIJ010000330.1:0-81376 GCA_031407575.1 Gemmatimonadaceae bacterium | reverse complement strand
AGCGGAGATCCGCCCGCACCCGAAGGGCAAGAGTGCGCGCGAGCTCGCGTTCATCTTCGCACTCGAGCAGGGACTCACACTCGGCGTGTTGAGCAACTCGCTGGATTTCTCCGGCGGCACTCCACCCGTCCCGGACACCATCGCCGAGTCGATCCTCGCGTTCGAGGCAGGCAAGGCGAAACTCGTGGATGCCGTGAAGGCACTGCCTGACGACATGCTCTCCGGCGGGACGGTGAAATTTCTCGTCGCCCCGAAGAAGATGGGCGACATTCCGACCATGGACTTCCTCTGGTTCATCCTGTTCGACCAGATCCACCATCGCGGACAGTTTTCGGTATACCTGCGCATGGCGGACGCGAAGGTGCCCTCGATCTACGGGCCGACGGCGGACGAGCCCTGGATGTAGGGTGACAACTACTTACCAGCCCACGCACCACCAAGCGCCTTGTACAGCGCGAGGAACGCCGTCGCCGCGTCGGTCTCGCCCTGCGCAAGACGATCCTGCGCGTCGAGTAGCGTTCGCTGCGCATCGAGTACCTCGAGGAAGTCGGACTCGCCGCCGTTGAGGCGCAACCGCGCCAACTCCGCCCCACGCTCGCTCGCGTGCGCCGCGTCCCGCAGCAACACCACGCGCGCCCGCGCGCGATCGTAGGCGACTACCGCGTTCTCCGCCTCCGCCTGCGCGCCGAGCAGCGTCTGGTCGTATCGCGCGCGCGCTTCATCCGTCTGCGCTTGCGCCGATTCGACGCGCGTCCGCACGCGACCGAGGTCGAATGCCGCCCACGAGATCACCGGCCCGATCGAGTATCGCGATGCCTCCTTCTTGCCCAGGACATCGCTCTGCCCGGCGTTGTAGCCCACGCTCCCCACCACGCTCAACCTCGGCAGGTAGTCCGCTCGCGCCATGTTCACGAACGCGCGCTGCGTCTCGACACGACGCTCCGCACCCCGCACATCGGGACGCTGGCGGATGAGGTGCGCCACCGACTCGATTGACGGCACGGCGGGAAGCGCGAGGGAATCGGCCTCCACTTCCTCGTCACCAAGCGACGCACTCGGTGGAATCGACGTCAGCCGCTCGCCACCCACGAGCACGCCGATGCGATACGTCGCGCTGGCGATCCGCGCCTCGGTGGCGGTGACGCCCGCCAACGTGGTGCTCACCTGGGCGCTCGCACGCTCACGGTCGAACGCGGTGCCGCGACCGGCCGCCAGGCGGTCCACGGTCAATTGCAGCGTGCGTCGCTGGTTCGCCGCGTTCTGGTTGGCGACTGACAACTGCCGTTGCGCACCACGGAGTTCGAAGTACGCTCGCGCCAGCTCCGACACGAGCGAGAGCTGGACGTCGCGCAACACTTCATTCACCGATGACTCAGCGGCCCTCTGCGCCGCATACGCACCGCGCAACCGGCCGAAGACATCCACCTCCCAGCTCGCGTCGAATCCGGCGTCATACACGTCCTGCTCACGATTCGCGGCTGACGCACCCGGGAGTTGCGCCGCACTGAAGCGCCGGCGCAGCAGCGCGGTGTTCGCTGTCACGGTTGGCGCGAAGTCGAACGCCGCCAACCGTCGCGCACTGCGCGCACCGCGCACGCTGGCTTGCGCCGCGCGAACGTCGTTGTTGGCGCGCAGGGCCTGACCGACCAGTCGGTCGAGCGTCGTGTCGCCGAGTTGCCGCCAGAAGGGAACGAGCTCGTGTTCCACGTCCGACCGATGCCCCGCGATGGCTCCGGACGACTGCGCACCGAGCGGTGTCGCGGCCACGCTGATTGCCAGCGCGGTGCCGGCCACCCTGAATGAAAGACTACGCATGAGACGGCGCCTCCCGATCGCCGACGAGCACCGGTGTGCTCGAGATTGCGTCGGCCGGTGACGCCGAGGCGCCACGCCGTTCGACGAACTTGCGAATGACCACGTAGAACACGGGCGTCAGGATCAGCCCGAAGATCGTCACACCAATCATGCCCGAGAACACGGCCACGCCCATCGCGCGGCGCATCTCGGCGCCGGCGCCCTTGGAAATCACGAGCGGAATCACGCCCATGATGAAGGCGAGCGACGTCATGAGGATCGGACGCAGGCGGAGCCGGCAGGCTTCCAGTGCAGCGCTGACGACATCGCGCCCCTGGTGCTCCAGCTCGCGCGCAAACTCCACGATGAGAATGGCGTTCTTGCACGCGAGTCCCACCAGCACGATCAACCCGATCTGCGTGAAGATGTTGTTGTCGCCCCGCGTGAGCCACACGCCACCGATGGCCGAGAGCAGCCCCATCGGAACGATCAGGATGACGGCGAGCGGAAGCGACCAACTCTCGTACTGCGCCGCCAGCACCAGGAACGCGAGCAGCACGCACAACGGGAACACGAACAGCGCGGTGTTGCCGGCGAGGATCTGTTGGTACGTGAGCTCCGTCCACTCGAAGGTGATGCCGTTGGGCAGCGTTTCCTTCGCGATCCGTTCCATGGCCGCAACCGCCTGCCCCGAGCTCACGCCCGGCGCCGGTCCGCCATTCACCTCGGCCGCCGGATACGCGTTGTACCGGACGACGCGATCGGGACCATTGGACTGGCGCACTGTGAGCACGGAGCTGAGCGGAACCATCTCGCCGCGTGCGTTCGGCACCTCGAGCTGTCCGATGCCGTCAGCGGTCGCGCGAAATGGTGCATCCGCCTGCGCCACGACGCGGAACGTGCGCCCGAATCGCGTAAAGTCGTTCACATACGCCGAGCCCAGGTAGATCTGCAGCGTCTGGAAGACGTCGGTGAGTTGCAGTCCCTGTCGCTTCACCTTCTCGCGATCCACGTCCACGGAAAGCTGCGGCACGCTCGTCTGGAAGCCCGAGAACACACCCGCGAGCTCCGGCGTCTGGTATGCCTTGCCCATCAGCTCCTGCAACGCCTTGTTGAGCTCACCCTCGCCGAGCGCGGCGCGATCCTCGATCTCCAGCTTGAAGCCGCCGATGGTGCCGAGCCCCTGCACTGGTGGCGGCGGGAAGATGGCGATGTAGGCGTCCTGGATGGACCCGAACTCCTGGTTCAACGCAGCCGCGATGGCCGGTCCGTAGCCTTCATCGCCCTCGCGCTCCTCGAAGCTCTTGAGCCCGAAGAACACGATCCCCGAATTGGGACTGTTGACGAAGCCGTTGATCGACAAGCCGGGAAACGCGATCGCGTTCGCCACGCCCGGATGCCTGAGACCGATGTCGCCCATGCGCTTAATGACGGCTTCGGTGCGATCGAGCGTTGCGGCGTCGGGCAGTTGTGCGAATGCGATGAGGTAGCCCTTGTCCTGCGTCGGCACGAAACCGGTGGGCACGCGCGCAAAGCCGAACACGGTGAGCAGGATCAGCCCCGCATACACCGCGAGCGCAATCCCGCTCTTTCGCATCACGCCAGCCACGCCTCGGCCGTAGCTCTCGGAAGCGCGTGCGAACACCCGGTTGAATGGGCGAAAGACCCAGCCGAAGAGACGCTCGATGACGCGCGTCGGACGGTCTGGCGCTGCACCGTGCGGCTTGAGCAGCAGCGCGCTGAGTGACGGCGCGAGCGTCAGCGAGTTGAACGCGGAGATCAGCGTCGAGAAGGCAATGGTCATGGCGAACTGCCGGTAGAACTGTCCGGTCAATCCGCTGACAAAGGCGATGGGCACGAACACGGCGCAGAGCACGAGCGCGATCGCGATGATCGGTCCACTCACCTCGTGCATCGCCTGGTAGCTCGCTTCGCGCGGCGTCATGCCGAGCGCGATGTTCCGCTCCACGTTCTCCACGACGACGATGGCGTCGTCCACCACGATGCCGACGGCGAGGACGAGTCCAAAGAGTGACAGCGTGTTGATCGAGAATCCGAAGGCGAGCATGAACGCGAGCGTGCCCACGATCGACACCGGCACCGCCAGCAGCGGGATGATCGACGCGCGCCACGTCTGGAGGAACAGCACGACGACGATGACGACGAGGAGCGTCGCCTCGAACAACGTGATGATCACTTCCTTGATCGAGTCGCGCACGAAGGTCGTGGGATCGTAGACGACCGAGTAGTCGACTCCCTGCGGGAACGTCTTCTTCAGTTCGGCGAGCGTGGCGCGCACGTCGCTGGAGAGCTGCAAGGCGTTCGAGCCCGGCGCCTGGAAGATCGGAATCGCCACCGCGGACTTGTTGTCCAGCAGCGAACGCAGCGCGTACTCGCCAGCGGCGAGCTCGATGCGCGCGACATCACGCAGTCGTGTAAACTCGCCTGCCGCGCCGGTCTTCACGATGATGTCGCCGAACTCCTCCTCGTTCACGAGGCGGCCGCGCGCATTGACGCTCAACTGATACGCGACGTCGCTCTTCATGGGCGGAGCGCCAACCACGCCGGCCGCCACCTGCACGTTCTGCTCGCGAATGGCCTGCACGACATCGCTCGCCGACAGTCCGCGGGCGGCGACCTTCTGGGGATCGAGCCAGATGCGCATGGCGTAGTCGCCCGCACCGAAGATCTGCACCTGGCCGACGCCGCTGATGCGCGCCAGCGCGTCCTTCACCTGCAGCGTGGCGTAATTGCGCAGGTACGTCATGTCGTAGCGACCGTCCGGCGACACCAGGTGCACGACCATCGTCAGGTCGGGTGAGCTCTTGACCGTGGTGACGCCGTACTGCCGTACTTCCTCCGGTAGTCGCGGGAGCGCTTGACTGACGCGGTTCTGCACCTGCACCTGCGCGACGTCGGGATCGGTGCCGATGCGGAACGTCACGGTGAGCGTGACCACGCCGTCCGCCGTCGCCTGCGACCCCATGTAGAGCATGTTCTCGACGCCGTTGATCTGCTCTTCCAGTGGCGTGCTCACGGCCTCGGCGAGCGCGCGCGGGTTGGCGCCCGGGTACATGGCCCGGACGACGATGGAGGGCGGGACGACTTCGGGATATTCGCTGATGGGCAGCGCGAACATCGCGATGGTGCCGGCGAGAAAGACGATCAGCGACAGCACGCCCGCGAGAATCGGGCGATCGATGAAGAATCTTGAGAATTTCACGGATATGCCTTGTTGGTTACTTCGCTGCCGCGGTCGCGACAGTCGTGGAGTCGTTGCGCATCGGCTCGACCGTGGCGGTCACGGCGGAGCCCGGACGAACGCGCTGCAGGCCGTTCACCACGATCTGCTCGCCGGCTGCGAGGCCCGACGTCACGATGCGAAGCCCGTCGGTGATGCGGCCTGGCTGGACGACGCGATACTCGACCGTCTTGTCCTGCTTGAGCACCAGCACGTACTTGCGATCCTGGTCGGTGCCGATGGCGGCGTCGCGCACGAGCACGACCGGACGCTGCGTTCCACTCATGAGCCGCACACGTGCGAAGAGCCCGGGCGCGTAGCCCCGCGCGGCGTTCGAGAAGATGGCGCGAGCGCGGATGGTTCCCGTCGCGGGGTCGAGCTGGTTATCCACGAAGTCGAGGCGACCTGTGTGCGAGAAGCCCGCGTCATCGGCCAGTGCCATACGCACCGAGAACTTTCCGCTGCGCAGGTTCTGCCGGGCGTCGCCACGTCCATTCACGCCGTACTTGAGGAACGCGCGCTCGTCCGCGTCGAAGTACACGAACATCGAGTCGAGCGAGACGATCGTGGTGAGCAGCGTGGCCGACGGTGCTCCCGCCTGCACGAGATTCCCCTCGGTGACCTCGGCGCGGCTGATGCGGCCGGCGATGGGCGCGCGTACCTCGGTGAACTCGAGGTTCAGCGCGGCGGTCTGCACGGCCGCCTCCGCGCCGCTGATTGCGGCCGCCACTTCACGCTCGGCGTTGACGCGGACGTCGAACTCCTCGCGCGAGATCGCCTGCTTTTCGACGAGGATGCGCGAACGTTCCACCTCGCTGTGCGCGAGCTGGGCGCGCGACTTCACGCGATTCAACTCGGCGCGGGCGCGATCGAGCTCGGCGCGGTAGGGACGCGGGTCGATGGTGAAGAGGACGTCGCCGCGGCGGACTTCGGTTCCCTCACGGAAGGCGACGCGCTGGAGGAGTCCGGCAACGCGTGGGCGCACTTCGACGACGTCCACGGCCTGCAGGCGACCCGTGAATTCGTCGAACTCGTCGAGGTTGACCTCGATGGCGGTGGCCACCGTGACCTGGGGTGGGGCGGGAGGCGGGGACCCCGCCTGTGCGACGCAACCGGCCAGAAGGGCGGAGAGGACCAGCGTCGCTACCGAATTCCTGATGTGTGTCATGATCGCAACCGAAAGAGGTGGTGTCATCGCTCGGACCCGAACCCGGTGAGGCCGGAATTAGTTCGCGAGCTACTTGCCGTCTTTATGTCTAGTTGCGAAACTATCTGCTATAAGTCTTCTTCCAAGTAGACAGTAATTCCTGCTGTAGACGGTTCCTACGTACCTAGTACGCTTTAACTGCCTATCACCCTCGACGACGAGCGGACGATGCGCCTGAGCAAGAAGAAAGAGGCGGAGTGGATGTGTGACCCGCGCTATTCCTGCGCTGTGGAAGTCACGCTCAGCGTGATCGGCGGCAAGTGGAAGTTGTTGATTATCGGGCACTTACAGCATGGCATCTCGAGGTTCGGCCAGCTCAAGCGGGCTATTCCGGGGGTTACCCAGACGATGCTCACGCAGCAGCTCCGCGAGCTGGAGGAGGATGGCGTCGTGAGCCGCACGATCTTCCCGGAGATTCCGCCGAGGGTCGAGTATGCGCTCACCGAGTTCGGCAAGACGCTCGACTGCGTGCTCGAGGTGATGGGCGCGTGGGGCAGCCAGTACCACGCGATGGTGCTCGAGAAGAAGCGCGCGGCCCGCGGCCTCGAGGCTGAGGTTGCCTCCGAGGTGAGTCCGGACGCCGCCGTGGACCCTGGCGCCGAATCGGGCGCTGACGCCGCGCTTCTCGCGCAGTCGCAGGGCGACGGCTACTTCAAGGCGTAGCGGCCTGTCTTCAGGGTCCCGGTGCGCTTCACAAGGCCGGCCTTCATCAGGGGGTGCAGCAGATCCATGGCGCCCTGCTTGGAGATACCGATGCCATCCCAGATCTCACGCGGGGTGAGGCTTCCGCGCGCCCGAAGCAGTTGGAGCAACTCTTCCTGCCTGGGGCGCAGGAACACCGGCGCTCGGCCCCGCGACGCCAACAGTCGCTGGATGCGCTGCCACGTCCGCTCGAGCGTCTGATGCAGCCCCTCCGCGGCATATTCGATCCAGGCGGTCAGGTCCTCGCCTTGCTCACGCACCGCTTGCAAAGCGGCGTTGTAGCGCGGGCGATCCTCCCAGTAGTACTCATCGATGGAGAAGATGCGATGCGCATCGAAGCCTCGGCGGTACAACTCCCACAGCGCAAGCACGCGTCCCGTGCGGCCGTTGCCATCCGCGAATGGGTGGATCGCCTCGAACCGGTGGTGGAGGATGGCCGAGCTCAGCACCGGTGAGAGCGTCGGGGCATCGGTGGTCCACCATTCCAGCAGGTCGAACATAAGACCCGAGACGTCGCTGGCTGGCGGCGGAACGTGGTGTCCGACGCGCACCTGGATAGTCCGGTAGCGACCTGCCTTGCCCTGGTCCATGACCTGGCCGGCGATGATGGCGTGCAGCCGGAGGATGTCGGCGTGGGTGAGTCGCTTCTTGGTGGCGTGCTTCTCGACGTGACGCAGGGCGGCGAAGTAGTTCAGCACTTCGCGGCGCGGGCGCGTTGCGGCGGGAATCGAGTCGGGGTCGGCCTCGACGGCGCGCACCTGCTCGAGGGTGAGCGGGTTGCCCTCGATGGCGGTGGACGAATGTGCGGTCCGGGCGCGCGTGTCCTTCTGCAGCGCGGGAATCCACGCGACCTGGACGGCCGCGCCCTGGATCCGTTCGCGAAGTGACGCGATCGTCTCGACGCGCGTGAGGAGGGCGGTCGTGATGGCGAACTGCGGCTGGTAGCGCATGCGGCCGGATCCTATTGATTGGTCAAGTGTCAGTCAAGTCATTGGTCAAGCTCTCAGTCAAGTAATCGGTCAAGCCATTTGCCAGGCCGCTGGTCCCGCCGCCCGGTCACGTCCACGGGCGGCCCGCTTTTCGCTTCTTGGCCCTGCTCGCCGCGCAGCCCCGAACCCTCGTCCGCCCGAATGCTCGCATTGCAACACCGCTTCGTCATCGCGGCGTCATTCCTCACGCTCGCCGCCGGCTCAGCACGCGCGCAGGGCGCGATGCCGAGTCGCGATCCGCACGACTCCATCACCGTCACACGGCTCTCCTTTCCCGGCGCCACACTCGTGTCGCCGGACGACTTTCGACGCCTGCTCTTCACGCGCGGCTCCACCTGCCGCCTGCCGTTCCTCATCCCGCTCTGCAAGCTCACGCCGACACAGCTCTTCACCGACCGGCGACGCACCACATCCGCCGCACTCGGTGAGGACATCACCAAGCTGCGCGTCCATTTCTGGCAGCGCGGCTTCCGCGACGCGCAGGTCGACACGGTGTTGACGCCGACGCCACGCGGCGCCGCAGTGGCGTTTCGCATCATCGAGGGCGAAGCGACTCGCGTTGGCTCGCTGGTCGTCACGCTGCGCGCTCCAGTGCTCACGGCCAAGGAAATCTCGGACGCCGTGACGCTCGTCGAAGGCCAGCCGCTCGACCTCGTCGCACTGGACTCCACGCTCACGCGCCTCAAGGCCGCGGTGTGGAACAAGGGCTATGGCGACGTCCGCATCGACACCTCGGTGCCGCGCCCCGATGCCTCGCATCGCGTCCCCGTGCGCATCGACGTGGACCCGCGCTGGCTCACCCGCGTGGCGCACGTGGAGTTCCAGGGCAACAGGTACCTGGACGACGCCACGCTCCGACGCGGCGTCCTGCTGCAACCGGGCACGCTCTACACCCGCGACGCGGTGCTCGAGAGCCAGAAGCGGTTGTTCGAGTCGCCGGCCATCGCGCGTGCGCTGGCCATCACCCCCGCCGCCGGCGACAGCCTCAAGACCATCACGATGGCCATCACCGAGACGCCCGAGCGTCAGGCGTCCGTGACGCTCGGGTTCAGCACCATCGAGTTCGGACAGGCAGCCGCCGAGCTGCGGCTCAACGACCTCGGTGCTGGACGCTGGCTCTCCCTGCGCGGCGCCGCGGGCAACCTGTTCGGCGAGCAGCTGAACGGGCGCGCCATCTTCCAGCAGGCGCTGCCCACTGACCACGCCGGCGATCCCGATGGCTTCCTCGCGCCGACGTACCAGGCGTCGCTCACGTTGACGCAACCGTGGATCGGCAGCGCGCGCACCTCGGCGGCATTCACCGCGTTCGCCGGACGGCGCGCCATCGCGAACGTCGTGGTGGACGACGACGCCGGCGCGACGATCGGCGTCAGGCACGAGCTCGCTCCGCGCACGCCCATCGGCATCAACTACCGCTTGGAGACGTCTCGCGTGCAGGGCAGTGCGGTCTACTTCTGCGCCAGCTACGGCATCTGCGATTCCGCGACGCGCGACGCGCTCACGAAGTGGCAGCGGCTTGCGCCCGTCGGGCTGAGCGCCTGGGTGGACCGCGCGGACGACCTGGAGGTGCCCACGCGCGGCTATACCGGCGTCGTGGACGCAGAGCACGCCTCCAGCAGCACGGGCTCCAACTTCACGCACACCCGCATCTCCGCCGACGCCTCGGTCTACCGCGCGCTCGGCGAGCAGCGCTCAGAGAGCGGCGCGCCGGTGCTGCCAATGATGCTCGCGCTGCACGGCCGCGCCGGCTACGTGCGCGCGGGCAGTGGCGTCAGCGTGCTGCACCCGCGTGCCCGCTTTTACGCGGGCGGCATGCAGTCCGTGCGCGGATTCGCGGAGAACGAGCTTGGTCCGCAGGTGCTTCAGGTGCAGCGCGTGTCGCTGCTGGCCAGCGGGTGTTCGGACGCGACCATCGCGAATGGCCAGTGCGATCCCACCGCGGTGCCGAACGACCAACTCTTTGCGCGGCCCATCGGTGGCAGCAGCCTCATCGAGGCCAGCGCCGAGCTTCGTATTCCCCTGGCCAAGGCGCTGGGCGGCGTGCTGTTCATCGACGGCGCGTATGTCGGCGCGGGCGGGCTCGTGTCGGCGGCCAAGTCGCGCGCGGCCATCACGCCAGGCGGCGGCTTTCGCTATCGCTCGCCGCTCGGCGTGCTGCGCTTGGACTTCGGGCTCCGTCCCGTGGGTGCGCGATCGCTTCCTGTGGTCGTCGCCATCGTGGATGCGAGCGGTGACAATCGTGTCGTGCAACTGACGCGCGAAAAGAGCTACTCGCCCATCGCGCCGTCGACTGGCACGCTGCACTCCATCGCGCGACGCATCGTGGTGCACTTCGCCATGGGGCAGGCCTTCTGATGACGCGCCGACGCGCAGCAACGATGCTCCTCGCGGGCGTCGTGGGTCTCGCGATGGTCGTCGTCGTCGTGGTGGTGGTGCTCGCCCTGACGCCGTGGGGCAATGAGCGCGTACGCAGCATCGTGGTCTCGGCGGCCAACGCACGCATGACGGGCGAGATGAAGGTCTCCCGCTTGCGCGGCAATCTCTTTACGGGCGCAAGGCTCACGAACGTCGAGCTGCTGGACAGCCTGCATCACCCGGTATTCGCCGCGCGCGGAGTCCAGGTGCGGTACGCACTGTTCCCCGCGCTGCGTGGACGGCTTGTGTTACGCTCGCTCGTGCTGGACACGCCGGTGGTGGTGTTGGACAAGCGCCCCGGTGCGCGCTGGAACTTCCAATCGCTCATGCGGCCGAGCACCACGGTGAAGGACTCGGCGCGCGTGAGCACGCCGCCGGAGCTGCGCGACATCACCATACGGCACGGGCGCTTTCTCTATCGCCGTCCGTGGCGTCCGGATACGTCGCTCGCGTCCGCCGAGCGAGAGAAGGCCATCGCGAAGTCGCTCGATGTGGCGGGCCGCAGGCGAACGGCGCGCGTGCCCGGCGGCTACCAGCGCATCGTCGACTACCGGAACATCGACGCGCACTTGCCCGTGGTGCGCATCGGCAGCAGAGGTGCGCCGACAGCTGTCGAGATCGCGGCGTTGTCCATGCTTGCCGAGCCCTATCGTCCACCCTCTGTCGACATTCGGTCGCTCACGGGGACGCTGTTCGCCAGCAAGGACTCGCTGTGGTGGCGCGGCGCGCACATGCGGCTGCCGGCGTCCACCGTGAGTGGTCACGGGACCATCGGCTTCCGGCGCTCGGGCTTCTGGCTCGACTTGACGGGCGCGCCCGTGGCGCTCGCTGACCTGCGCTGGCTGGACCCGAAGCTCGCGGCGACAGGTGGCGGCACGCTGCGCTACCAGATGCGCGTGCGGGGTGACACGGCGAGCTACGCGGTGACCGACGCCAATCTCCGCTACGGCAATGCGTCGCTCGTGGGCAGTGCGACGGTCGCGCGCGTGTCGCGGAAGGGGCGCGCGTCCGAGTTGCTCGTGAACGGTGCCGACCTCACCGTGGCCAACCTCACCACCGCCGCGCTGCACGAGTTGTTGCCGTCGCTCACCATTCGTCGTACCGGCACGCTCGCCGGCCATGTCGTGTTGAGTGGTCCGCCCAGCGACTTGCAGGTGAACGCCGACGTGCGCTTTGCGGACGCGGCCGCGGGCAACAGTCGAGTGACCGCGCGCGGCGGAGTCGGTTTTAGCGGCGGCGTGCGCGCGCGCGACCTGTCGGTGCAGCTCGAGCCGCTGCAGGTGGCCACGCTGAAGGGTGCCGGTGTCGCGATGCCGGTTGGTGGCGCCCTGCGCGGCAACGCCGTGGTGAACGGCACCCAACGCGACGGATGGACCGTGCGCGGCGACCTCACGCACAACGATCGTGGCGAGCAGTCCCGCGTGTCAGGCGACGGACGCTACCAGGTCGTTGGCAAGCGCATCGTCGCCGACGCGTCGCTGCTCCCACTCTCGCTCGCCACTGTCGGCCGCTTCGCGCCATCGGCGCAATTGCGCGGCAGCGTGACGGGCAGGATTCACGCGGAAGGCACCACGCGCGACCTGCGAGTCTCTGGCGTCGTGCGCTCGCAGGACGGTGGTACGCTGGACGGCCGAGGAACGGTGTCCATCGCCGGCACGCGCACACGCTACGACGTGACTGCCGCGCTCGATGCGCTCGACGCGAGTGCGTTCTCGCGTCGCGCGCCCAGCACGCGAGTGACGGGCACCGTGATGGCGCGAGGCGTGGGCACGTCGCCCGCGACGGTGAATGCGGTCTTCGCCGCCGACCTCGCGCGCTCGCGCTACGACACCTTCACCGTCGAGCGGCTGCTGACTCGCGGGTCCGCCTCGAACGGGTTGCTGCAGATCGATACGCTCGACGCGGCGGAGAGCGGCGCACGCGTGCTGGCGAAAGGAACCCTCGGGCTCACGAGCGAGCGCACCGGTACGCTCGAGTTCGGCCTCGCCGTCGACTCGCTTGCGTCGCTCAGGCGGTTCATCGGCAACACGGATTCTGGATTCGTCGCGGTGGCATCGGGTCGTCAGGCTGCGCGGCTCGCCGCCGCACGCGCTGACTCAACGCGCCGAGCGAACGCCATTCGCATCGAGCAGTTGGCGCTCGGCCTGCCACTCGGGGTTGCGTTGGTGATGGACTCCTTGCCAGCCATTCGACGCGATTCGCTTGCGGGCTCACTCGCCGTTGTCGGCGTGGTGAAGGGGAACGTGAAGGAGCTGGGTGTTGATGCCGCGGTTCGCGGCTCGCAACTCGTGGTGCGCGGTAACTCCGTGCAGCGCCTTGAAGCCAACGTCTCGTCGGCGAACGTGCGCGACCGCAAGACCGAGCTGGCGTTTCGCGCCGATGCCGACACCATGCAGTTGAGTGGTTTTGCGTTCGAGCGGCTGCGCAGCACGGGAAACTGGAAGGACAATCGCGTCGCCGCCGGAGTGCAGCTGCGACAGGATTCACTCGTGTCGTACACCGCGCGTGGCAGCTATGCGCGCCCCGAGAAGGGTGTGCACAGCGTGCAGCTCGATTCATTGAGCGCCGTGTTCGACACACTCGTGTGGCGTCTCGCGCATCCGGGCGCGGTGCGCTTTAGCGGCACCGCGCTCAGCATAGACTCGATCGACCTGCGCAGCACCGGCGCCGGCCGTTTGTTCGCTAACGGCGTCGTACCGAAGGTCGGTGCGATTCGCCTCGATGTTTCCGCCGAGCATGTGCGAGTCGCCACGGTGCTGCGGGCGATGCAGCGTGACTCCATTGCCGACGGCTTGCTCAACGCCTCGGCGCGGATGGAGGGGACGCGCGAGAGCCCCACGCTCACGGGCCGCGCCACGTTGCGCGAGGCCGAGTACAAGGATGTACGCGCGCCGGACGCGGACGCCAACTTCAATTACGCAGTGCAGCGACTCTCGCTGGACGCGGTCGCACGCGACAGCACGGGTCGTCGCGTGCTCTCTGGCAGCGGTGCGCTTCCGTTCGACCTCGCGTTCTCCGGCGTGAAGGGATCGCGGCTCATCGAGGGACCGCTCGTCGCAGACGTGGTGCTCGATAGTCTTCAGCTCGAAGCATTGCCCATTCGTCCGCGCGTGCTGGACGAATTGCGCGGGAAGATCCTTGCCGACGCGCACGTGCGCGGCACGTGGAAGCAACCGGTGTACAGCGGCGTGGCGTCGCTGCGCGATGGTGCGCTTCGCATGTCGCTCGCGACAACGGGCATGCGTGTGGACGGCGCCGTGGCGGACCTGCGCCTCGTGGGTGATTCGCTGATTCTCGATTCGCTTACCGCACGCGCGGTTGGACCGCTCCGCGCCAGCGGCTCGATGGATCTCACCGATCGCAAGCGTCCGTTTGTCAGCCTCGTCGCGAAGGGCACGGACCTGCGCGTGTTCGATTCGCCACGTGGGCTCGCTGATGCGGATGGGGAGCTCGTCGCGCTCGGCCCGCTCGATGCCTTGCGCGTCACGGGCAACGGGGTCATGAAGGGCGGTTACCTCGCGCTGAAGCAGTTCCGCAAGGACCTGCTGCGCGTCAAGGCGCCTGGCGACCTCTCCTTCCTCGCCGTCTTCGACACATCGGCCGCCGCGAGCGACAGCATTCGCGTCGAGACATTGCGCGCACGGCCGCGCGGCATGGCGATCATCGCCGAGTTTACGCTGTTGGTCGATCGCGGCGCGTACTATCGCAACCGGCCCGATGCGAACACGGAGTTCTTCTCTGGCGATGGTGAGGTCGTTCGCGCGTTCCTCGACCAGCGCTCGAGCGACCAGTGGGCCGTGGGCTTCGTGCGCGTTGGCGACGGCGGCCTGACGCTGTTCCGGACACAGGCGTTCGTCCCGTCGCGCGGGACGCTTACGCTCACGCCGCACACCGCGGCGCCGGGTATCGTGCAGCAGGTGGGCGAGCGCATCGTGTGGGAGCCCGGGCGAGGCCTCATGCCGCTCAACCTGTTCACCGGCGGCACCACGAAGGCGCCCTCGATCGGCCTCGAGAGCGGCGCGCTGTTTCCGATTCGCGGCCGCGAGTTGAACGGCTACCTCACGATGGGCCGGCTCTCCACGTCGCTGCAGCAGCAGTCGGGTTCATCGCTGTCTGGTAGCTCGGGATGGAGCGGGCAACTCGGCGGCGAGACAGGTGCACTGGCGCATCGCCAACAGGGCGCCACGGCACTTGGCGTCGTGCTGCATGACATCGGCACCGGCGCGACCAAGGAGTACAGCCTGGATGCGTTCGGTGTCTCGCCGGCAGACGTGCCGACCGAGTTGGTATTCGGCAAGACGGGTGGCGTGCGCGGTGCGCTCGTGGAAGGCGGACGCTACGTTACCACGGATCGCTACATCGCCGGCCAGATCCGGCTCTTTACGACGAGCCTTCCCGGCGTCCGCCTGTCACAGAAATTCGGCACGACGTACCGTCTCGACATCGGCATCGAGCCTCGCTTCCTCTTCCGCGGTGCCGAGGAGCTTGGCGTCACGCACCCCACCGCGCGGTCTGGCGCGTTCGGAGCCTTCCTCACGCGAATGTGGTCCTTCTGATCCTGCGGTACCTCGCGGTCGGTGCGTTGCTCCTCGCCGCCGCCGCACGTTTGCCGGCGCAAGGAATTCCACCTGATCAGGTGGGCCGCTACCGCATTGACCTGGCGCGCCACTTCTACGCGTCGCCCGCTGCGGAACGCGCCGCCACGGCACGACTCGACTCGTTGCTCACGCGACTCGAGACACTGCGCGGCCGGCTGCACCTATCGTCGTCCACGCTGGAGCAGGCGATGCAGCTGGGTGACGCCATTCGCGTGGAGCAGCTTCGTCACTCCGCGTACCTCACGGTGCGCGGCTGGACCGACACGCGCGACGCGGTGAGTGCGCAGCGGCTCCAGGAGTTGATCGCGCACGCGGCGGTGCGCTCCGGCTTCGTCGGCGGCGAGGTGCGTGTCTTGAGTGCGGCCACACTCGCGCGCTTCTACCAGGAGCGTCGGTCGCTGCGCCGGTACGCGTTCGCCATCGAGGACATGCGTCGCGGACCGGAGCCTCGGCTCACGGAGCAGGAGGCCGCGCTGCTCCAGCGTGTTGCACCACTCGTCGAACAGTGGCAAGGCGAGATGTACAACCGGATGTTCGCCCGGCGAGTCGACACGCAACAGGACCAGGACGCGTACGCCTACCTGCTGATGTCCCGTGCGCGCGCGGGCAACCTCATCGCGTCCGTGCGCTCGACGCAAAGCGCCGCGGCGTTGGCGTACGACGCGCGGTACCTCAGCGTCGCTGGCGTGCGTGCCACCACCGCCGCGCTGGCCTCGCAGGCGGAGCTCAACAAGCGGTACGAGCGCGCGCGCATCGCGCGCCTGCGTCGCGACCTCGTCCGCCAGAACATTCACTATTACTCCGACTACCTGGCACCGCCGCCTGGCGACGCCGTGCCCCGCTTCACCATCGACGACGCGCGCGCAACCATCGAGCGTGCACTCGCTCCACTGGGCGCCGAGTACGCGCAGGAACTGCATGCGCTGTTGGATCCCGCGAATCGGCGGCTGGACATCGCGCCGGGCCCCAATCGCGCGCCCGGCGGATTTACGCCGTCCACGGCCACCGGCGCCGGCCCGAGTGTGTTCTACTCGTCGGGGTTTACCGGCACCTTCGCTGACATCATCGCGCTGGTCCACGAGGGCGGCCACGCGGTGCAGTACGAGCTGATGGGCCGTGCCAACGTGTTGCCCGTGTATGCGAGCGGTTCGCCGTACATGGCCGAGTCCATCGCGTACTTCAACGAGCTGATGCTGGCGGATCATCTCTATCGCAGCGAGACGATTCCGGCGCGGCAAACCTATTTCCTGGAGCAACTCCTCGATCGCGAGATGCAGGCGATTCCGCACGCGCGGGACGTGGAGTTCGAGGAGGCGCTGTACGCTGGTGTCGCGAACGGAACGCTCAGCGGCGCCGCGGATCTCAATGCGCTGTTCGACAGCATCGGCACGCGGTACTCGGTCTGGCACGGACTCGACCCCGACGTGCAGCGGCAGTGGAGCCGCATTCCGCACTATTTCCGCATGCCGTTCTATCGCGTCAACTACATGTATGGCCGGCTGCTGGCCATTCGCTACTTCGACATGTATCGCCGGGATCCTGCGTCGTTCGTTCCGCGATTCCTCGCGATGCTGCGCGCGGGCAATTCCGCCGCGCCTGCGGAGCTGCTGCGGCAGCATCTGGGCATCCAGCTGGATGGTCCGGCGCTCGCGCGGGATGCCGCGGCGCTGCTCGAGACGCACCTCGCAGAGCTCGAAGCGCGCTACCGCTGAGCGTGAGCGCCCGGTTCACCTGCGGGCGATTCAGGTCGATCCTGGTCTCGTTTAGCGCGCCACCCTAACAGGAAGCTCTAGCGTGCGCTGGCCCGACACGGCGAGCTGGATGTAGTCGACGTCGGACGTGCTCTGGTTCTTGAATCCGAGTGCGCCACGATAGCCGGGGATGCGGCTGCGGAGGTACATGATCTCCGCGTTGCGCTGTCCACGCAATCGCGCCGAGCAGGTACGCCGCTCCCGTTGAGCCGATTTGGCCGAGTCTCTCGCGTCCCTGATTGGGCGGCACTCGTCGTCCGGACCCCCAACTCAGAGGATTCATGCGCTCAGCAACGATTCGGACGCGTGAGCACCGCGGCATCGACAGTGTCGCCCATCCACCCCGCCTGCGACTCGCCGGCGAGGCACCGCCCCACTCCGGCGTCACGTATGATTCGGAGGACTACGCGATGCTCAACCGCCCCATCGAGACGGGCCGACACGCGCGCCGCGTTATGCGCTACCTACGCCCACGCGTAGACGAACGGCTGCTCGAGGTGGGCTGCGGCCGCGGCTGGCTCACGCAGCGCATGCAAGAGACCTGTCCCGCGACGTACGGCATAGACGTCAACCCGAAGTCCATCGCACATGGCGTCGCCGACAGGCTCACGGCGATGGATGCGCTCGATCTCCATTTCGACGACGAGCAGTTCGCCCACGTCTATTCGTTCCACGCGATCGAACACATCGAACGCGCCGACGTCGCGCTTCGCGAGATGCAGCGGGTGCTCGTGCCGGGCGGGCGCATCCTGCTCGTGTACCCCGCTGAGCCGATTCGTGGGCTTTATGCCATGCCCGGCGCATGGCTTGGCTTCGGAAATCCGTTCCTCGCACGCAAGCTGCACGTTCACAAATTCACGCCGGGCAAGATCCGTCGGCTCGGCGAAGCGTGCGGGCTCACGCACGTGGAGAGTGCGCTGGACTTCCTCGTAACGCCGCAGTTCATGACGGTCCTCGAGAAAGCGCCGCGCCGCTCGGGAGCGTAGCCATGCGTCGATGGGTGCGCATCGGAGCCGTGCTGGGATTTGTGATCCTGCTCGTCGCGTTCGGTCGTAGCGTGGACTGGCGCGCCACGGCGGGGGCGGTTCGGAGCGCGGACACAGGTCTCCTCGTGTTCGCGCTCGTCGCAAACCAGGTTTCATTGGTGCTGAAGGGCGTGCGCTGGTGGGTGTTCCTACGACCGCTGGGTGTGCGTTCCCTCTCACTCGTGCTGCGCGCCACGTTTGCCGGGGCGTCGCTGAACAACCTCGTCGTGGCGCAGGGAGGTGAAGGCGCGAGAGTGCTGCTCGTGTCACGCGCGTCAGGCGTGTCAAGCGCACGCGTTGCGGCTGCCCTCGCGTTGGAACGGGTGCTCGATGTCGCCAGCTATCTCACGTTGCTGGTGAGCGCGGTGTGGCTGGTGCCTCTGCCAGAGATGATCGGCCGCTGGCGCATCGCGGCCACGGCCGCACTCGCCGTCGTCGCGATGGCCATGATGGCGCTCGGCGCATCGAGCGGGCGCGCCAGCGCGGACGTCGCACCAGAGGGACGCCTCCG
Source organism: Gemmatimonadaceae bacterium (assembly GCA_031407575.1). Classification (GTDB taxonomy): domain Bacteria; phylum Gemmatimonadota; class Gemmatimonadetes; order Gemmatimonadales; family Gemmatimonadaceae; genus AG11. The sequence goes on along the minus strand of JANOIJ010000330.1, from coordinate 63,143 downwards.
CGCATACGTACGCCGGTTCACCTCGAGCGCGAATGAACTCGCGTCGCCGAGTCGGCTCGTGATCGCGATGTTCTTGTCGCTCGCTGCGTGGGCCGTTCAAGTCGCAACCTATCACCTGATCGCGCGCGCCGCGGGCCTGCCGCTGCCGCTTTCCGGTTCCGTTGCGGCGATGCTGGCGGTCGGGATCAGCTTCCTCGTGCGCGCGACACCGGGCAATGTGGGCGTCTTTCAGGTGATCTACGCGATGACGGTGAGCAGGTTTGGTATCGCAGACGCGCCGGCTGTGGCGGCGGCGCTGTTGATTCAAGCGATCCAGGTGATTCCCACGGTGATCATCGGATCAACGCTGCTGCCGGGAATGGAGCAGGAGCCGTCACCTGCCAGCGCCTTGAGGTCGTGAGGCGGGCGGGCGCGCAGCAGTGGCGCACCCGCCAGGCGCGGGATGGGAGCTTCGAGCGTGCTCTGAGGCGAGTGGGGCGGGATACGTGCTGCATCGCGCCGTCGATGAGTGGGGCTACGCGTGCGAGGTGATTGCGCCGTCGCGCTGAGCGGCGCCATCGCGTCACTTGCCGTCGATAGGCGAATGCTCGGACACCAGCCCTACTGGGCGGCACGTGGGCACCTCCTCACCCGCGCCGGACGAGTCGCCGAGGCCACGGAAGCTTTTGCCGTGGCGATCGGGTTGACGACGGACGATGCTGTGCGCGCGTACGTACGGCGACAAATCGAGGGCTGAGTCAGAGCCGGGGCAGAGTGTCTCGCTGATAGACGGAATGCCCGCTCATTTGGCGGGCATTCCTCATGGCGCGGACGCAGGACACTACCACGTAAAGGGCGTACGCGCCGCCGCATCGGTCAGCCGCGCGTGAAGCCGTAGCGCGACGTCTTCGGGCAGATACGGCATACTCAGCTCGCCCTGTCCCATTCCGGCGGTATCCACCCCGACACGTGCCATCCCGGTTCTTCGATCGAACGGCGTCTGAGCGAACACCGCGGATTGAATCCGCTCGAATCGGGCGACACTCACGACGTGATGGAGCCATCCACCACGAAAGGCGACGCGATCCCCAACGATGGCACAGCCGAGATGCCTCGCGATGCCGCGGGCTCGCAACACGGCGCGAACTGCGAGCAACGCTGCCATCGCGAGCGACCACCAACCGAGGACAACAGCCGACGCACCGGTGATCACGGCGGCCCAGACGCCGGAGACGCGCATGAGACGCCCCGCGGCGCGCGGATGCGCAGGCATCCACTCCACGCCGTCGAGCTCGATGGACGGATCGATCTGCTGGATGAGCCGGCCGATGTCCGCGGTATGAATGATCGGGGCTAACCACTCACGATCGGCGGCTTGCTTGCCCTCGCCCGGAAGCCCGCTCGCGCCGGCCGTCGTGACCCTGATCGCGGCGCGACCGAGCCGCCGGTGCAGCCACCGCTGATGGATGGAGATCGTCTGCACGCGGCGCAGCGGGATCGTCGCCGTGACTCGCGTGAACAGGCCATACTCGACGCGAAGGTCATTGCCGTCGCGGACGAGCGTGAAATCGTGCAGCCTGACGACCGCCCACACCGAGGACAACAACCGAATGCACAACAGGGCGATGAGAAAGAGCATCGCGCCACCGAGCATGATCGTCGCGCCTCCACCACCACCCGCAACCACCTGTGCCCACTCCGGAGCCGAGTCGGGCACGAGGCTTTTGACCAGGTTCTTGAATGCGTCGACTTGCCAGAGCACGCCCATCACCGCCGCAACGAGCGCCATGCCGCGATTCTCGATGAATCCAGCGAGCACCAGCTCGCGCGGCGGGAGGTGCAGGAGACGCACCGAGGCCGGAGGAGCGATGGGTTCCGTAACGGTATGCTCATCGACGACGACGCTCTCGGCCGCAAGGCGCCTCCCGACGAGTACTCGCCGCCGCATTTCCGCAAGTTCGCTCATCGGAAGAACACTCAGTGTCGCCTCGGGCTCGCTGCCCGATCCGGTTTGCACCTGCACGACGGCCACATTGAAGAAGCGGTGCGCGACGTTCTGAACGGCGTCGACGTTCTGGATGCGGTCGTACGGAATGTGCCGCTCGTTTCGGAAGAACATGCCTGTGCGCACGACCAGGTCGACGTCGTCGTACCGGTACGTATAGGAGAGGTACTTCAGGACTGCGGCAATCGCCGCGATGAGCGCGACTGCCGCCGGCGCCAGTATCCGCATGGTATCCGAGCGCGTCGCGAAGAGCGCGACGATGAGCGGAATCGCAAAGTCCCACAGGCGCGCGCCGAGGTGGAACAGGAGGCTGAGCGGGTGCAGCCGCCGATCAGGTCCGGACGACACGCTCGCGGGGAAGCAGGGCATCGCGGATCTCGACGGCGCGCGCGTGAGCCAGTCCGTCCAGCGACACTTCCGCGTGGCTTACGCCGGCGGTGTAGATCTGAAGCGTGCTCAATCCGTGCCGACGCTCGAACGGCCCCTGCGAGACGTCGGTGTGCTGGACGCGCGATCGCGGCACACTGATGATGCTGCGGAAGATCACGCCGCGACGGATCTCGACGCCCTCGCCGTCAACGCGAAAAGACGAGTGCCGGTAGGCAAGGCGCGGCCTGTACTGATTCCAGGCGGCGTGGGCTATCGTCGCCACGACCCAGAACGCGAAGAGCGGCACGCGATAGCGTGGCGCGAGCGGGGAGAGGGTAGCAACGCCGATGAAGATGGCGAGCCAGAACAGCGCCATCACCGCCGACCAGAGCGCCCCGGTGCGGCGTTCCATCACGACAATGCGCGGGTCGAGCGATTCCCACACAGCAGGATCGACGACCAGCGGCGCGGCGGCTTCAGGTTCCTGTATCTGCGAGTCCCGTGGGAGGTACACGCTGTGCTCACTCGAGTCATGCGTGCCGTTCACATAATACTGATCGAGTCGCGGCTCCGATCAATAGGCGACAGTGTTCACGTTGGCGCACGAAGGTCCATGAATTCGTCGACGCCATCACCTCGCTCCTCCGGCGTGTTGCGCCACCGTCGAACAATGGCTGGGCGAAATATGCAGCCGCATGGTCGCCCGACGAGTGGCCCTCAACGGGATCAGGACGCGTGCGCCTATCTGCTGCCCGTCCCAAGGCGGTCAATCACCCGCGACCAGCCGATGAGCGCCGATGCTTCCGAGCTCGCGCCGCACCGCCGCTTGCGGTGCGCCTCGCGCTATGAGCCCGCTGCCGATAGGGGCGGGAAAGCGCGAGTGCGTGACCAACTAACAAAGGGGAACAGGAAAGCATCAATCGCGCGCCACTCCTGGCATGACATGCCGCCAGGACGAGGCGCCGCTCGACCTCGGGACTGAGCTCGAGCGCAAACCCATGAGGCGGCACTATGACACGGCTACTTCGGTCGATGGCACCATTCGCTGTGCTGGTTCTCTCTTCAGCGTGTGTGGACGGCACGGTCGTAGATCCACTGCCGCCGGTGCAGGAAACCAACCCGACAACGCCCACGCGGCCAACGGCACCAACAGACTTCGACAGGGATGGGATTCCCGACAACATCGATAAGTGCCCGACCCAACCCGAGACGCGGAATGGCGTCTTCGACTCCGACGGCTGTCCCGATTCACCGCTGGATCTCTATGCAGCCGTCCGCATTGACGTCGAGCAGTTTTGGAGCGGCTACTTCACGACGGTGTTTCGCCGTCAATACACGCCGTTGACCGCTGCGATCACGTTCTCCGGGGGGACTGTCCAGACGCCGTGTGGACCTGGGCAGGGACCCTTGTACTGCCCGGCAAGTCTCACGATGTACCTGGACCTCAACTTCCTTCAGGCACAGCTCACGAAGATCGGGGACTTCGCGCCAGCGATCATCATCGCACACGAGATCGGGCACCACACTCAACGCCTCCTTGGGATCTCGAGCAGTGGCGCACTGTCGATCCAGCTCGAGTTGCAGGCTGACTGCTTGGCGGGACGTTGGGCGGCCAGCGCAGCGCAGCGCGGATTCCTCGAGCCTGGCGACATTCAAGAGGCGTTGACAAGCCTGTTCACGGTGGGCGATCCCGCAGGCACTCCGTGGTTCGCTCAGGGCGCGCACGGGACGTCGTTCCAGCGCCAGGCCGCCTTTCAGCAAGGGCTCAACAATCTCGCCTGTTAGGCTGCCACGAACGACGACAACGGACCTACTGGTAGGGAACGCCCGAGTTCAGCCGCAAGCCACAAAAAATAGGAGCGGTGCGGAGCACGCGCCAACCGCAGCGGGTTGTCGGCTGCAGCGATTCGTTTGAACTTATGTAGGAGCTAGCGGCGCACGCGAACGGGCCGCCACTGTTCGGGCTCCCTCCAAACTCTCACGTAAGGAGAAGCCCATGCCACCAGCAGCGACCCGTCCGAGGACGTCCCGTGTGCCCTCTACGTTATTTGTCGCGTTCGAACTCGGCAACGCCGAGTGGAAGGTCGCCAACGCTACCTTAGACGCCAGGTCGAGATCTCGCCCGAAGACTATCCAGTGCGCGAGTATCAGAGGCTCGGAACCGCAGCGTTGCAGCTGCCGCAGCTGGTGAGATATGGGGCTGATGAACGAACGCGCCAATCCGCCAGCCGTACGGTGTCCGCACGGCGGTCAGAGTATCGCATTCCGAGCCTGCCTGCTGTTCTAGCACTTGACCGAGCGAGTCCTGTCCGACGAAGCCCAGTCGCTGATAGCGTATCTGGAATTGGGCAGAGTCGTGAGTCAACCGCATCGGAACAACTTCGTAACCCTCAACGAGTGTCGCTGAGTCAAAGCCGGGAACACGGATCGGGCACTCAACGCTTTATCGAACCACGCATCAGCCTGCGTAAACGCTCCGGCTGTATCCCGCTTGAGATACTCCACGACCAACGCGACAGGTTCGGGATGCGTACGCGTGGTGTCTACTCCGCAATCGCTCTCACCCCAAAGCCCAGGCGCGGGCGCATTGGACGCCAGTCGCGGAGCGCGTGGAGAGTCCGCCGCCACCTCGCGCTCACCTTTCGCGCACGCCGTGAGACACAAGAGGGCACTGATGACTCGGAGCCCGAATCTCACGCTGATGCGTCCAGATAAAGGATGTTGGCGTCTAACGCCTCAAGTTCACTTGCAAGCGAATGAATAAAATGCAGCGGCGCGGCCGCCGCTACCGACGATCGCGTGACAAGTGCAACGGACGTTATGCGCTGCGCCCTGCGGACCGTCCCTTCAGATATGCGCGAAGAGCTCGGTTGACCGCGCTCGCTGATGGAAATTCGGCCGCGAGGTCCGGCTCCACAACGACCACGTTGCTGCCACGAGCGAATGCTTTCGCGTACTTGCCGCGCACGCCACCGGAAAAGTCATATTCAGACCGCATGTCGGCAGTCACCCCCCGGCGAGATGGCGCGGCCTTTCTCGCGCTCGACGTCTTTTTAGCCTTCTTCATAGCGAGTGCGCTCATGGCGCGTGGCTAAGCGAGCGCTGATCAACTGATACTCGTCTTCGGCGCGCTCGACATGCACGACGACGAGACTACGGCGGTTGACGGACATCCCGATGAGAATGAAGCGTTCTTCATCCTCAGAGTGATCTGGATCCGGAATCGTGATCGAAAGCGGATCTCCGAAGGCAGTCGCAGCTTCTTCGAACGATACGCCGTGCTTTCTGCGGTTGACGGCCGCCTTGCGTGGTGACCACGTGAAGCGAAGTCCCATTGACTCAATCTACAACAAAGAGCCGGGCAGCGCATAACGAGGATGTAGAATAACTCTCCCGCGGCGCCGACAGCGCGATTTCGAGAGTGCGAATATGATTGCCGCGGCGGCGATCGTCGGTCCTGGTGGAATTGTGGAGGTCGCATGTCTCACCATGACCGATCAAGAATGGCCGGCGGAGTTATTCTACATCCTCAACGCCTAAGTTCACCTGCGGGCGAATTCATAAAAGTGAGCGGAGCGAGCCATCATTGACTCGCCCGGCTGGTGCAACGAACGTTAGGCCTTCCGGCGCGCCGAAGCTGTGATGCCCATCGTAAAGTCGAGGCTCCATTTCGCGATCGCCATTGCAATTGTGTACTGTCCGTCGAGACGCAAGTTCGCCTCCATAACCATCTCGGCGATTGCTGCGTTGGTGAATTTCCGGTACGTGTCGGCAGGGCGCGTGAACTTGAGTCGTCGCATGAGGACACCCACCGTATTTGAAGGTGGCATGAGGTCGGCGAGGATTGCAATCCCGAGCTCTGCCACGTCGAACCGCGTTCGGAGAGGCCGCTGTGTGAAGCCATCGAGCGCCGCAATGCCGACGTCGCCGATGTCGGCGTGCGCGGCAACGATATGCTCCAAGGCAGCGCGCGTCGCTCGAAGGGCTTCCGCTGCCGCCGCACAACTCGCGGTATCAGCCGACTGTGCTCCCGCGGCTGGAACGGAAGCCTCCAAGTATCGCGCGGCTGATGTGAAGACTGTATTGGCCGACGTCAACACGACACGGCACTGCTCTTCGAACGACTCGCATACAGCAAGGTACTGGGGAAAAACCGCGGCACGGTCGGGTGCGACTGCAAGAGCGCGAGCGGCACCTTGCCATTCTGCCAGAATTGGCTTGAGCGCGCCAACCGCGGCCGCTTGAGCGCGCACGGCCTTCTTGAGTGTGTGTGCGTGTGGATTGCTCATCGGAGAGTTGTGGAGGCCTAACGCCTGTTCTGATACGAGAACACTGCAATCCGCACAGGTTGCAAGCAAGCTTTGTACAGCCGTTGACCACCGCAAGTGCCTCAGAACACCAAGCTTCGTCAACATGCAAAGCTGCGACGCCGTGTGCGATGCTGCGCGGCCGTCGCAGCCTTCCCCAATCACAGCGATGGGCGGCATTCGCCGGAATCAGTACGCGAAGCGCCAGAATCAGGACAGCTCTCACGAGGGGACTTCGGAACCCACGTTCACGCCATGGACCGGAGTAGTTACGCCCGCCCGATCGCAAACGCGACCGCAACCCCTTCGTCCCTGCAAGCTTGCCCAACTCCACGGCGCTGCGACGGCAATGAGTCGCAGACTCCGACTATCATCGACTGATCGCTGTCTCGCCAGGACGTGGTATTTGCTAGCGCAGCGCGCCGAACAAGTCGTCCGACTGGATGCCGCCTTCCACCGCATCGAGCGCTTTCTCCATCTCCGCGCGTGCGCTTCCCACAGCGCTGCGGTAGGCTGCCCGATAGCCCCACACGGTAAGACCGACCACGCCGAGTCCAGTCGCCACTGCGGGACCCGCGACCGTGAGCGCGCCAATGACCAGCGCGCCCTTGGTGGCGACCGCCGCAGCGAGTACGGAGGCCAGTGAGCCGAAGCCCCCGCCGATCCATCCCGCGGCCAGCACGTTGCGACGGATGCCGGGCCGCAAGTCGCAGAACACCGTCACCTCCGTCGCATTCGGGATGCCGGGCGCCGCGCGCAGCGTCACCTGCAGCTGCTTTGCCTCCAGCGTATGTCGCGTGGCCGGCCACTCCAGGCTCGTTGCGGTCTGCGCCAGCGAAATCTCGCCCGGCAGGTCGAACACCAGCACGCCCCCATCCAGCGGATGACCGCCTTGGGGCGCGCGCAGTATCAGGCTCCACGGCGGCAGACGCCACACGCTGCCCAGGGCCTGAAGTACGCGCGCCGGCGCGCCGTGAATCACCTTGCTCACCGACAGGCTCTTGTCGCTCGTGCCCAGCATCAACGACGAGTAGCGCTCCGTGCGCGTGACGTCCGGCATCACCGTCACCGGTGCGCCACGCACGTCGCGCGGCAGCTCCGCCAACGCAAGCTCGACGAACTGCGCAGAGATGCCCGCCTCCACGGCCGCCTGCTTCACATGCTCGACGCGATAGCCCGTCACCGGCGTCGCACCCGTGCTCGTTGTTGCGGTCAGCGCGCTGCTCCCGCGCCGCGCGTCGATGCGCGTGAGACTCTCCGCCTGCAGCTGCGCCGCACGCTTCCACAACGCATCGGCAGCAGCCTCCGACATCACGGCGTCACTGCCCGACTCGGCCGCGCGTGTGTCGCGCTGCGCATCCGCGAGCGCCTTGGCCAGCGCATCGGCGAGTTGTTCGCCCGTGGCGTACCGGTCGTCGGGGCGCTTGGAGAGGCAGCGGTCGATCACCGCGCCCACCGCATGCGGCACCTCCGGCGCGACGGCGCAGAGCGACGGCGCGGGGCGCGTCGCATTCGCCACGAGCACGGCGTGCGCGGCCAGGCCCGCGAACGGCACTCGGCCGCTCAGCAGGTGAAAGCCAACGACGCCAAGCGAGTACAGGTCGCTTCGTCCGTCGAGCGCGTCGCCGCTGCATTGCTCGGGCGACATGTAGTGCACCGTGCCGAGCACGTGGCCTGTGGCAGTCAGCCCGTCTGCCGAGGCGTCGCGGGCAATGCCAAAGTCCGTGACGATAGCTCGGCCCGTCGCACGCTCGAGCATGATGTTCTCCGGCTTCACGTCGCGGTGCACCACACCTCGCGCATGCGCATAGGCGAGCGCCCAGGCGACGTCGCGCAGCCACGGGATGACGTCGGCCGCCGGGAGCGCACCGCGCAGCTGGAGACGTTCGGCGAGGCTCTCGCCGTCGACGAACCCCATGACGAAGAACGCGAGCCCGCTCGCTTCGTCAGCACGGTAGATCGGCACGATGTTCGGGTGCGACAGCTGCGCGGCAGTGCGCGCCTCGCGCAGGAAGCGCGTGCGTGCTTCGTCGCTGGACAGCGCAGCCGGAAGCACCTTGATGGCGACGAGACGATCGAGCTTGAGATCGCGCGCCAGCGCGACGATGCCCATCCCGCCATGGCCCAACTCGCGCTGCACCTCGAACTGGCCGGCTAACGCTGCGCTGAGGGCCTGTAGCTCGTCCTTCACTCGTGCTCAGCGGAGTGCGTGGTGGTCATGCGCGAAATGTGAGCGCGTTCGCGCACGCCGGCGAGTGACGTCAGTCAGCGCGCGTCGCTCACGTGTGCATGTTGTTGGCGCTCCAGCGGGCCGTCCGGATGATGGGCACGGCGGCCGCCGCGGGCGTGCCATGCGAGTGGACACCAGGTGCCCAGAGCAGCACGCGATCGCGTCCCTCGTGCTTGGCCTTGTAGAGTGCCTCGTCCGCGCGTGCGCGCAGCGCGGCGCCGTCGCGCATCGACTGCACGCGCTCCGCGGCGATTCCCACGCTCATCGTCACCACGGCCGTGGACGCGACCGACGTCAGGCGATGCGTGCGCACGCGCGCGAGCAGGCGTTCGGCGATGACGCCCGCGCTTTCCGCGTCCGCGGTGGGCAGCAAGACGCTGAACTCCTCGCCGCCCATCCGGGCGACGACGCCGTCTGTGCCGACCTCCTCCACGATCACTGCCGCTACCTCGTAGAGCACGGCGTCGCCGATGTTGTGGCCGTAGCGGTCGTTGATCTGCTTGAAGTGGTCGAGGTCGAGCGCCAGCATGGCGAGTTCATGCTGTCTGTTGGCCGCCCGGACGAGTGCCTCATCGAGCGCGTGCGCAAAGCCGCGGCGATTCAGGCAGCCCGTGGCCGGATCGACATTCGCCAAGGTCTGCAGTTCGGTAAAGCGGCCGGAGATGATTCGGCGTGCGATGAAGACCAGCGCGATCACCACAACCTGCGAGAGCGCGACGATGCCCAGCGCGGGCGATTCCAGCCGCCATGCGAAGATCGCTGCGAGCACGCCTGCAACGGCGGCACACCACGCACCAGCGAGCAGGAGATCCGCGGATCGGTCCCGTCGCGTTGCGCTGGTGCCTTGCAAACCGGAAAGGAGCAGGGATCGCGTGGATCGCATTGCTGGGGTTCGCGTGACTTGGAGGGCGCCGGCCATCGGTCGGCGCGACTGAGCCGCCCCGGGAAACATGGGGTCGCTGCGACCAACCCATCAAGATTCGTGCTGGGTTCTGATGAGGCCGCCGCTGTGCCGCACGTAAAGCATCTTATGCTTCGCGCGTAAACAGATTAGCCGAGCAGCGACGCCATCCCCGAAGCCGGTGTGTTTCTCCAGGTGCCGCGCCGCACGATGAACTCGAACTCGGCGAAGATCGCGGGGTCGAACTGCACGCCGACATCGCCGCGCATGATCTCCATGGCCTCGTCGTGCGTGAAGGCCTGCTTGTAGCTGCGCTTGGATGTGAGCGCATCGTACACGTCGGCGATGCACAGCACTCGCGCCGTGATCGGGATGGACTCGGCGGCGAGGCCATGGGGGTAGCCCTTGCCGTCCCACCGTTCGTGGTGGCTCTCGACGATAGGGCGGACGTCCCATGGGAATTCCACGTCGGCCAGCAATTCCACACCCGCGGTGGTGTGCTGCTTCATCAGCTGCCACTCCACGTTGTTGAGCTTCCCCGGCTTGTTGAGCACCTCGGCGGGGACCATCAGCTTGCCGACGTCGTGCAGCAGCGCCCCGATGCGGAACCAGAAGAGGGATTTCTCGTCGCTATCGCTCACGCGGCGCCAGAGTGCGCAGGCGAGGTCCGCGACGCGCACGCAATGGCCCTGGGTATAGACGTCCTTTTCTTCGATCGACTCGCCCCATTTCCGCACGACGTCGAGGAAGTCGGACTCGAGCTGCGCGGTGCGCCGATCGACATCCGCGATCTCGCGCCGAGCCTGAAGCTGGAGGAAGATGCGGTGCGCCTGGTTGAGGCGTTGGAGCGTCTCCTTGTTGCGGCCGTTCCAGCGATAAAGCTCCGACAGCTCACGCGCCGTTTCGCCCTGTTGAATGAGGTCGCTGCGATCCACGGCGATCCGCTCGGCGCGGAGGAAATGCTCCTCGGACTTGGCGACGTTGCCGTCTGCGCGCGCGATGATGCCGGCGACGTGCTCGGAGTCGCCGTCGGCGTGCGTGTCGCCCGTTTGCGCTGCGAGATCGCGCGCACGTTGCCACGCCGCCTTGGCTGCATGCTGCTCGCCCTGCTTGATGCGAAGCCGCGCGACGTGCAGCTCGATGGCGATCAACCGGCTCAGGTCACCGACGACAGTACTGATCTCCTTGGCCTGCGCGAACGCGTTGTCCGCCTCCTCGAACCGGCGCATGTGCGTGTGAAGCAGCCCGACGTTGACCAGCGCATTCATCGCTTCGTCCACGAGGCCGGCGCCACGCGCGTCGGCCAGGCCCGATTCGTAGAACCGCAGCGCCTCGACATCGTCGCCGCGTACGGTGGCGATGATGCCGAGGTTCGAAGCCGTCATGGAGGCCAGTCGTGCTTCACCGACGTTGAGCGCGTGCGTCCGGGCCTCGAGATAGAGCTCCTGCGCGCTCTCGTGGTTTCCGCGATTCCACTCGATGGCTGCTAGCGTGTTGATCGCACGGCCTCGGCCGGCCTCGTCAGCAATCTGTTCGGACACGGCGAGCGCCACGTTCGCGCAGTCGATGGCAGCGGCGAAGTCGCGATCCTGGAGAAAGGCGCGCGCGATGAGGCGGAGCAATTGTGCTGCCTCGGCGGGGTTGTCGACCGTCCCGTCCCGAAGCGACAGCTCGTACAGCGCGCGCGCGTCGTCGCGCTGCCCGCGTCGCTCGAGCAACTGTCCCTCCTGCAGGACGCTCTCGAGCCGCGTTGCCGGCGCGGTTCCCGGCGAGGGAATGGCGCGCAGAACAGGTTGCGTCGGCCTGACTTTCATTTCGGATGAACAATATACGCGCAAGCTGAGCGCCAGTCGCGCACACATAGTGGAATGACACGAGGCGCTCGCGGATGTGGACGAGCGCCCCGCCGGCAGTGACGACGCGCTGTTCAAGGCGCGTCGTCGACTTTGGTTCTACATCTCGGAATCCATTGAGCTGGCGCGGCCGCAGCCCACCATGTAGCCGGAGAAGTGCTTGATGTTCGACGTGAAGGTCCAGCTCAGCAGGTTCACGTTTCCACCGAGCAGCTCGGACACCAGGCCGCCGACCGCCGTGAGGAGGCTCGGATCCGTGTAGTAGCCGAGCTGCAGCAGGCCGGCGTTGAGCAGATTCGCTGATGTGCCGGCGAGCTTCTGCTGGAACACGAGCGGCTTGGCGAAGGTGACGCCGTGCGGTGCAAAGTCGTATGCCACCATCTTGCCGGCGCGTGCCGTCATCGTGATGACCGTGTTCTGGCTCAGTGCGCCGGAGGGCACCGTGACCGTGACGCCCGCCTGCGGAATGCTCAGCGTGCCGCCAGCCGTGCCGATGGTCTTCGTGACGGTGATCGGTGCAGCCAGTGCCGTCGTGCGCTGCAGGCCACTGAGCAGCTGGAGCCCGTTCGCCAGCCCGCCAACCGTTCCCAGCAAGTCCTGCTGCGCTTCGGCCGCTGGGGCCATGGGAAGAGGGTTCGTGGACTCACTGGCACAGCCAGCCAGAATGGCGAGGCCGGCGGCCATCGCAGTAAGGCGGCGAAAAGACGTTCTCATTGTGTGGGGATCGCGGGAAGGAGCTTTGGCTGGACCGGCACTGCGTCGTTGCAGGCCGGAGTGCATAGAAACTCGACAAATGGACGGCTGGGAAAGCTGACTCAGCGCTAAGCACGCGCAATGCCATCCCTTGCTTACCGAACACATTCGTCAGAGTGTCCACGTGCGAACCGGTCGACGCGAATTCACGTCAAAATGCCCGACCAATTGTGGTCATGTCGCCTGTCGAATTTGCGCCACAGGGCGCCAGACGGCCATTGCGTAACGCGTCATTTCCTTGCGTTTTGCGGACCGATGTGCAAAAACGGCGGGCGCCTTTGCGCCCGCCGCTTCCTATTTGCTTAACACCAAAGCCAACCAGCGTGCGGCCTGCTATGGCTTGCCCTTCAGCGCCGTGTCCTTCACGCTCTTGCCCGCTTCGGTCGCCGCGCCGTGCGCCTTGCTCTTCACGCGGTTCTTCTCCGACTTCACGTCACTGCCCGCCTTCTTCGACGTCTTGCTGATGTCGCGAGCGATCTTGTTCAGCCCGCCCGGCTCGTGACTTTGCGAACCCTTGATCCCGGTCGCCTTCTTGAGCACCGTCTTGGTGTCGTTGCCGGCGTCGGTCAGCGCGTTGTGCGCCTTGCTCGCATCGCGCTTCACCTCCGCCTTCGTGTCGCGCCCAGCCTTCTTCACCGTCTTGCTGACGTTCTGGGCCACCTTGTTGAGTCCGCCCGGCTTCTTCTCTTCCTGCGCGCCCGCGGGCATCGCCGCGAAGAGTGCCAGCGCGGCAATGGCCGCGAATCGAATTCGAGTGTTCATTGAGGGACGTCTCCTGCGTGGGTGAATGCAGGCATAAATGCAAGACGCGGGCTCACCCTCGGCCCAGTCCGGTCGAGATCGCAGGGTGGACCGCGTCTTCGCGAGCGGTGTAGAGGTCGTCCGCCACGAGCGGCACAGCGACGCGGCACCCGGACGCGTACTACGCGGTCCGGGCGACCAACCACGCACGACAATCAACCTTCTTCCCACGATGTCCATGATGAAGCTCGCCTCACGTACCCTGTTCGCGACCGCCATCGTCGCGACGGTTTTCGCGACACCGGCCTTTGCGCAGAAGACCACCCAGACCGCGATGGGTCGCGGCGGCAGCGCGCACGTGAAGTCCGAATGGACGATCAATGGCGCGAATATCGTCATCGCGTACGGCCGTCCTTCGCTGAAGGGCCGCGAAGAGTCGAAGATGATGCCCGTTGGCGCTCCGTGGCGCACCGGCGCCGACGAAGCCTCCACCATCACCACCGACAAGCCCCTGACGTTCGGTACGTTCACGCTCAAGCCCGGCACCTATACCATCAACACGGTTCCTGGCGAGAAGGAATGGCAGATCGTCTTCGGTACGCTCAAGGCGCCCGGCCAGTGGGGCGTGCCCTACCAGAAGGACCTCGAGCTTGGCCGCGCACCAATGAAGGCCGGCAAGGCCAAGACAGCCGCCGAGCTCGTGACCTTCAGCATCGATCCCACAAAGTCGGGCGGCACGCTCCGCGTCGAATGGGGAACCTCGAGCGCCGCAGCGGATTTCACGGTCGGCTCGTAGTCACGGTGTCATCCTGAGCCACCGTCTTTGTCATCCTGAGCCACCGGCGAAGGATCTGCACCTTCACAACGCACGTGCAGATCCATCGCGAAGTTCACCCTGCGCGCAGCCGAAGGGCTCAGGATGACAACGGACAATCACTCGAGGAGCATGCCATGAAGATCCTGCTCTCCATTTCGACCGCCGCGCTGCTCGTCGCCGCCGTCGCGGCCACGCCCAACCCCACATCATCGCCCGTCGCCAGCGTGGGCCCCACGTTCCAGTCGGTCGGCACACTCGCCTTCGGGCCCGCGGGCATCCTCTACGCCGCGGATCCACAGGCCGCAGCGATCTTCGCACTGGAACTGCCGGCATCGCCTGGCGTCAAAGGCACCAAGTCCGTGGAAGGACTCGACGCGCAGGTCGCCGGCATGCTCGGCACCGCCACGACCGAGATCACCATCGCCGATCTCGCCGTGGATCCGCGGTCGGGCAACAGCTACCTCGCGGTCATGCGCGGCAAGGGGACTGACTCCAAGCCCGTGCTGCTCCGCCTCGATGGCGCAGGCAAGCTTGAGATCCTCTCCACCGAGGCGCTCAAGTTCACGAGCGTCGCGATTCCCAACGCACCTGACGCCGCGCCAGCGAGCAATCGCAATCCGCGCACGCAATCCGTCACCGACATGGCGTACCAGGACGGCCGGCTGTACGTGGCCGGCCTCTCCAACGAAGAATTCTCCTCCAAACTGTGGTCGTTCGCCTACCCGTTCGCCTCGGCAGATCGCGGCACGAGTGTCGAGATTTTTCACGGCAACCACGGCAGGCTCGAGACCCGCTCGCCCGTCTATACCTTCGTTCCATACACCGTCGGCGGCGTACCCAGCCTCATCGCCGGCTACCTCTGCACGCCGCTGGTGAAGTTTCCCGTGTCGTCCCTCGCACCGGGCGCCAAGATCACCGGCACCACCATCGCGGAGCTGGGCGCCGGCAACCGGCCCATCGACATGATCGTGTACCAGAAGGACGGCAAGGACTACCTCCTCATGTCCAACACCAGCCGCGGCGTGATGAAGATCGCCACGGAAGGCTTTGCGTCGCAGCCGGGCATCACGGCACCAGTGCCCAGCGGCACCGCCGGCGTTCCGTACGAGACCATCGCCAGCCTCACTGGCGTGCAGCAGCTGGACAAGCTCGATGCGTTACGCGCCGTCATGCTCGTGAAGACGGCCGCCGGCGCACTCAACCTCGACACGGTGACGCTGCCGTAACGCAGCGCTCATGACCTCGACCACCCGTCGCACCCTCGGCGTCCTGCGCCGAGGGTGCGTTCGTCTTCACGCTGTCGCGCTGCCGGTGATGCTTGGCGTGAGCGCCTGCGTCGACGCGCCGCCACCGTCGCAACAGCGACTGGCGGTGGTGCTCGACACATCGCGCGGCGTTGACGCGGCGACGCTCGTGCTCAAGGCGCGCGCGGCGAGCCAGTTGCGCGAGTGGAGCGGCAAACCGCGCTCAGTGTTCACCGTCTCGGTGGCCGGCATGGATTCGGTGGCCGTCGCCGGCAAGTACGCGACGTCCGACACCGCGCTCGAATTCACGCCGCAGTTTCCACTCGACGTGGGGCGCGCGTACACGGTGTCCATTGGCAGCTCGCGCCGTCGCGACACGCTGATGATTCCCGCGCGCGCCGCTGGCGTGGCCACGCGCGTGCTGCGCGTCCTGCCGAGCACCGATGTCGTGCCGGAGAACCTGCTGCGGCTCTACGTGGAGTTTTCTGCGCCCATGTCGCGTGACGGCGCGATCGGCTTCGTGCACCTGCTCGACGACAAGGGCGTCGAAGTGCAGCGCGCATTTCTTCCCGTCGACGGCGATTTCTGGAACCAGGACCGCACGCGGTATACGCTTTTTCTCGACCCCGGTCGTGTGAAGCGCGGAATCCTGCCCAACGAGCAGATGGGTCGTCCGCTGTCGAGTGGGCGGGAGTACACGCTGCGCATCGACTCCACCTGGCGCGACGGACGCGGCGCCCTGCTCGGCGCCTCATTCGCGCACGCGCTGCGCGCCGGGCCGGCCGATCTCCAGCCCATTCGGCTGGACGATTGGCGCATCAGCTCGCCTGGCGCGCGCACCGTCGAGAAGCTCGTTGTCCGCTTTCCGGAGCCACTCGACCACGGGCTGCTGCGACGCGCGCTTGGCGTCGAGACCGCGAGCGGACGGAAGCTGGAAGGAACGATCGAGGTCGAGCCGGGCGAGCGGACGTGGCGGTTTTCACCCGCCGTGCCGTGGCGTGCAGGAGAGCATCGGCTGGTGGTGCTGTCGATTCTCGAGGACGCCGCAGGCAATCGCGTCAACCGGCAGTTCGAGGCCGACCGCTTCGACCGCGTGGATTCCACTGCAGCGCAGCCACTCTTCGCGATCACCTTTTCCATCCGGTAACGCCGAGGCCGTCCACGCGGCACGAGACATGACTATGAAGAGGGTGCGCGCGCACGTCGCTCGCGCCCTTCCCAGACACCGTTTGTCATGACCGGACTCTCCAAGCGGCGCTTCCCAGCCGCGTGTCTTGCCGCTGCGCTTTCGCTTCTCGTGCTGGATGGTTGCAAGAGCAGCACGAGCGAGCGCGCCGCAAAGTATTCACCGCGAAGCGTCACCAAGGTGCTCGCGGTTCCGCTCGCGAACCTCCAGCCGGCCATCGCGGCGCGCATCGGGCGTGAAGACCGGCCGAGCTGGGTGACGCCGGACCGGTGGAAGCGCGTGCGCGCCGTGTACGCCGTATTCGGAAACTCGCCGCTCTGGCTGGAGAAAGACGGCGTGAAGGACCGCGCCGACGCGTTGCTCGAAGCACTGCGGACGGCACCTGATCACGGGCTCGACACCACGGCGTATCCCGTGAGCGAGATCGCCACGCTGGTCAATGTCACACGCCTCACCGATACCGCGTCTGCCGGCACGCTCGCCGACGCTGACGTGCTGCTCACGTCGGCGTATGTGGCGTACGCTGCCGACATGCTGGTCGGTCAGGTGGACCCGCGCACGATGTCGCAGGCGTGGCACATCCCAGCGATGCCGAAGGAGCTCGACAGCGCCGTCGTGCTGGGCATCGAGAGTCCGAACCTGAAGGAGTCGTTCGCCGCCATGGCGCCGCAGGACGCGGACTACACGTCGCTCCAGGCGGCGTTCATGCGCTACCGGAAAATCGCCGCGGACGGCGGCTGGCAACCCGTCACCGCGTCGATACCGGCTGCGGAGCTCGAAGCGCGAATTACCACGGAGCTCGCGGCGGGTGACTCCGCGCGCGACGACACACGTGGCGCCGACTCGCTGTCCACGGCCGCGCCGTTGCCCAATCAGTCTGCAAGGACGAAAGCCGCCGCGGTGCCAAGCACCACCGGCGCGCTCCCCGCACTCATCGCGCGGTACCAGGAGCGGCACGGCCTGCCGCGCAGCGGAAAGCTCGACAAGGCCACGCTCGCCGAGCTGAACGTTTCCGCGGCGGACCGCACCAAGCAGATCGGAGCGAATCTCGAGCGGCACCGTTGGCTGCCGCGGTCCCTTGGCTCGCGGTACGTCTACGTGAACGTCCCCGCGTTCCGCCTTGATGCGTACGACAGCGGGCAGAAGGTGCTGTCGATGAAGGTGGTGGTGGGTGCAGAGTACGAGGGACGCGTGACGCCCGTGTTCAGCGACTCGATGGAAACGGTGGCGTTTCGCCCGTACTGGAACATCACGCCGGATATCCAGCGGTTGGAGATCGTCCCCAAGCTTGCGTCGAATCCAGGGTATCTCGCGGCCGAGAACATGGAGTGGTACAACGACGGCGGCACACGTCGCATCCGGCAGCGCCCGGGCGAGAAGAATTCCCTCGGTCTCGTAAAATTCCTGTTTCCCAACGACTTCAACATCTACCTGCACGACACGCCGGCCAAGGCGCTGTTCAAGCAGGAAGCCCGTGCCGCCAGCCATGGCTGCATTCGCCTGGAGAAGCCGGCCGAGCTGGCGCAGTGGGTGCTGGGCTGGGATGCCGACCGCGTGCAGCAGGCGATGAACAGCGGCAGCGACAATCAGCAGGTGAAGGTGCCGCAGAAGATCCCGGTGTACATCGTGTACTTCACGTCGTACTACCGCGACGGGCAACTCTTCTTTGGGGATGATATCTATGGTCGAGATGATCGATTGGAAGAGAAAGTAGCGGGCGGGAACCAAGAGCTTTGAGCTGTCAGTAACAGCGAGCGTGAGCTCGCAGTTGCCGCGGTTGGGGTCAGAGTCGGGGTCAGAGTCGCGGGCGATTCTGGTCCGAGGCGCGGCGAAAGGCCACCAGACTCTGACCCCCGACTCTGACCCCCGACTCTGACCCCGAGCTCCGGCTCCGGCTAAAAGCTCGTGGTTACTAACAGCTCAAAGCTCGTAGTTCTTGATCAAATTCGGCTCCTCAAGAACTCCGGTGTCCATGCCTGCAGCCACTGCGTGATCATCGTCATGCTGCCCGTGATCATCATGACGCCGACCACGATCAGCAGCGCCCCGGAGATCCGCGACATCCACACCAGCCCTCCGCGATAGCGCTGGAAGAGCGTCATGAACCGGTCGATCATCACCGCGGCCAGCAGGAACGGCACGGCGAAGCCCAGGGAATACGCGAACAGCAGCAACAAGCCGCGGTTGAGATCCGCCGAGCTCGCCGCGTACGTGAGCACAGCGCCGAGGATCGGGCCTACGCACGGGGTCCAACCGGCAGCGAACGCCATGCCGACCAGGAGCGTGCCCAGGTAGCCCAGCGGCTTGTTCGCGATGTACACCCGGCGGTCGCGCGCTAGCGCACCGATGTTGAACACGCCGAGCAAGTAGAGGCCGAGCACGATCACGAGCACGCCGCCGATTCGGCCTACCCAATCGCGCTGCTGGAGCAGCACTCGGCCAAGCACGGTGGCCGTTGCGCCAAGCAGCAGGAAGACAATCGTGAAGCCCGTGACGAAGAGCAGCGAATGCACGAGCGCGATGCGCCGCGAGCGCTGCACGTCGTTGAGACTCATGCCGGTGATGAAGCTGACATAGCTCGGGATGAGCGGCAGCACACACGGCGACAGAAAGCTGAGGACGCCGGCAGAAAAGCTGACGCCGAGTCCAATGGCGGTGCCCTGCACGGTCAGGACCCCAAGGTGCGTTCGATCGCCGCGGCGAGCGACGTGTCATTCGGCGCGATGGGGCCCGTCCTGCGCCACTGCAGCACGCCGCGCTGGTCGATGAGGAAGGTTGCTGGCACGCCGACCGTGAGGAACTGTGTGGAGATGCGTTCGTCAGGATCGCGCCAGATGGGATAGGTCATCTGGAATTCCGTCATGAACGTGCGGATCGTTTCGTCCGCGCCGTCCGTGTCCACGCTCACGCCGATGAGCTCGAAGCCGCGGTCGCGATAGCGGGCGTGAATGGCACGGAGCTCTGGGATCTCGTCGCGGCAGGGATGACACCACGTCGCCCAGATGTTGAGCAACACGACCTTGCCTCGCTGCCCGGCCAGCGACACCGAGTCGCCCGCGATCGAGACCGTCGAGTACGCGGGCACCGGCAACCCCACTTCCACGCGACCGTCACCGCCCCCTGCGGGCGGGTCGCTCGGTGAGCATGCGGCGAAACCGAACAGCACTGCGACAGCCGCCGCGCGCCAGTGGATCATCGCAGCGTGGAGACCGGCGTTCGCGCAACCCGCACCATCGACGGACGTCCGGGAATTGTCCACGCGAACATCACGTGCTGTCCGGTCACCGCCAGCCGAGGAAATCCGCTCGCTCGCGCCGCGGATGACGGCGCGATGGTCACGGCCGAGCCTCGCGTGCCGTCGCGCGCCACGCGGCGCACGCGCACGGCAGTGGTGTCGCCGCCGATCCGCTCCACCCACGTCACCAGTGCGTCGCCGCTCGACAGCAGTGCCATGCCCACTCGGCCCGCTGGCTTGCCGTCGTCCACACGCACCGGCGCACTGAACGTCGCGCCAGCGTCGGTGGAGAACGCCACGTTCACCCGCGCGCTGTCGTTCGGCGCCGCGAACCATGCGATCGCCACGCGGTTCGCCGCCGCCGCGAGTGCCGGTCCATTCACCGGACATGCGGCGATCTTCCACTTGTCGTCGTGCACCGCCGCGCCCTCGGTCCACTTGCCCGCCACTCGGCGCGTGACGTAGACGTCGCGAATCTCGTCGGCGGTGCGGTTGCGGTAGGCGACGACTGGCCCGTTGCTCGTCATCGCGGCGGCGTTCTGGCAGCAGTCGCAGGTGCGCTCGTCCAGCCGGACCTCGGGCCCCTGCGCGCCGTTGGCGCCAAAGCTGGTCGTCATGAGCATCATTTCATTGGACGGCGAGTGCCCCTGCTTGTTGAACTTGCGGCCGTCCAGCCACACGGCGCCCAGTGTCTTCTGCTCGCGCCACATGGCGACGAATCCGTGTTCCGTCTGCGACGAGTCACTGTGCGGAGTGACTGGCTCGCCCCACGTTGCGCCACCATCCTTCGAGTGGGCGATGCGCACGCCGTACGCGTACGTCCCGCGCCCGTTGCGCTGGAGCCAGTGCGCCGCGAGGCGATTGCCGTCCAATACCTGGAGCGACGGAAAGTCCGCCCAGTTCACGAACAGGTCCCGCCGCGCGACGATGGTGCGCGGCGTGGACCACTTTGCGCCGTCGTGTACCGCGAACCGGAGCGCGGTGTTCGAGTCCGCTGCAGGTTCCAGCCACGACATGTACACCCGACCGTCGGCGCCGAGCGTCAAGTTGGGCTCGGCGCTGCCGGGTGCGGCGGGACTGGAAATGCTGTCCACCGCCACCGCAGGCGCGGCGCCCAATGGTGCGGCGCTGTGGATGCTCGCCGCCGCGAGTACGGTAGCGGCGGCGGCACCGATGAACAGCAGGGATGGTCTCATGCGTTGCGGACTATCCCTTCTTGTAGGTCATCTTCGTGGTCGTCGGCGCACCGCCACCACGGCCGGGCGACGTTCCATCGACGACGAGGTTGCCCGCGTCGTCCGTTGACAGTGCCATCGTGCTCGTGAACGCGGTGCCATTGAAGTTCGACGTCGTGGTGATGACGAGCTTGGCGCCTTCCCACTTGAGCGTGGAGAGCTGGTCGAAGGAATTCTCGCCCATCGTCATGGTGTTCTTGCTCTCGGTGCCGTCGAGTTTGTAGACCGACTTGATCTCGCCCATCTGCGTCGTGCGGGTGATCGTGATCGTCTTGTCGTCCTGCACGATGGTGGCTGCCTGTCCCAGGCCGCCGCGACCTCCACGTCCGCCTGCCGCGGGTGCTGGCGCGGCGGGGTCGACGATGACCGTCCAGCTCCCCGCAAACGACTTTGACTGCGCGGTGGCGGTGGAGCCCGCGACTGCCAGTGCTGCCATGGCCAGCATAACTACAGAGGTACGTCGCATCGGTGCTTCTCCGTAAATGAAGTGTGAGGGAATATCACGTGGGTGTAATACGGCCCGCCATGCCGAACCGCTTACCGAGATCCGAGAGATAGGTCTCGATCGTCGCGTGGTGGCCCATCACGAAGCGGGAGACAACGCGGAAGAGAGGGTTGTACACCTCGCCGTCTTCGGTGATGCGAAGCGTGGTGCCGCCGGGCGCGGGCGACAGCTCGAACGTCCACGTTCCGCCGAACGGCAATGACTTGTCCGCGATGCGGGTGACCAGCCGACTCGCGCGCACGGATTCGTCCACCTCGAAGAGGATGGGTCCGTCGCTGCCGAGCTCGCGGTAGCTGAGCGCGCCCGTGGGCGACGTGACAATCTCGACGCTGGTCACCTTGGACCGCCACGCGGGAAACTCGAGCGGCTTGGTGATCGCGTCGAATACCGAGTCGGGCGACGAGCGCAGGTTGACCTGCCGCGCGACGCGGTGCTTGACCGGCAGGCTGAAGCCGACCGCCACGACGACGACCAGGAGCGCGACGAGGGACGCGATGACGAGAAGGGCGATTTTCATGGGCGGGGAGGTCGGGAAGCTGGTACTTCTCGATTTCGTCCGCTTTCGTCAAGGCCGACGTTCGCCGTCGTGCGGGTCTGCGACCTAGTCGCCGCGGTCGTCGCGGCGGCGCTGCGGGCCGCGGCCCTTGGGCAGCCGGCGTGGGGGATTGGCGTCCAGCAGCATCATCGCGAACCGTTCCACCGACGCGTCGCGCCAGTCGCTCGGCCAGTGCTCCAGTTCCACGACGACGTCCTCCGCGGTGAAGCGAAGCACGACTTGTTCTGCGCCTTCGCGATCCAGGCATTCGTGGATGCGCACGGCCCACTCGCGTCCGCCGGGGCTCTGGAAGGTCAGTCGTGCATCGGCTTCGGTGATCGCCCCCAGTTCGATCTCGGCGGCGGATGCAGCGCGTCGAGCGCCGCTCCCAGACCGCGAGGATCGTCGGATGACGGTGAGGGCGCGCTTGAGGAGCGCCTCGAGCTCTGCGAGCGGCATGGTGGCCCAGTCGGCCGGATACGGCGCCGCGAGCCGCCGTTTGTCGGGGCCGGATTGGAACACGAGCCACCCGTCCTGGAGGCTGCCCATGTAATCCTCGCCCCGTGTGACGGGGTGAAAATGCGAGGGGGTGACATCCCACACCTGCCAGTCTACGCCCTTGCGGTCGGTGAATTCGCGAACGGCCATGACGCAGTGCCATTCAAATGGCGTACCCAACTCGGTGCTCGCGGCCGGTCGTCCCCATTCAGGATAAAGTAATACTTATTTATATGTCGCGGATTTCGGCTTTGGGATGCGTGGAGGCCCTGTGACGCGAGTTGGCGCGCGATTGGTGGACACGACCGGAGCCGATGGCGCGGATGAGGCCGATCTGTTCCGTATCAGAAGAACCGGAGCGAGCGGCTCGGCGAGGAATCCGCGGGTGCGGGCGCCATTTGTGCTGCGTTGTGCCCACGTTGCCGATACTCACCGGCGTACAGCGCCGACCGGGAGCTGCACGATCCGACCCCGCAGCCGCGAGACGCGCGGCCGTCCATCACCAGGCTGCAGATGGTACGCACTCCGCGCACTCCTACCTCGACGCCCGTGTCCCCTCCGACGCCTCCAGCAGGGGATGTCGGAGCGCACGGTGCGCCCGGCAGGAGCGTCTCGGATCGCATGCGGGCCGTGGCCCTGGTCGGCGCACGCATGGTCTCCGCTCATACGGCCGAGGAGTTGGTCGCCATCCTCAAGGAGGCGACCGACGAGATTCTGGCGGAAGGCGACCTCAGTCTTGGCCACTACGATCCCGTCGCCCGCACGATGAGCTTTACGGGTGGCAACGATGCTGGCATCCCGATCCCGCCGACTACCGTGTCCATTGTCGGGACACCCAGCGAGCGCGTGATCCGGGAGCGGAAGACGCTGGTTACCCACCGGTCAGATGACCCGGCGGCCCAGGGGGCGAAGCTCGTTGGCACCGGTCGGCGCTCAGAATCGACCATCCGCGCGCCGATCCTCACAGAGGTTCGGGTCCTCGGCGTCATCATGGCGCAGAGCTACACGCCGTCCGCGTACAGCAGCGACGACGTCGAGCTCCTGGAAACGCTCGCGTCGCTCTCCGCCAGCGCACTGCTGAACATCGAGGCGAAGGAGGCACTGGCCATGAGCGAGCGGCGGCTCCAGGAAGCGCAGGAGATCGCGCAGCTCGTGCGCTGGCAATGGGACAGCGGCTCGGCGACGCTCACCTGGTCACCGCGCATCTGCGAGTTCTTCGGCATCACCATGGAGCAGGCGCCGCGCGACTTGCGGGCGTACCTCGCACTGGTGCATCCCGCCGATCGCGAACAGGTGATCGCGGTGCTGAATCAGAGGCAAGCAGGCAGCGAGCCCCTGGTGTCCGACCATCGCGCCGTTCGGACCGACGGCACCGTGCGCCACCTCCATTGTCGCGGCATCGTCGAGTGGGATGCCGCCGGGATACTCGTGCGCGCCGCTGGCACCATGCAGGATGTCACGGAGCGCAAGGAACTCGAGGACCGCTTGCGTCAGGCGCAGAAGATGGAAGCCGTTGGTCAGCTCGCAGGTGGGGTCGCGCACGACTTCAATAATCTCCTCACCGCGATCTTCGTCAGCCTGGAGTTCATCAAGGAAGGCTTGCCAGCCGACCACGCGGTGCTTGCCGACGTTGAGGAGATCGGACAGGCGTCCGATCGGGCGCGCTCGCTCGTTCGCCAGTTGCTGACCTTCAGCCGGAAACAGCCCCTCCGCAACCAGCGGGTGCAGCTCGGGCAGATCGTCCTTCGGTCCGAACGCCTGCTACGTCGCTTACTCGGGGAGGAAATCCTGCTCGAAGTGCACGTGGCGGCCGAAGACCGCGCCGTTGACGCGGACCCCGCGCAGGTGGAGCAGGTACTCCTCAATCTCGCCGTGAACGCGCGGGACGCGATGCTCACGCCCCGACTCGGCCAGCAGAGCACTGGCGGCACGCTCGTCATCGAGGTGGACGAGACGACGCTCACCGCGAGCGACGTTGCGGCATCCGACGGGGCAGCGGTCGGGCAGTATGTGCGTCTCCGCGTGCGCGACAACGGGCACGGCATGGACGCGGCGACTCGCGTCCGCGTGTTCGAGCCATTCTTCACGACGAAGGATGTCGGCGCCGGCGCCGGCCTCGGGCTCGCGTCGGTGTTCGGCATCGTCCGCCAGCTCGGCGGCGCGGTCCATGTGGAAAGCACGCCGGGTGCAGGCACGACGTTCACGATCCTCATCCCCACTGCCGGCGACGAGGATGTGGACGTGGACAAGGCGCGGCCAGCTACCCGCGCAGCGGTGCACACACTGGAGGAGCGCAGGACGATCCTCCTCGTAGAGGATGAGACGCCCGTGCGGGAGATGGTCCGGCGCATCCTCGAGCGGCGTGGCTACACGGTGCTCGAGGCGCGGCACGGAGGCGACGCCCTTCTTCTATGGAAGTCGCACGGCGCCGTGATCGACGCGCTCGTGACGGACCTGCGAATGCCGGTGATGGGCGGCCGCGAACTCGTTGACGTACTGCTTCAGGAGTCGCCGGAGCTACCGGTCGTTTTCATGTCCGGCTACTCCGTGGAGAGCGCGAGCGCCGCGAACGGATCTCGACAAGCGTTCGTCTCGAAGCCGTTCGCTTCAGAGGCACTCACCACGGCGCTGGGGCAGGTGCTCGCAATCACGAGCAGCGCGCGAGGCGGCTGATCGCTCGACGTGCGCGCGCGGCGCCTGCCCCGACCGCCGTGAAGATCCTAGAAGACGGTGCCGCCGCCCGCGCCGCCACCGGGAATGGCTCCACCACTCTGGAGCGTCAGCGCGGTTAGCGGAGGCAACTTACTCAGCACGGGCGCGTCCCACGGCTTACGAGCCTGACCGCCTGACGACGCACCGGAACCGGAAGGTGAACTGGACATTGAAATTTTCAGGTTGGAGTGCGCTGCGCAGTCAGGGTCGGCCATTCAACCGATTCGACGTGATCGCTGCACCTTGAGCATCAGACATCGCCGCAAAACTTCACCGCACGATCCTCACGAACATCGGCGTCGCCCGCAAAAGCGCGAGCGACTCCGTCCACACCAGCCAGCCACGATCAGGCTCGGCTGGTCACACCGGCGAGCGCAATCAGGGTACGAACGTCGAATTCTGTGCCTTGGGCGTGCCCCTGCCACCGGTACCATACACGGCACCGACGGTCGCGTCGTCCCAGTTGGTGCCATCCATGTTCGTGTTGGCCAGATTCGGGTTCTTCAGCTCCCGTGATATCCCGAGCTTTGCGCTGATGGCGCCGGATGTGTACGTCGCGTTGTCGATGACGATCGTATCCCCGGCGAACACCTTCGAGATCCTGAATGCGTCGCCCACGCCGTCGGCAAAGAGCGTGGTCGAGGGCATCACGTAGTCGACGGGGACACCGCCGTTGGCGACCGTGTTGCTGTTTCTCCCGAGGACGACGTACCCGCCGGATGGCACCACGACGGAGCCGCTGATCTGGTGATACGCATTCCAGGCGCTTCCAGAATCGGCAACATACATATTCAGGAGATTCACTTCGCGAGTACCGGCGTTGTAGAGCTCGACCCACTCTCCATTCGCGTCAGTGATCCCGCCGCCCGGATTGGCCATGAGCTCGTTGATCACCAACAGCGTTTGCGTGGGCGTATCCAGGTAGACGCTGAACACGAACGACGTCACGGTGTTCGGTATGTTGAACTGCCACGTCTTTGGCGTGGACACCGCGTTCTGCACGAGGAGCTGGGTGTACCGGAAGAACGGTTGGTTCGTCGCGGTGAAGGTTCCCGTCGAGTCCGCGTTGAGTACCGTGATAACCCCGCTTCCTCCCGTCGCGACAGGCCCTGAGTGGATGAACGCCCTGATGCCAGCGACGTTCGGCGTGACGCCATCCGCGGTGCCGATCGCTTCGACGAGCAGGTTCTGGACGGTCACGTCGAACTGGAAGAGTCCCGTTCCGCCGTTGTACGATACGGCGCTCGACGTGAGCTTCACGAACGTGTTCTGGCCGCCGATGATGTCCCTCGAGACCGATCCGTCCGCCGCGGTCGACGGGACCCCACACGACACCTGCGCATCGGCGACCTGCACGGTGCAGAGGAGCGACGTCACCAAGTTGCCGGATGCGCGATCAGGGTCCGGCGAGACTGCGGATGGTCCCGCAACAGACCGTTCGCTACACGCCACAAACCCGCCAAGGGCGAGGCAGGTGACGCCAACAGCGAGACGTTGGACGAGTGAACGACGAATCATTTTCCCCTCGATGAAGAAAGACCGACAACGAGCCATCGCAAAAGGGCACAAATCGCGCCGCGTCGCAAGATACCCCCGGCACTCCTTTAAAAGCCAGTGGCCTGCGTCACAATGACCTGGGAAGCAAACTCGGCCGTGAACCGACGGGCGCGCAACGACGCACCGCGTAAACGATCAACGCACGCCCCAGAGCCGACGGGCCTCCTCGGCGATGAGATCGGGAAACTCCTCCGGGAAGAAAAGCTTCGCGCCCTCCACTCGCCGCACACCGCGCGAATTACCGAACGAACGGTGGAGATAGTCGGGGCTCGCGTGCGAGAAGATCGTGTCGCCAGTGCCCCACACGACGCGCATGGGCGCGGTGCAGCGCCGGAGCTCACGCTCGATACCCGCCAGCGCATTCCGCTCGAGCGAGACGGCATATGCATTCGTCAGCGCCTTCCGCCGCGCGGAGCTCACGAGTGGCGCTAGATAGTAGTCGATCGCGTCATCGGTCGGGTTGGAGGGATGCGTAAACGTCGTTCCCCCAAGCCCATTCGCCGAGCGAGCGAGCGCTTTGTCGCCGAGCCACGGGACGAGCCATTGGTCCGCATACGTGCCGGCACGCGCCAACTCGATGACCGGCAAGAGCGCGGCCGGTGGACTGTCGGTCTCCACGTCGCCGTTGGTCAGCAGCACCGTGCGCACGCGCGCGGGGTGACGGACGACGAGCAGTTGCGCCACTGCGCCGCCGCTGTCGTTCGCGACGAGATCCACGGCCGCAATGCCGAGCGCGTCGAGCAGCGCGACCAGCATCGCCACCTGCGCTTCTGGCTCCACTCCTTGACCCTCGGCCACTTCGGTGAAACCCATAGCAAGGAAATCCGGCGCGACGCAACGACGGTGTGCTGAGAGTCGCGTCAGCGCGCCGCGCCACTGGAAGCCGTTGAGCGGAAAGCCATGCAGGAACAGCGCGGCTTCTCCCGACCCTCGCTCCACGTACGCGATCCTTCCGAATGACGTCTGGACATACCGGCGCTCGGCGTGAAATGCCCTCGCGTCCATCTCGCCGCTCGTGCTGGTGGCCGCTGTCGTCAGTCCGGCGCGGGACGGACTCGGCACACCTCCCCCCAGCGCACCCAGTGCGAGCATGTGCGCGGCCGCTGTTGCGAATTCTCGTCGGTCCATGACCTCTCCTTGAAGATTCTCCAGTGGAGCGTCACGATGCGCCGAGTGGTGCGCACGATCAATGACGTCGCGGGTCAAGGAGCCATGACCTCGGAGGTCATGGTCTTGCAGCGCGCCGGTGCGGTATGCTGAGTGTGACTGTTCCCTTTTTCGACGGACGATTGACTGATGGCTCTCACACACGCGTCGCGCTTCAAGCGCTTGCCGTCACCGACACCCGTGGCGCATATCGGCGCGTTGCTCCGGGAATGGCGCGCCGCGCGGCGTGTCAGCCAGCTGGATCTCGCGCTCGAGGCAGGGACGTCGTCGCGGCACTTGAGCTACGTCGAAACTGGCAAGGCGCAGCCAAGTCGAGTGATGATCGCCAGGCTCGCCGAGGCGCTCGAGATGCCGCTCCGTGAACGCAATGCGCTGCTCCTCGCGGCCGGCTACGCGCCGGAGTACACCGAGACCAACCTCGACGCGCCGGCGTTGGCACAGGTGCGCCGCGCCATCGATTTCATCATCGAGCACCAGGAGCCATATCCGGCGTTCGTGCTCAACCGGCGGTGGGACATCCTGATGGCGAACAGCGCCGCGCTGCGCGTCGCCGACTTCCTGATCGGCGGCAGCGCGCATGCCAACATGCTGCGACAGTTCTTCGACCCCGCCGACATGCGCTCGGCCGTGGTGAATTGGGAGGAAGTGGCGGGTGATTTGGTGCGCCACCTTCAGGATGAGGTCGCGGCGACGCCATCCGACACGAGGGCGCGCGCGCTGCTCGACGAGGTGCTCGCCTTTCCCGGCGTGCCGGCGGGCTGGCGAGAGCGTTCATTGCATGCGGCGCCCCCGCCCGTGCTCACGGTGCAGTTTCGCAAGGGCAGCACCGACCTGCGCTTCTTCTCGACCATCGCGACGTTCGGCACGTCGCGCGACGTGACGATCGACGAGCTGCGCATCGAGTGCACGTTTCCGGCAGACGAGGCGACGG
Organism: Gemmatimonadaceae bacterium; assembly: GCA_031407575.1. Taxonomy (GTDB): domain Bacteria; phylum Gemmatimonadota; class Gemmatimonadetes; order Gemmatimonadales; family Gemmatimonadaceae; genus AG11. The sequence goes on along the minus strand of JANOIJ010000330.1, from coordinate 34,383 downwards.
CGGAGCTGTGCCGCGCCCTGGCGCGCGGCGACACGCCCCTGTCGTCCCGAGCGTAGTCGAGGGACCTGTTTTGCTTGCCACGGTGAAGTACCGCTGCACGTGAAGGAGAATGACAGAGTTGCTGTTGTTGTTCCTCTGGAGGAAAGCAGGGTTGCTGTTGCCGTTCCTCTGCACCTCTGCGTCCTCTGCGGTCAACGAATGCCCTCGTGCGTCCGCTGCGCTAAAGCCGTCAGGACGGCAGGTGCAGATCCTTCGCTGTGCTCAGGATGACAACATGGATAGCCAATACACGCTATGAGAATCGTGTCGTCGCGACCATGACCTGCGAGGGTATGGCCGACGCGCCACTATCAGCCTAAACATGGTCCCGACGGCGTTCGCCTGCTGCGACGCGTCGAGCATTCACTTCTCTCCCTACGGGATCATGGCATCAACCAAGCACGACGTCCTGAGCGCACAGGACTACGAGACCCAACAGCGGTCCATCGACACTCCATCGGGCCGCATCAGCTACGTGGAGCAGGGCGAGGGGCCCGTCGCGCTGTTCGTGCAAGGCGTGCTGCTGAACGCCTACCTCTGGCGTCACCAGTTGCCGAGTTGCGCACGATGCGGCGTTGCATTGCCGTCGACCTGTTGGCGCATGGCGCCACGGAGATCGCGCCGACTCAGGACGTGACGGTGACCGCGAACGCGGTGATGCTGCAGCAGTTCCTGGATGCGATGGGCATCGACCGCGTCGACCTCGTCGGCAACGACAGCGGGGGCGGCATCGCACTGATCTTTGCGGCGATGAATCCGCATCGCGTGCGCAGCCTGACGTTGACCGATTGCGACACACACGACAATTGGCCGCCGGAGGCATTCAAGCCCTTCCTTGCGTCGTCTGCGGCGGGCGGCCTCCGCGGCGCGTTGGACGCCATGCTCTCCGACAAGGAGTTCTACCGCTCCGCCAACGCACTCGGCCCCGCGTACGAGAATGCAGCGACGGTGAGCGACGAGGCGATCGAGGTCTACCTGCAACCGCATGTCGCGAGTGCGCAGCGCACGCGCGATCTGGAGCGGTTCCTCGCTGCGTTCGATTCCTCGCACACGATAGCCGTCGAGGCGCAGCTGAAGACGCTCGAGGCACCCACGTTGATCGTGTGGGGAACCGATGACGTGTACTTTGACGTCAAGTGGTCCCGTTGGCTTGCGCAGACGATTCCCGGTACGCGCCGACGTGTGGAGCTCGATGGTGCGCGGCTATTCTTTCCCGAAGAGCGTTGGCAAGTGTTCAATTCCGAGCTGCGAACACATTGGACGTCCAATCCAGCGTGAAACACCAACCGCGAGCGCGCGAGGCGACCATGCACCTACGGCTCGCGCGGCAGTCGTCGCCGGTCGGCGAGGTGTTGCTCGTCACCGACGACGACAGCGCGCTGCGTTCTCTCGATTTTGCCGATTTCGAATCGCGCATGCATCGACTGCTGCGATTGCACTACGGCACGTTCACGCTGACGGAGTGCGCGGCGCCGGCGATGGTGACGCAGCGGCTGAGCGACTACTACGATGGCGACCTGCACGCGATCGAATCCATACGCGTGGCCACTGGCGGTACGGCGTTTCAGCGCGAGGTCTGGGGCGCGCTGCGGAGGATTGCAGCGGGCACCAGCATGAACTACGGGCAACTTGCGGCGGGGCTTGGCCGGCCCGCGGCGAGCCGTGCGGTTGGGAGTGCGAACGGCGCGAACCCTGTTGCCATCGTGGTGCCCTGCCATCGCGTCGTCGGCGCGAACGGTGCGCTCACGGGCTACGCGGGTGGAACGAGGCGGAAGCGGTGGCTACTCGACCACGAGAGTCGGCATGCCACCGTTGCGTCGATGGCTGCTGCTGCGTCGGCAGCGTCTCGCGTCGGCACCTAGGCACTCGTTGCGAGGGGTGGCGTGATCTCGAGTTAAACGCGCGGCTTCATCACGAGGCCATCGTCGCGACGCTCACGCTTGCAGATGATTGACGGCTCGAGCGCGATACGCGCGGTTGCTCATGGGATCCCGACCGCTCGCAACACCAACGGCCCCGTGAGCGCGATGAGCGCGCACCCAGCGAGCATGATGAGAAGTCCCGGGCCAAGTAGTTCGCGTGGACCGAGCCCCGCCGACACCGCCATGGCATTTGGTGGGGTGCTCATGACGAACGGCATGCCCAGAGACGCGGCCACAGCGATGATGATTGCCGTGGAGGGCGCCGGATCGATGGCGGCGGCAAGCGGAATGAGGAGTGCCGCCGTCGCCGTGTTGCTCATGAGGGCCGAGAGCGTGGCGCTCGCTAGGCAGAGCACCAGCAGGCGCAAGGTTGGATGCGCCGTGGCGAGTGGCAGCCGCGAGGCGAGGTCCGCAACGAGCCCGGACTGCTCGAGCAGCGCACCGACGCCGATGCCGCCGGCCACGAGCAGCAGCGTGCTCCAGTCGAGCCCAAGCAGGTGCCGCAGATGAAGTACGCGCAGGAGCAACAGTGCGGCGACTGCGCCGAGTGCCACGCGCCACGACGCGATACCATGGAGCGGCTCGGTGAGCCAGAGGAGCACCGTGAGCATGAAGATCAGGCCAAGGGACGTGGTAGGTCCCTGCCCCTCCGTCGGTGCGTCTGACTCTGCGGCGGGCAGCCCCACGGCAGCGGCGCGAAGACGACGCAGAACGAGTGCGACAGCGGCGACGGTGAGTCCGAGTGCCAGTGGCACGCCGAACGCCATCCAGTGCAGGAAGCTGATGGGCCGGGTGTGCGCGACCGCGGCCATGGCGATGCCGTTTGCGCCCGTGCCGATGGGCGTCGCAATACCGCCAACGTCAGCCGCGAGCGCGATGGCCAGCAAGAGCGACGAACGCAATGCGCCGGTCGCCTGCGGATGCGCCCATATGGGGCGAAATGCATTGAGCATGAGCGCCGCCGCGGCGACATTCGACATCCACATCGAGAGCAGAGCCGTCGTGAATGCGGCCGCTCCGACGAGTCGCGATGGCGACCCCGTGGACTTGCGCAGCGCGAATGCGGCCAGTCGCACGTCGACGCCCTGACGCTGCGCCGCCGCGGCGAGCGCAAATCCGGCGAGGAACAGCGCGAGCACCGGATCGATGGACCATCGCAGCACGGCAATGGCACCAAAGCGCGGGTCCGTGATGCCGAGCAACAGCGGCGTGGCGCACCAGAGAATGAGTGTCGGAACCCACAGCGGCACCCAACCAGAGAGCCACAACACCAGGCACACGAGGGCGACGAGTGCCGCGCGCGCGGGAATGCCGAAACCGAGCGCCATCGCCGCGATTGCGAGCATCGCGGCCACCACCGCCACGATGGCGATACGGAACCCGATCTTCCCTTTTGCCATGCGCCGGTTCGAGGACGTCGAGTGCTCCAGGCCGGAGTTGCCGACCGGTGTCGAGCACGCAGCTACACGGCCTTCGCCATCCACTTGGACCAGTAGAACGTCAGCGGCACCACACCGGTGTTGATGATGCCATGCAGCGTGTTGCCGGCGCAGTACATCACCGATCCCGGCCCAACGTGCGTGCTGCTGTCGCCGCATGCAATCTCGCCGGTGCCGGAGGCGACGAGCAGGAACTCTTCTTCTGGATGCCGATGGGCCTCGTGCGGAGATCCACCTGGGTCCAGCACGGCCATGCCCATCGATACGGCACTCAACTGATCGGTGGGGCCGTTGTAGTGCACGAACACGGTGCACCCTGGCAACTGATCGGGCGCAATCTCGTGGATGCTGCGCACGCAGTCCAGCAGCTTCGGTGCCGCTGGAGCGCTTTTCACGGAGCCGTTTTGCTCGATGGCCATGCGTATTCGAGTCTGGGATGACGTGGCGCTTACCGTCTTGCGTCGAACGTATGGCGGCGATCTGTGGCCGGCCAGTCGCTGCATTCTTTTTAGGCTCGTCGGACTCTGTTATGGGTCGCGTCGAGATGTGAAGTGATGCGAGTGGCGCGATGTTCTTGAACGATCAAGGGCGCGGACTTTGTTTGCGGACAACAGCCGATTCGCTCCGTGCGCCTTGGTCCGTCCCACGCGCATCAACAACGACCTCTCGTTGACGCGGGCGGTCTGAGATCCCCGCCTCATCCCGCACGCGATTGGCATGACTCAAGGTCGTCCGACGAATGGCCGCGACAGCATTCACCCCGAGTACCTCGCGCGGGCCGCGAGGGAGGCGGTGGAGCACGCGCGATTCTGGATTCCCATTGACCGTGCCGACGCGCCTCCCGAAGGCCACGCCACGACTGGGCCCGGCGCGCCATGGGCCGATGCCGACATCGCCGCCACGGCCTTCGATCCCGTATTCAGGATTGTGCTCGACGCAATGCTGTCATGCCGGTTGGCACGGGTCACCCCAAAGCTCATGCGCGAAACGGGCGCTCCGCAGGCGTGGCTGGCGCGCTATGCCACGGGGTCTCGCGGCGTGTTCGACGTTGACGTCAGCGCCGAGGGCGTACGCGACGACCTGAGCGCCTTGTGGTGGCTGGCAAGCTCCGCCGAGGTGGTGATACACTGCGACCTCGCACGCCTGGATACGGCAACCCTGTTCAACTCGGTCTCGAAGCTGCATTTCGCAGCCGCCCGCGAGATTTCGGCCGCCACGCTGTCGTATACCAAGGTCTGCGCCGCGGCCGAAGGAACGGTGGCGCTCGTCCCGCGTATTTGGCGCTACGAAACGATGTGCGGCTGGTCGATGCTGGTTGTCGCAGCACGTGAGCTCGCCGGCGAACTCGCGAAGGAGGTGTTTCGCCAGGAGCCCAGATCAGCAACGCAGCGGCGTTCATACGCAAAGGTCAATGTGGCCATCCACGCGACGATTCAGGCCGCGACCTACTGGGCTGACAGCGTCATGGCGGATGACGTCGAGAAATACATTCTCTCGGCGCTTCGCCGGTGCATGAAGTTCCCGACGCTCGATATCGCCGCAATAAGAGGTCTCGCGGCCGCGGAGGGCGTGGCGATCGCGGAAGGTCGCGCAGCGCCCAAACAGAGTTCCCTCGATGCGAATACAACATCAACCGCTGCGAGGCGCCTCAAGAAAGGCGACCCGCTTGCCGAATCGACGATCGAACTTGCGATCGACGCGGTGCAGTTGGTTGCGCATGCGGGGCTGGCGGAGCGAACGCTCTGGTTGAGCGACGAAGCGAGGCTCCTGTTTCGGGCGGAGCTGGACGGACTACGAAAGCGGCTGCTCGCAGCGCGCGTCGCGCGCCGTGCTCGCGCCTGAGCGTCGAACGCGGTGCCGGTTCCTCCTCTGCGTCAGGCCGATACACGTTCGACCAAATGATTGCGTCATGCAGGTCCGAGCGTACGAGCGCGTCGCCGGGGCCGGAGGTATGTCCGGTCGCCTGAGCACCGGTGTGCGCTCCGGACCTAGGCAGGGATGAACCCGCCGGCGAACTCCGGGGCTGGCGCGATGTTCTCGATCACGTCGATCATCACGCTCCCAGGACCCTCCAGGATGAAGTGCCGCTGGCCGAACGGCTCGTCCCGGAGGGCGAGGAGGACGGGGGCTCCAGCGCCCCCCAGCCGCTCCCATGCGGCGGTGGCGTCTGCGACCTCGAAGTTGAGGATGACACCGCGCGCTTCCGCCCTCCGGCCCTCGGGGACCGTGGGATGGTCGTGGCGGACGAACGCGAGCTCGTACTGCGGCACCTCGGCGTGCCGCAAGCTCACGTACCAGTCGCTCTGATACGTCGGAGTGAACCCGAAGTGCGCAGTGTAGAAGTCGCACGCGGACTGCGGGTCGTCGGTGAGGAGAACCGGGTAGCTGCTCTGGAGGTGCATGTGGAAGTTCCGGAGTGGGCGGTAGGCGAACAGTGCGCAGCGGCGCTGCGGGCGGTTAACTTACATACTTCGTGCATGTAACTAACATACGGAGTGTATGTATGTCAACACCTCGTCGGCCGGAGTCCCGCCGCCAGGAAATCCGATCCGCCGTAACCCGCGAGACGCTCGCCGGCATCGCCCGCCCGCTCTTCTCCGAGCGCGGGTTCGACGCCGTATCCGCCGAGGAGATCGTCGAGCGGGCGGGCCTCACCCGCGGCGCCCTGTACCATCACTTCGGCGGGAAAGAGGGGCTCTTCAACGCGGTCCACGAAGCGCTCCACCGCGAGATCGCCGAGCGGATCGAGCGAGCCGCAGAGCAGGCGCCGGGGCCGTGGGAGGCCCTCGTCGCCGGCTGTCTGGCCTTCCTCGACGCCTGTACCGACCCCGAGATCCAGCGCATCGTGCTGCTCGACGCTCCAGTCGTACTGGGGTGGGAGCAGTGGCGCACAGTCGACGCCGCGCACGGCCTCGGCCTTCTCAAGGGAGGGCTCCGCGACGCGATGGCAGCCGGCGAGCTCCCGAAGCAACCCATCGATCCGCTGGCGCATCTCCTCTCTGGCGCGATGAACGAAGCGGGGATGTGGATCGCGCGCGCGGCCAACCCGAAACGGGCACGCGGGGAAGCGGCTGCCGCCTTGCGCATGTTGCTCAACGCTGTTCGCGTGACGCCTCGTGCGCGGTGAGGTGTCAGCCCCCGTGCTCATGCGTTCGTCTGTGGCCAAGCAGCCGGTTCCAGCAGGTGTCAGCGGCGGCGCGCATGTGCGCGGCCATCCCGAATATATAAATAGAAACTAATGTCTTCCGGGGATCGAGCTGCCAAGCATAGCGGTGCTGGGTGATCCGCTCGCCGATGCGTTCGCATCCCAGCGTGTGCGGTGCAATCCCCGGCCAGCGGGGTAGGATAGGGACCGGATCGGACATACCTTCGCATCAGATCAGGTTCCTTCACGCCGCTCCTTCTCCCCAAATGTCGCCACTCATGAACAGCGTTCGTGCCGCCCTGATCGCCGCTCCGATGCTGATGCTCGCCGCCGGATCGCTGCATGCGCAGCAGGTATTGCGTCCTGCGCCCAGCACCCACGCGATAATCGAGGTACTGCTTTCCTACCCGGCGCCGGCTCCCGTGGCTGGCGCGCCCGCGCCTGCTGCCACTCCGGAAGCGAAGCCGCTCATGATTCGGCTCGACTATGGGCAGCCCCACCTGCGCGGACGCGCGCTGCACACGGACAGTCTGGTCCCCTACGACAAGGTGTGGCGCACTGGCGCGAACGCGGTCACGACGGACATCGATCTCGTCCTCGGCGGCGCTGCGCTCAGCAAAGGCTCCTACGTGCTATTCACCATTCCGGGGCGAGCGGGCTGGAAGCTGATCGTTCAGAAGAACGTCGGCCAGTCGGCGATGTATGACCAGGTCAACGATGTCGCGCGGATCGACCTGCGCCACACGGCGTTGCCGGTGACCGTCGAGAGTTTCACCATGTGGCTCATCCCCTCCACTGAGCCTGGGCCCGCTAAGGGCGAGTTGCGCTTCGCGTGGGGCACCGACCACCTCTCTACCGCCTGGTCGATCAAGTAGGACTTGAGCCGCTCCGAGCGCCTACGTCAACAGTCCCAGCGAAGGCGTTGTCTCAAGGGGTCGAGTACGGCGCATTGCGTCGCTCGGCCCTTGAACCTTCGAGCGATGTCCTCCATTGCGTTGGCTATCGTGTGTTGCGTCGCCGCGTAGTGCGCGCGACTCGTGCGCGCGACAGCTGTTGCTCGGCAGCGAGCGCGACGCGGTGTGTCCGTCCAGCGGAATGGCGGCGTCGCTCGCCCCCGACGCACAAGGCGGAAGTGCAGATCCTTCGACTTCGCTCAGGATGACAGCCGAAGTGCAGATCCTTCGGCTTCGCTCAGGATGACAAACGGACGGAAAGCGCCCCGCTGTGGGCGGGGCGCTCGACGTCGCAGGGAGAATTCCAGCTACTTGCGAGAGGCGCCGGTCGGAATCGAACCGACGAATAGCAGATTTGCAGTCTGCCGCCTTACCACTTGGCCACGGCGCCGAACGCCAAAGGTAACCGTTCGTCCGCCGTTCGCTCAACCCGTTGGCGATACGGCGCGGCTCTTGATAGCATCAGCGCGCAATGCCAACCCCCCCCACGCCCTCCCAGTCCGGCCCTCCAGCAGTCGGCGGCGAGCGCCGCACCCGCCGCCGCGACCACGCCGGCCGCCTCTGGAACCTCTTCTTCGCGCTGCTCCGCCAATCCGGCGGCCACGCGAAGACCTTCTATGGAACGGTTGGCATCTTCCTCGTCGCCGGCGTCGCCCTCGCCACCGCGGGCGCGTACGCATTCGCCAAGCTCGCCACCGTCGTCCGCAAGGGCTACACGCAGCAGTACGACGAGTCGATCCTCACCTGGATCCACCAGCACGAGTCGCCCGGACTCACCACCTTCATGCGCGAGGTCACCTACCTCGGCACGGGCTCCGTGGTGATGGTCGTCGTGGGCGTGGCGGCGCTCTTTCTCTGGCACACCGAGCACAAGCACTCGGCGCGCCTGCTGCTTGCCTCCACTCTCGGCGGCATCATCCTCAACAACACACTCAAGCTCATCTTTCACCGCGAGCGCCCTACCCTCTTCGAATGGGGCACGTCGGTGGCCAGTTCCTCGTTTCCCTCCGGCCACGCGATGAGCGCCACCGTAGTCTACGGCACCGTGGCCTATCTCGTCGCACGGCTCCAGAAGCACCACTGGTCGCGAACGCTCACGCTTGGCGGCGCGTTCACCCTCATCCTCATGATCTGCTTTACACGCCTCTACCTCGGCGTGCACTATCCGTCCGACGTGATCGGGGGAATCATCGTCGGACTCGCGTGGGCTGGCTTCTGCATGGCGACGCTCGAGGCATCGCTCGTCCTCGGACGACGGAGCGCCCCTGTCGCCGTGGCCGACGAACTCCCGGCTCCGGCGGAATCGGCGCAACCCTGATCGGGTGGGAACTGCGAGCATTGAGCTGTCTGTAACTGCGAGCTTTGAGCTTGAGCTTGAGCTTGGGCTCCGGCTCTGAGCTCCGGCTCGGGCTCCTGCTCCGAGCTCGCAGTTACCTACAGCTCAATGCTCACCCCGCTCGCAAGGCGTCAGCGCGCTGACCCGACGATGAAGGGAACGGTGGTTGGCTGCGCGCTGCCGGTGTCTGGCTCATCCGTCACGGCAACCGCGGCCAGCGCATTGGGCGCCAGCGCATACGTCGCCCGGACGAGGGCATCACCGTTTGCCAGGGGCGTGAACACGCCAGCGCTGATCTTCTCGTTTGCCGTCACGAGCCACAGTTGATAGATGCGCCCGGCCTTCGGCCGCGGGAGGTTGTGAGCCACGAACGTCCACGCATTCGCCGGCTGGTCCCAGAACATTCTCGCGGACGGGGCGCGCACACCGCCGGACGCCATGTTCACCACCGCTACCTGCGGCCCGGTCAGGTTGGCGATCAGCCTGTCGCGGTCTACCACGGCCAACCGCAGCGAATCGAGAGCCTCCGCACTGCCGGCGCGCTGCGTCGCCACGGCCTGGAACGCTCGCTGCAGCCGGTCGCGCTCGCGCATGACCCCGTACAGCAGTCCCGAACTCACCAGCGCGACGAAGCTCGCCGCAACCGCAACCCACACAGGCCCCGTATTCATCCCTCGCAGGCGCCGCGGATGCAGCGCGGACTCGGCGCCCGGCGACACCGCCGGCACCATGATGTGGAACGCCGGCGACGGATGAAAGTCCGCCGCGTCGCCCGCGGTGGCCGCGGTGCTGGGGGCTCGAGGCGGCGGAATGAGTACGACGGGCGGCGGAGGTGGCGCGGGCTCAGCGCTCGCCACACCAGCTTTCGCGCGCGCGATCAATCGAGCGCGGACGCGGTCACGCTGGGCGTCGGGCAGGGACACGGGCTTGACGACATACGCCAGCTGGGCCGCCGCAGCCTGGAGCGCAGACACTTCCACCTGGCACGCGACGCAGCGCGAGACGTGCGCCAACACGGCAGCGCGCTCCTCTGCGTCGAGCGCGTCGAGCACGAATGCCTCGAGCTCCTCGCGCGCCATCTCGTGTGCCATGCCGGTAGGCGTCATCGCGCTTCCTCGCGCAAAATCTGTAGACGGTCGCGCAGCTTCTGCATCGCCAACCGCATTCGCGTCTTGATCGTACCCAGCGGTTGCTTCAGCCGTTCGGCAATCTCCGACTGGCTCAGCCCCCCGAAGTATCCCAGCTCCAATGCTTCCCGCTGCTCCGCAGGAAGGTCTGCCAGCGCCTTGATCACGATTGCGCGCCGCTCCGCCGACTCCACGTCCATCGACGGATCGCTGTCCGTCGCCTGCTCCATCACCGCGACCCCACTCTCACCCACCAACGGCTCCTCGCGCAGTCGCTTGAGCGACCGCACGCGGTCCAGCGCGCGGCTCCGCGCAATCGTCAGCAGCCACGTCTGCACCGCACCACGCGACGCCTCGTAGCGTTCGGCCTGCCGCCACGCCTGCCAGAACGCCTCCTCCACGACATCGGCGACGTCGGCCGGCGTGCGCAGCATGCGCAGCACCACCGCGTGCACGAGCGGCTGCCATCGGTCGTAAAAGTCACCCAGCGCCTGCTCGTCGCCCGCTGCCATCCGCCGCAGCAACTGCGCGTCATCCCCCTCGGCCCTTTCCGCACGCGGCGAGCCGATCGAGGCGCTGCTCGAATTGGGGTACGGCTGGGAAGGCAGTGATGGATTCATCGGCTGGTAAGGTACGAGCCTCCGAGCACGGAAGCCACGCACAGATTCGAGACGCCAATGCCCTAGCCCCGTGGAAGGTGTCCGGATAACGTCACTCCACCCGTGATCAGGAGCCCCTATGCGTCCGTTCTCTCCCCGCCTCGCCGTCGCGTGCCTGTCCCTCCTCGCCGCCATGGCGTGCCGCCGAGGGGGCGCGGAGACCGCCGCGGTTCCATCCGGCGTGCCGAAGGTGAGCGACGGCAACATCGTCGCGATCATCCTTGCGGCCAACAATACGGATCTCGCGTATGCGCGACTCGTCCCCTCGCGCTCCACCAACACCGAGGTCGCTACGTTCGCGCTCCGCATGACGACGGATCACACGATCCTCAACACGCGTGTGAATGAAATCGCGTCGCTCAACCGCATCGAGGCCGAGGACAACGAGGTGAGCCTGGATTTCCGCGACAACAGCGCGACGCGGCGGGACGCCATGCGCGACCTCACGGGCGCGCGCTTCGACTCCGCGTATGCTGCCAACGAGGTCAGGTACCACACCGAGTTGCTCGGCGCCATCGAGGCGGTGCTGGCGCCGCAGGCGCGCAACCCCGAGCTCCGCGAATTCGTGAACAACCTCAAGCCGGCCGTGAGCGCACACCTCAACCATGCAGAACAGTTGCGCGCCGGGCTGGCCAAGCGGTAGTGAGCGAACGGGAGGGCGCGCCGGCACGTCACGACGCGTACGTCGCACTCCGTCACCGGGAGTTTCGCTGGTACATCCTGAGCACGTTCGCCATGACGCTCGGCACGCAGTTGCAGGCCGTCGTGGTGGGGTGGCAGGTCTACGCAATCACGCACGATCCGCTGTCGCTCGGACTCATCGGGTTGGCGGAAGCGATGCCCTTCATCGCCGTTGCGCTGCCGGCGGGCTACGTGGCCGACCGGTGGAATCGCCGCACGGTGGCCGTCGTCGCGCTCGGTGTCCTGGCGCTATGCGCCTTGGCTCTACTGGGCTTGAGTGCCGCGCCGGAGCTGCTGACGCGCCTGGGCGTGTTGCCCGTGTATGCGGTGATCTTCGTGAGTGGCATCGCACGGAGCCTGCTGCAGCCGGCGCGGCAAGCGCTCAGCACGGAGCTCGTTCCGCGCAGCGAACTCGAGAACGCCATCGCCTGGCGCAGCAGCACGTGGCAGACCGCCGCGATGCTCGGCCCTGCGGCGGGCGGGCTTCTCTACGGATTCGCGGGAGCCGTCGCCGCGTATTCGGTGGACGTCGTGCTGATGATCATGGCGCTCGTCGCGATGCTGGTGATGCGATACCAGCCAAGCGCGAGCACGGTTGGCCACACGTCCATCGCCACTGACCTCCTGACGGGCCTGCGGTTCGTGAAGGGTCAGCCGCTCATCCTGGGCGCGCTGTCGCTCGACCTGTTCTCCGTCTTCCTCGGCGGCGCCGAGGCGTTGCTGCCGGTGTTTGCAGCGGAGATCCTGATGGTCGGCCCGCAGGGACTCGGCATTCTTCGTGCGGCTCCGGCAGTGGGCGCGGTGGTCATGGGTGTGTGGCTCGCGCATCGGCCACCGATTGCCCGCGCGGGACGCACCCTGCTCGTCGCCGTGGCGGTCTTTGCGGTGGCGATCATCGGGTTCGGGTTGTCGAAGAGCTTCTTGCTATCGCTGGTCCTGCTGGCCGTGAGTGGCATGGCGGACAGCATCAGCGTGGTCATCCGCTCCACGCTGCTGCAGATGTTGACGCCGCCGGAGATGCTGGGCCGCGTCTCGGCGGTGAATTCCGTGTTCATCGGGTCGTCGAACGAATTGGGTGCGTTCGAGAGCGGAGTGGCGGCGCGTTTGCTGGGGACGGTGCGTGCGGTCGTGCTCGGCGGGGTGGCGGCGCTGGCGGTCGTCGGGTTGACTGCTCGGTTGGTACCGGCGCTCCGGCGGCTGGAGCGAATTGCGTGAATCGGTGATCGGGGCAGGTCGGAGCGCGGCGTGGATTGGTCAGGGTGGCAGCATCAAGATCCGCTGCGGCGGCGCGGTGCGGCATTCCGGGAACGCCGATTGGGGCGGATTTGAAGGCGATTGGGCCGATCTGCTCCGCTCGCATCCTGGCATCCGCGATCTGGCAACAGTTTTGTGTCTTCCCTTCTCACCCAAGTTCCGAACTATCGGCCATATCGCTGTTTCAATCGGCTTGATCGGCGTTTCTCAGTTTCGTCCCACCTTCACCCGTCCACAGCGCCCGACGCCGGGGCGCACCGAGTGGGCTCCCAAGCCGCGATTTGCGCAGTTTGCACTTTTAACCGCCAATCGTTGTCTTTTTCCGCCATTTTCAGCTAATTTGCATCAGTAACCGTGCTGTTTTGGCCATCACCAGCCTCCGTCGTGCCCATGCCCACCTCCGCTTCCGGCTCCAGAAAGTCCACTATCCGCGACCTCATTGCTCGAGTTCCGCGCACCGTCGGCAACAATGGCGTCGCTCCGAGTTCGGTCCCGACGTCGTCGTACTTCGGCATCAATACCTTTGGCGCGCGGCAGATGCGCGACAAGCTCCCCAAGGATGTGTACGCCAAGCTCGTCGCGTCCATCCGACAGGGTAAGAAGCTCGATCTCGAGATCGCGCCCACCGTCGCGCAGGTGATCAAGGAGTGGGCGATCAGCCGTGGCGTGACGCACTTCACGCACTGGTTCCAGCCCCAGACCGGTTTGACCGCCGAGAAGCACGACGCGTTTCTCAGCTTCGACGAGAACAAGCAGCCGGTGGAGTCGTTCTCTGGCGCCCAGCTCATCCAGAGCGAGCCGGATGCCTCGAGCTTCCCGAGCGGTGGACTTCGCGCCACGTGGGAAGCGCGCGGCTACACGGCGTGGAACCCGGCCAGTCCGGTCTTCATCGTCGAGTCCGGCAACACCCGCACGCTATGCATCCCGTCGGTCTTCATCGGCTACAACGGTGAAGCGCTCGACGAGATGACGCCGCTGCTCCGGAGCTCGGACGTCCTCTCCGCCAAGGCCATCGAGCTGCTCGAGCTGCTCGGCGACCGCGGCGTGACGCGCGTCTATACCACCCTCGGCGCCGAGCAGGAGTACTTCCTGATCGATCGCGCGCACTTTGCGCTGCGTCCCGACCTCGTCATGTCGGGCCGCTCGCTCGTTGGCGCGCCGCCACCGCGTGGCCAGCAGCTGGAGGACCACTACTTCGGCGGCATCCCGGAGCGCATCCAGGCCTGCATCTCCGAGGTGGAGCACGAGCTGTACAAGCTCGGGGTCCCCATCGTGACGCGACACAATGAAGTCGCGCCGAGCCAGTTCGAGATGGCGCCGATGTTCGAGGAGACGGACATCGCCGTCGACCACAACCAGATGGCCATGGCGGTGCTGCGCAAGGTTGCGCTGCGTCACGGGCTCCAGGCTGTGCTGCACGAAAAGCCGTTCGCCGGTATCAATGGGTCCGGCAAGCATTGCAATTGGTCGCTTTCGATCTCCGCGGACAACCCGGAGCTCGACGGCTTCAACCTGCTCAAGCCCGGCAAGACGCCGCACCAGAATCTTCGGTTCCTGGTGATGCTCGCCGCCGTGCTCAAGGGCGTGCATCGCCACGCGGGCCTGCTGCGCGCAGGCATCGCGTCGAGCGGCAACGAGCATCGCCTCGGCGCCAACGAAGCGCCGCCGGCGATCATCTCGGTGTTCATGGGACAGATGCTGACGAAGGTCATCGAGGCGATCGCCGCTGGTAAGAGCTCGGCGAATGCCACGCAGGCGATGATCAAGCTCGGTGTCGCGCGACTGCCGGAGATCGAGAAGGACAACACTGATCGCAACCGCACGTCGCCCTTTGCATTCACGGGCAACAAGTTCGAGTTCCGCGCCGTCGGCTCCTCGGCGTCCATTGCGTTCCCCATCGTGCTGCTCAACGCGGCCGTTGCGGAAGCGCTGGGCGAGATCACGGAGCAGATCCGCGGCAGTCTCAAGCGCGGGAAGTCGGTGGACGACGTAGTGCTCGCAGTGGTGCGTGAAGCATTCAAGGAGAGCGCGGCCGTTCGCTTCGAGGGCAACAACTATTCGGAGGAGTGGCTCAAGGAGGCACAGAAGCGCGGCCTGCTCAACCTCAAGCGGAGTCCCGAGGCGCTGGATCAGCTCAACACGCGTCAGTCCAAGACGTTGCTCACCAAGCTCGGCATCTTCACGCGTGTGGAGCTGGAGTCGCGCTATCACGTGCGGCTCGAGCGCTACATCAAGGACATGCTCATCGAGATGCACACGATGAAGGAGCTGGTGGACACGTACATCCTGCCGGCGGCGTTCGCCTATTCCGGCTCGCTGGCGGCATCCGCGGCGCATGCGGTGTCGGCGGGAATCTTGAACGTCCCACAGATCGCGGCGGCCAACGAGGTCGGCGAGAAGATCGAGCAGCTCCGTGCGCGTCGTGCTGCATTGTGTGACGCGATCGATGCGGCCGAAGGCCTGCACGACGAGCCAGCGAAGCAGGCGAAGCTGCTGACGTCATCCGGTGCCGATGCGATGGCCGCGGCGCGCGAGACCTGCGATGCGCTGGAGCTCACGGTGTCCGACGAGCTGTGGCCGCTGCCGAAGTACCGGGAGATGCTGTTCCCGATGTAAGAATTGGTTGCAGTGTTCGAACGGAAACTCGAGACGAGGGCGGGCGATCATCGACTGATGATCGCCCGCTTTCGTCTTACGCGCCTTCATTCGAGTCCCTCACAGATCCTCGCGCGTTACCTCGGCCGTCTCCATCACGAAATCCGCGCCGTACGCCGTTGCGGGAGTCTGGTAGCCAGGCACCACATCGCCAGCGAGCACACGCTGTACCGCGGCCAATGCCGACCGCACTGTCCACTCGACGCCGGCTTCCGGCCCGTGCAGCCGCGCCGACACCACGTGTCCAGCGCCGTCGCGCGCCTCGCCCCACACGTGCGTCACCGTGCGCGCGCGACGCTCCGCTGAAGGACCGGGCCGCACGCGGCGCTTGAGCAGGTTGCGGAGCGCCGAGATGCGGAACAATGGGCGAAACCGCGCCATCAGGGCGAGCTGAGTCTGCACCGCCGGCGGAAACACCGTGTAGTCCTCGATGTTCGGGATGCCGGTGCTGTGGTGCGCGGTGAACACGTCGCCCCAGGTGAGCTGTGTCGTGAGCACGGGGCCGCTGCCGAAGTCGATGGTGCGCGTCTTCAACACCTGGCTGGATCGATCGAGTCGGCCATCGCGACGGACACGATTGCCGAACGGCAGGAGCTCGATGGCTGTGCGCTGCGTCCCAGGCGGCAGGCCTGCTGGTCCTTCGCTGTAAAACGCGAGCGCGAGATGCGTTGCACCTGGCAATCGGTGCTTGAGATGCAGCGCGAGGCAGTCCGTGGGCACGACGTCGAAGCCGACGCCTGGAAGGAGCATCACGCCGCGTGCCTTCGCCTCCGCGTCGCGCGCGGCGATGGCCTCGAACACGGGGATCTCGCCCGTGATGTCGAGGTAGTGTGCGCCTGTCTGGAGGCATACGTCCACCATCTGCTTTGCGGTGTGCATGAACGGGCCGGCGCAATGAAGGACGACGGCCGCGTCGGCGATTCCCGCCAGGACGCGCGCCGGATCGTCCAGCGCGAAGACGCGATGCTCGATGCCAAGCGCTGCGGCCAGTTTCGCGAGGGCGGCCGCATCGCGTCCGGCGATGATCGGCCGCATTCCCAGGCTTACGGCATGCCGCGCGGCGGCCTCCCCCACAAAACCGGTGGCGCCGTATAAGAGGAAGGCGGATCGCATGACAGAAGCTACGACCGATGTCCCCGGTCCGCAGGCATTGCCTGGAGAGTGCGTGGAGGGACTCCGGTTTCCGCCGTGTGCCTGAACGCGCCATGACGTTGCATTTGTTTCCGAAGCTGGGCTCGTTTCGTCCTTTGGGGACGCGAGACGATTGACGCACCGCCGCTGCGGCCGGTTCGCGATCGTGCTCCGCCTCTCTCATTCACTATGCAGAAATCGACGAACCCGACGTATAGCCGGAGCGCGATCGCACGCCTCTCGGAGAGCCAGGTCAGCGACGGAACCGTGATGTCGCTTCACGGCATCGCGAAGAAGTCGCTCCTGTTGCTGGCGCTCGTCATCGCGAGCGCGGCGTACACGTGGCGCACCGCAGCGGTGCAGGGTCCCGACGCCGTCCTTGGCGCCGCGATCATCGGCTGCGTCGGCGGATTCATCATCGCGCTCTTCACGATGTACTCGCCCAGGTCGGCGCCCGTCACCGCGCCGATCTACGCGGTGCTCGAAGGCCTCGCCATCGGCGCGATCTCGTACATGACCAACGCCCGCTATCACGGCATCCCGCTGCAGGCGGCTGTCGCCACGCTCGGTGTGACTGCTGTCTGCTTCGCGCTCTTCGCCACCAAGCGCATCGAGGTGTCAGAGACGTTCGCGGAGAAGGTCGCGATCGGGATGATGGGGCTGTTCTTCGTCTACCTGCTCCAGATGGTGTTGCGCGTCATTGGTGTGCCGCTCGGCTCCTTTCTCGACCAGGGCTGGCTCGGCTTCGGGATCAACGCGTTCGCCATCGGCCTTGCCATCTCGTGCCTCTTCGTGGACTTCGCGGAGATCGAGAGTGCGCGCAAGCAGCGCCTGAGCGCAAAGACCGAGTGGTACTTCGCGTTCTCGGTGCTCGTCACGCTCATCTGGCTGTACTTCGAGATCCTGCGCATGCTGCGCCGCTTCAAGCGGTAGGGCGCACAAGCACCTCGTTTACCGGCCGTCTCAGCGACCGTGGCATCGCCGTGCCGCGTCCGAAACGGACGACGAGATCGGGCCTGCGGTCTCCTAAACCAAGGGAATCAGAGAACTGCCGCCGCAACGCCGACACCTCCACTGGCTGATTGAGGAAGGCAGTGCGAACTCCCAATGCCGTCGACTGAAGCGCGAACCGCTCGACGCATCGTCCGACCTCGATCCAATGCGCCGCATCGTCGCCGTCCGACGTGAAGATCGCGATGCCGGCAGAGCTGCGCACGTGCTTCACGCACTTCTTGTTCTCCTTGCTTGCCCTGACGAGCATCCTGAAGAACCGTCGGCCCAGCCAGGACGGTACGGACGGGTTGCCCGTTGTCGCGGAGTAGAGCCCATCGCCGGTTTGCTCCGCTTCGGAAACGTTGAAGCGAATCCACGCCTTCAGTTCCTCGACGAAGGCGTGATCGCTCAACTGGATCGTGTTGCCCTGGACGACGTACTCGAGCACCTGCTCCATTGCCGCATGCTCAGTGAGGAGCATGACCTGCACGCCGTTTCCGCTGCCGGTGTTCTCGAGGATCGTTAGTTCCTCGGTGGAGAGCGGCCTCCCGTCGTACTCGGCGCGCGTACTCTGGCGCGCGGGTATCGCTAGAAAGAGCGGGGAGCAGACGGCCCTGGTGGGCGCGAACGTCACCTGGATCGCACTGGTCGTCGCGTCAAAGACAGCCTCACCGTGCAGTCCGCTGGCCAAGGCCGCCTGAATGAGGTTTTCTGCTGCACATCCAAGCGACACGAAGAGATGGTGGTCGTCTGGATCGACGGCCGGACAGCGCCGAGTGAAGTCTGGCAATATCGTGATGCCCTGGTCCTCGACGCGAAACTTCCAGCACTGGGTGTTGTGGCTCGACGGTGCGAGCGTCGCGAAGCGCACGAGCTCGCGCTCGAGGGCAGGGGCGTCGGCACCGCCACGGCTGCCACGACGCCACACGCCGCGCGCGGCTTGCGCGTAGCCTTCGCTGTTCGCTATCGGCACGTGCGCAGGGCCGCCAACCCGCCAAGGTCGGCGACCGACATCGTCAACTCTCGTCGCATCGCCATCATGCCGCCCTCGGGAAGGAAACCTGAAACGGGCGCACGCACTGCACGACCGCCGCTGTATGCGGAACGTCCGTGCACTTCCCGATCCACGCCACTGTAACAACGCGCTGGACCGCACTGCCTTCCGGCATACCCCGTCGGCCTAGCGCGCGCGCGGCCCGGTGGTATCTCTAATGGCATGGACCTCTACCTTGTCTCGCTGGCGACTGGCGCCGTGGGACTTGCAGTCATGGCCATCGGCGGGCTGTCGCACGGTGGGCACGGCGCGCAGCACGGCGGGCATGGTGGCAACGGCGGCCATGCCGGACACGGCGGACACGATATCGGCCATGCGGGGCACGCGGGCCACGTTGGGCACGCAGGACACGGACACGCGGCACACTCCCCGTCCGCAGCGCACGCGCAGCATGGGCATGAGCACGGCTCAAGTGGATTCAACTGGACGTCTCTGCTCTCTCCCCGCCTGCTGTTCGCACTCATGGTGGGGTTCGGCGCGGGCGGCATAGCGGCCACGCCGCTCGGCGAGCCATGGCGGCTGGTGGCCGCAGTCGCCGCGTCCGCTGCGTTCGAGCTCCTCGCGGTGGGGCCGCTCTGGCGATTCTTCTTTCGCTTCGAGTCCAAGCCCGCGATGACGCTGGAAAGCGCCATCGAGGACGACGCACGCGCCGTCACCGGCTTTGACGCCGATGGCTGCGGGCTCGTCGCCGTGGATGTCGACGGCCAGATCATTCAACTGCTCGCCACGCTCACCTCCGACGACCTCGCGCGCGGCGTTCGCGTCCGCTCCGGCGACCTCGTGCGCATCGCGGACGTGGACGCCGCGCGCGGACGCTGTACGGTCACCACGATCTCGTGACGACCGACCTTCTTCCCTTCATTCAATCATGAGCACGCTGATCATTGCTGGCGCGGTACTCGTCGGTGTCCTGGTGATCATTCCAGCCATTGTCGCCGCGTTCCTTCGTGACGTGGACGCCGGCACCATCCGCCTGGTGAGTTGGCTCAGTGGCGGCAGCGTCATCTATCGCGGGCCCGGCAAGTCGAAGGAAATCCCCTTGCTCACCATCGGGACGACCATCTCCAGCAAGGTCATCAACGTCGACCTCGATATCACCGACCAGACCGCCGATCTCGACGACAACGGCACGCCGCAACCCATCAAGGTGCGCGTGCTCGCCAGCGCCATCGTGTCCGTCGGCGATACCGACCAGATGATCAAGACGGCCGCGAACCGCTTCTTCGCCAAGCCGGAGGCCGACCAGCTCAACACGCTCACCGACCTGCTCTCCAGCTCCGCGCGACGCGCCATCAACCTCCTCACGCACGACCAGCTCTTCTCGGCACGGTCGTCGCGCGCGTTGCCGCCCGGCGCATCCACGGCCGTCGTCGCCGCCGTGGCGCGGCCGCTGTCCATGACGACGAGCGAGCGCCAGCAGCTCGACTCCACCGAGGACGACGATGATCCGCTCGCCGTGATCATCCGCAAGGCGTGCTCGCGCGAGCTCACGGACCTCGGCCTCATCTTCAACTCGCTCAACATCAAGCTCGTGCAGAGTGAGGTCGCCGATGCGCGGCGTCGCATGTCGGCGTCGGAAGCGCAGGCGACGGCGGACATCGTGCAGGCGCAGCAGGCGCGCCGCGCCAAGGAAGCGACAATCGAGGCGGAGCGCACCATCTCCGACCGCCAGCGTGAACTGGAGCAGACGCGTGCGTCGAACGCGGGGCTCATCGCGCAGGCGGAAGCCAAGCGTCAGGAAATGATGGGCGTGCAGCGCGTGGCTGAATTGGAAGCGACACAGCTGGCGCAGGCACGTGCGGATGCCGAACGCGTGCGGATCGAGGCCTCGGCGTCTGCGGATGCGGAGGCCATTCGCATCCGGACGGTCGCCGCAGCAACGGCCGAGAGCATCGACATGGTGAACAAGGCCATCGCGGCGGGCGGCGAGAGCTACTTTCGCTACCGGCAGATCGAGATGATTCCGATCATCGCGCCGGACATCGCCGCGGCGCTGGCGGAGGCGAAGCTGATCACCATCTCGAATGGCGAGAACGGCGGCGCGGCGAATGAGACGACGAACCAGATCTCGAGCGTCATTCAGACGGTGCTCGCGGCGCAGCTCGTCACGGGGGGCGGCCTGCTGGGCGGCAGCGGCAGCGGCAGCGTACCGCTCCTGCCGGCAACGACCCAGCGCGACGAGAAGAAGAAGTAGCGCCCGTTACGGCAGGTTTTCCTGGATGAAGCGCGGGCTCAGGTGGACGTCCACCTGCACGAGCGGGCCGTCACCGATGCACCGAAAGCCGTGGACCTCGCCTGCCTTGATGACGAGGATGTCGCCCGCGCCGGCCTCGAACTCCTCGCCGTTGACGACCCACAGTCCGCGGCCTTCGCGGACGAATTGCACTTCGTCATACGGATGCCGGTGCGGACCAGGGCCGCGTCCGGGCAATGCGCTGAGCAGAAACACGGAGATGTTGACGTCGCCCTGCTCGGCCCCGATGAACTGGTGCGAGCTCCCCTGAAATGGGAGGTCTGCCTGGCGAACGCGAAGCATGCGCTGTCTTACGGCGCCACGGAGGATATCGCGAGCTTGAATCCGTCGGGATCCTTCACGCGAAACACGCGCGCTCCCCACGGCATGTCTGCCGGCTCCGTCTCGAGCACACCGCCGGCTGTCTTGATGCGGGTCGCAATCCCGTCGATGTCCTGCGCCGTGTAGATCATGAGGGACATCCCCTCACCCTTGACCCGGTCCCATCCCTTGGCGCCGTCGTCGCGGCCGATGAGCAGCCGCACCGCGCCGGCTTTCAACGACGCGGCCATCAACGCTCCTTCGCGATCGTACAGCTCGTCGACGGTGAAGCCCAGGACATCGCAGTACCACGCGAGGCTCTTGTCGAGATCCTTCACGGTCAGCGAAGCGGTCATGGAACGCGCGCGCAGCGATTCGGGCTCGGTGCTCCTGGCGTTTTCGTACGGCGGATTGGCGCTCATCATCTCTCCGAGTGGCGTGCGGAATGGAAGTCAAAGATGTAGTCGTCGTACACTATCCGACGCAAATGGGCCCACGGCTCAGATTGGCGTATCGTTCCGTGAGGTGAGCCACGCCGCCAACTCCTTGCCCGGAAGGGTCTCCAGGTGCTGGAGGAGATTGTTGACGCTCACCTGGCCCCATATCAGGCCGCAGTGGACGCACGCCGCCATGTTCTGCGGCACCGCTGTCCCCTTCCGCATCCAGGAGAGTCGGGAGGCGAACGCCCGAAAGCTGAACGACCCCGCCGATCCGATCGTGATGCCGCGGGTGATCTCGCCGAGCACGATCCGACGGCTCGAGCAGCGTGGACAGGCGTCTTGCGGCCGTGTCATGGGAGTCTCGCTCATTGTCGCATGACGTCAGGGGTGTGCATCACGTGTCGAGATTGCGGTAGAACACCGTCGTGTCGCAGACCGCACCATCCGGCATGAGTGCATAGCGTGGAATCACGCCGACGCGCTGCCATCCCAGCCGAGTGTAGAGACGTTCGGCGTCGCCGCCAGTGACCGCGTCGAGGACGAGGAGTGTCTTGCCGCATTCGCGCGCCGTGGCTTCCGCGGCGCGCATCAGCGCTTCACCCAATCCCTGACGACGCGCTCGGCGATGCACCAGCATCTTCGCGAGGTCGCCGCGGTGCGGCTGGTTTTCTGGCAGGTCGAAGATCAGTTGCACGGTGCCGCAGATTCCCTCGGCGTCTTCCGCGATGAGGAGCGCGCGATCTCCAGTCGAGACGCCCTGTGCCACGCGCCGCCAGAAGGGTATGGCGCGTTCGCGCGTGAGCGGGAGCATGAAGCTCACGGACGCTCCGCCTTCTACGCAGTCGATGAGCAGGCTTGCAAGCTCGTCGACCTGCGCGTCGTCCACTGACGTCAGTCGTCGCACTCGCCAGGCAGGGGTGTCGTTCGTATCGGTGTCCACTTGGCCTCAGGTCTGTTGCTGGGTTTTGTCCCTGAACCACTCGACGATCGACGGCATGTTCGCTTCGAATCCACCGGGGATGAAGACATTGAACGCGCCAGCGCGGTGCGTCGTTCGGTTCTCGAAGTCGCGCACCGGATGCTCAACGGGCAGGCATAATAGTCGTTGAACTGCAAGGGGAAACGGTCTGAACGGATGCATCGGAAAAGATCGGTAGACCAAGAATGACCCGCAGTATCGGCTGTTTCCGTCGCATCCGTCCAGACCGTTCTTTCTAGCTTGGCTCTTCGGACTCTGTTGTGGGTCGCGTCGAGATGTGAAGTGATGCGAGTGGCGCGATGTTCTTGAACGACCAAGGGCGCGGACGTGTTGGCGGACAATAGCCGATTCACTCCGTGCGCCGTCGTCCGTCCCATGCGCATCACCAACGACCTCTCGTTGACGCTGCCGGTCTGATCGAGAGGCGCCGTTCGTCGGTTCGGCGTTCAGTCGGCTCAGATCGGCCTGTTGTCGTCGTTCCCAGAGATGCGCCCCACCGTCCCTCGCGCCAGCGCCGGCCCGACGGGCGGGGTGTTTCGCGGGGCGCGTCGAGATCGATTGGTGAACCCCACAAAATTACAGTCCTGTGATTCCCTGCCCACAGGATTTCCCTGAAGAGCCTCTTGCATTTCATTCGGCGCCAGATGCGTTACGGCTTGCGCCGACGCTTCTCGCCCATCGCAAGAACGACCACACACGCCACCCCGACAAACGCGCCGAATGCCAGGTGCGCGACGGCGTACGCCAGCGCGTTCTCAGGCCCCGCCCCTCTCATCAGTCTCCCGATGGCGGACACCACGCCGGCTGCGCCTCCGCCGAGGGTCGCCGCGGCGATGAGCTGCGCGGTGGTGTGGTCCGGCTTGCGCGCGGCGAGGCGGTATCCAGCAATTGGAAACAGCAGCGCCATGACCGACATGATCACTTCCTGAATGAACTCCAATCTCATCTCTCCGTTGCGAATGGACGCGGGCGTCGCGCGCTCAACTGGCGCAGAGCGACGGTTCGCTCAGCAACCGTAACCGCTCAACGATAGCGACGACGTGCAGCGCCGTGGTATCGAGTACGGGGATGCCCGCGATCTCGGGCGTCGTCAACAGCAGCGGCAACTCCGTTCCGCCAAGAATGACGCCGTCGACGTCATGCGCGCTGCGCAGGCGATTCACGAGAGCGATGAACTGCTCTCGCGTGTCATCGCGGAACTCGCCCTTGAGCAACTGACCCACATATCGATCGTGAACCCACTGCCGCTCCGCGTCGTCCGGCAGGACTATCGTCATTCCGTAACGAGCGAACACTGTTGGATAGAACGGACCATCCATCGTGAAGCGTGTGCCGAGCAGCGCTAGCCGGCGCAGGCCGCGCTGCTGTGCTTCGAGCGCGCACACCTCGACGATGCTCACCATCGGGATCGGTGAAAGTGCCGCCAGTTCATCGAACACGAGGTGAGGCGTGTTCGCAGTCATGGCGGCAAAGTCCACTCCGGCACCAGCGAGCCTGCGCAACGACGCCAGGAGATAGTCGATCAGCGCCGCCCGGTCCGTTGCAACGAGCGACAAGGCGCGCGCAACATCGAGGCTGTCGATCACGATGGAGGGAGCGGTCGACGGATCGACCCGCTGCCACGCCTCCAGGATGCGCCGATAATAGTCGATGGTGGATTCCGGCCCGAGTCCACCCACGATGCCTGCACTTGCCATCCGATGTCTCCCCCTTGATCAGGGCGGTGAGGCGAGCACGTCCTGAATGACGCGGACAACCAACTCGGGCTCGGTGAGCTGCACATGATGACCGCTGCGCGTGGCGACCACCAGCCTTCCTCGGCGCGACATGCCTGCCTGCGATTTCAGTGTCGACAACCCGGAGCGGACCTGATGTCTTCACGGCGGGCCGCCGACATCCACGAGAAGCCCTGACGGTGGCAAGGGCGGCGCGTCGGACGCTGCCTGGGCGGCAGCGTCGCCCGACATGCACGCAACGAGCGCTCCCGTGCACATCATCGAGAACCGTGCGACGCGGCTGTCCATGTCGTGCTCGAGACTAAACCTTCTCCGCCTCGCGCCGGATTGCGCTGAGCATCGCTCGACGAATCAACCCGCTGCCCGGCCGAATCAGCGACCAGTAGAGCAGGAACTTCCAGCGCGCGTCTTCGGCACACAAGACGCGCGTCTCCGTGCGAAGCTCGCTGAACTCGCCGCGCGCAACGACCGTGAAGTTCCACCCCGCGAGCGCAAGGCCGGCCGGCGGACCGGACGCGAACGTCTCCCGCGTGACGTCTGCACAGAGCCCGCCGCGCGGAGTCCAGAACTGTCCGAGCAGCCCGATCACGAGCTCTTCCGGTGCACGCTCGGCGACGACGCGAAATCCCTGTCGCTCGAAATCCGCGAGGCGCACCTTCTCGCCATCGCCGCGGTGCCAGCGACGCTTGAGCTCTTCCAGCCCTGCGCGCGGCGCGAGCAATGCAGCGGGAATTGCCCGCAACATGAGCAGGAGTCGCGGCACCGGGCCAGACGCGAGGTCGGCATTGCGGATGGCCGCGAAGACGCTCGCCGGCGCGGCGTGCACCAGCGTCGTGTGCACTTCATCCGCATCGTACCGCGGCATCAGCGCGTCGAGGATCATGCGAGCTCCACCTTCAACGCCGCGACGAGCGCGTCGACGTCCTGCTCCGTGTTAAAGAGATGCGTCGACACACGAATCCCGTTCAACCATTCCTTCGGCACGACCTTGAGCTGGACCTTGTACTTGTCGCGCAGGCGCTGCTGGAAGGCTTTGCTTTCGATGTCGTCAGGGAGGACGAACGTGAGCAACGGCGACGCGAGTGGACCGGGCGGCGCGCTGACGACGCGCAGCCTCGGCACCCCGCGTAATGCCGCGAAAAGTCGATTCCGGAGCGCAAGATTGTGCATCTCGATGCGCGCGATGCCGATGCCCGACACATACGCGAACGCCGCGCCCATCCCGAGCACACTGGGAATGCTCGTGACACCCGACGACGCCGAATACGCCGCGCGTCCAGCCTGAAGCGCAATTGGATCGATCGTCGTCCCCAACTCCTCACTCAAGTAGAGCACACCGGTTCCCTTCGGCGCGAGGAGCCACTTGTGCCCACTCGTCGCGTAGACATGGCAGCCGAGTGCCTTCACGTCGACGGCGATGCCACCCACGGACTGCGCACCGTCCACCACCGCAATGCAGCCATGCGACCGCGCCAACGCCGACAAGTCGGCCACCGGCATGCGCAACCCGGTCGAGCTGAGCAGGTGCGAGAACGAGAGCACGCGCGTGCGCGGCGTGATGCGCGTCGCCATCGCGTCGATGATTGCCTGCTCGCTGTGCACGTCCGGAGAAATGGCGACGACGTCGAGCGCCACGCCGTAGCGTCGTGCCACGTGGTCCCAGCACACGCGTCCACCGGGATGCTCCTGGTCCGTCGTGAGCACGCGGTCGCCCGGACTGAACGTCAACCCCTGCGCCACCCAGTTCATCCCCTCCGTGGTGGAGCGGGTGAGTACGAGCTCCTCGGTTTTGCAGCCGATGAATGCCGCCGCCGTTGCGCGCACGTCGTCCATCGCGTGCTCGTGCGGGTCGTACCCGTAGTGGACAGGGTCGAGCTCGAGTTCCTTCCATGCGGCGATGGTGCGCTCCATCACCGGCCGCGGCGTGGGGCCAAGCGACCCCGTTTGCAGGTAGACGAGTCCAGGTGCAAACGCAAAATCGTCTGGCGCATTGGCCAGCCCTCTCGCAGCAGGGGCGCTCGCCGACGCGCCGAGCGACAGGCCCGGCAGCGCGCCGGTCACTGCGGCGGCGCCGAGCAGTCGTCCGAATGCGCGCCGCGTCAGGCCGTCGCTGGAACTCACTTGGACGTCATTGCCCAGACGATTCCATTCTGGATGAGCCGATAGAGCAGGGGATTCGCGTAGTCTTCCTTGTTGTGCCCGAGCGCGGTGTAGAACTGTCGGCCGCCGTCGAACTTCTGCCACCACGCCAGCGGTGTCTGACTCGGAAATCTCTCCGGGTCCACCTTCATCGCGTCGAGGAACTCCAGCTTGGTGCGATCCGAAACCAGCACCGGATGAATCCCCGGATTCAAGTACTCAATGAAGTAGAACTCGTCCGTCCACTCGAACTCGGCCGGGATGTCCTTCGTCGCCACCTGCGCGGAGTCCACGACGCGAACCGTGAACTTCTGGATCTTCGGGTGCACGACGAACTTTCCACCGAGCACGGACCAGTAGTAGGGCCAGTCTCGCTGCGATCCTGATGCGGAGTGAATTCCGACAAAGCCACCGCCCGACTGGATGTATCGCCTGAATGCATCCCGCTGCGGTTCGGTTGCGAACGCTTCGTTGTTGCTGTTGGAGAACACGAGCGCGGCGTACTGCTTCAGGTTGGCGTCAGTGAAGCTCCCGGGATCGTCCGAGACGTCCACGCCGAACCCCTTCTCGACGCCCATCTTCTTGATCGCCTCCACACTCGCGGAAATGTTGGCGTGGACGTAGCCCTTGCCATCCGGGGTGTAGTTCCGCGTGTAGACCAGGACCTTCTGCTGCGCGCTCGCGGTCTCGGCGGCCAGTGTCAACACGAACGCCGCGCCGAGCGCGCAGGCCAGAATCCGTGCAACTGCGCATCGCGGTTCTTTCGTGAATGTATTCATGAATACCTTGAGTTTCTGTCGTCCCGACCGAAGCGGAGAGGCCGGCTTTTTCCGATTCTTCGAGAAATTCCCGGATCGGCGGCGTTTACTGTGCCTCGAACGCGGACGCCCCACGGGCCAAGCCACGTAGGCATGGATGTGGAGCGGTCGCGACTGGCAGACCCAGACGGCGAACGCTGAGAACGCAGATACGACGCACGCAGGCGTCGCTGGACCTGCGTTTTGCGTCGCGTCGTCGTGAAGGCGGCACGAGCGCTCTCTTGCGGTTCCAGCGTTTTCAGCGTGCGCTGTGTCAGCGTTCTCAGCGTTCGCCGTCTGGGCTTGTTGTCGTCTGGGCTTGTTGTCGTCTGGGCTTGCTTCTCCAGCAACAATATGCAGCCGCGGGGCGCTCAAGGACCAGCGAGCCGCAGAGCAAACGCGTAACCTAGGGGTAGCATTACCCTCTTCCAGAAGACGCGCCGCCTTTCGCCCGGTCCGTTCGTGAAAACTCGCTTCGCCCTGCAATCAGCCGCCGCTGCTGCCCTGGTCGTCACCGTCGGCATTGGCGCCACGCGCGGTCAGCCCCCGTTCGCCGATTTCGTCGAGCCAGGCTTTCCGTTCATCGTCTCCACGGTTGACGCCGGCAAGCTCGGCGCCGCGTTTCCCGAGCGAAACCTGGCGGTCCGCTGCGTCATCCTGATGCTCGGCAACAATAGCTACGCGTGCTTCGACACCGACCTGCTTCGCATGGCGGCCGCATGGCGTGGCGATTTCGTGTCGCTCACGACCATGGCGCAGATCTCCTATCAGCAGGCGGGCAACAAGAACAACGCGATCCCCGTCGTGCTCGGCAAGCCGGTCGTGGCCACCGGGATCTACCCGGGCTGGACGAGTGCGGAGCCCGATTTCCGCGACCCGCGTCCGGCGGGCCCGAATCCGCTCGCCGTTGGGCGAGGGCCAATCGCGGTCGCCCAGGGTCGCTGGAATGGCCTGAACGTCGTCGGTGGCGAAGCCGTCCTTTCATATACTGTCGCGGGCATCGACATCCGCGAACAGGTCGGCAGCGTCAACTCGGCGGGACAGGTCGGGATTACGCGCACGTTCCAGACGAGTGCCACGACGAGCGCGCTTACGCTCGTCGTCGCCGAAGTAGCGGCCGGCGGTTCTGTGGACGTGAGCGGCAACACGGCGACCGTGCTGCACGGGTCGGCACGAGATACCGCGACGGCTATTGGCGTCGTGGGCGCACCGCCCGGTGCACGATTGCAGGTGGATTCCAATCGGTTCGTCACGCTCAGGCTCCCCGGGGGCGCGCCGGCGTCACGCTTCCGCGTCATCGCGTGGCGCGGTCCGGCCACCGAGAGCGGCGTCATGCGCGGCATGCTCGCCGAGCCGGTGCGGATGGCCGAGTTCGCGCGGGGCGGGGTGGCGCATTGGGCGGGTACAGTGGCGACGAAAGGTCAGGTGTCTCCCGATACCGCGGACTATGTGGTCGACCGGCTTACGCTGCCCCTGCCGAACCCATGGCGGCGGAACGTCCGCGTCGCCGACATCGACTTCTTTCGTGATGGACGCGCGGCGGTCGTGACGTTCGAGGGAGATGTCTGGGTGGTGTCCGGCATCAACCGCGGACTCGAGAAGCTCGAGTGGAAGCGATTCGCATCCGGGCTGTACGAGCCGCTCAACGTGGCCATCGTGCGCGACACCATCTACGTGCACGACCGTCAGGGCATCGTTCGGCTGCACGACGTGAACGGCGACGGCGAGGCCGACGTCTACGAAAACTTCACCAACCTCAGCCATCAGTCGGGCGAGTCGCGCGAGTTTCCGTTAGGCATGGCCGCGAAGCCGGGCGGCGGGTTCTACCTCGCCATCGGAAGCGCGCTCGATCTCGGGCCAAAGACGTCCGCGGCGATCATGCAGGGGTTCCGCGCCGGCTCGAGCCAGGCGGGCACCATCCAGGAAGTGTCCGCGGACGGCCGCTCCATCCGCACGTTCGCGAGTGGGCTGCGCGAACCGATCATCGGCGGCGATCCGCGCACCGGCACCATTGCCGCCTCGGACCAGCAGGGCAACTTCGTCCCGTCGACGCCAATCTTTCTCGTCCGCGACGGCGGGTACTACGGCGTTCCGGCAACCTCGCACCGCTCCCCTCCGCCGACGCCGGACAAGCCGCTGCTTTGGATCCCGCACGCCGTCGACCAGTCTGGCGCGGGTGAGGTGTGGGTGGCCGGCGACCGCATGGGCTTCGGCGGCAACGCGCTCGTCCACCTGTCGTACGGCCGGCCGGGTCCGTTCCGCGTCTACATCGACAGCACGCGCACCGCGGTGCAGGGCGCGCTCATCAAGCTTCCGGGCGAGTACCGCGCGCCAACGCTGAAGGGGCGTGTCGGCGTCGCCGATGGCCAGGTCTATCTCGCGGGATTCAGCGTGTGGGGTTCCAAGGCGACCGAAGTTTCCAGCCTCGTGCGGCTTCGCTATACCGGTCGCCCGAGCACGCTGCCCGTCGCGGTGCACTCGGGACAGCAGGGCATTCTCGTCCGCTTCGCCACACCGCTCGACGCGAAGGCCGCCGCAGATCCTGCGAGCTACGGCCTCAAGCGATGGAATTACGTACGGAGCTCCGCGTACGGCTCGGGCCACTTCAAGCTCGACGGCTCGGCTGGCCAGGAGACGCTTCCGCTGCGCGCGCATGTGTCGTCCGACGGGCGCACGGTGCTGCTCGTCGTCCCCGACATGAAGCCCGTAATGCAGATGCAGCTCGGGTACAACCTGCGCAGCCGTCAGGGCGCCGCGTTGCGCGACACCCTCTACCTCACCGTCAACGCCACCGATCCGCTCGACGTCGCGCGTGCGGGGTTCGCATCACTGGATTGGCGAGCGAGCGCGCGGCGCGCGACCGGGGCGCCGGCGCGCGCTGTCGTCGCAACGGCATCGTCCGCGTCGTTGGGCGCCGCGCTGTACCGGCAGAAGGGATGCATTGGCTGCCATTCGATCGACGGGACGCAGGCCGGCAAGACGGGCCCTACGCTCAAGGGGCTGTTCGGCACCAGCGCAAAGTTGACTGGCGGCGGCACGCGTCAGGCGAACGACGCGTATCTCCGGCGCTCGATGCTCGACCCCGCGAGCGAGATCGTGCAGGGGTTCGAGCCCGGGATGCCGTCGTTCCGCGGCGTGCTGAGCGACGCGGAGATCGAGTCGCTCATTCGCTACATCAGGTCACTCGGCCGCGCTGCCGTGCGGTGAAGTTGGGCCAGAACCAGTTCATTTCCCGAACCGGCGTCCAATCTCCGCCGCCGCCGCGTCTCCGATTCCTTCAAGCGTGCGCTCGGCCTGCTCTGCCTGCTTCTTCAGCAGCTCCTGCGCTTTCTTGAGGTCTTCGGCTGCCTTGTCACCCGCGCGCGTGATCGCGTCGTCGACGGTTTTCTTCGCCTCGCGTAGCTGCTCGAGCTCCGCTTCCGCGGCCTGCTTCGCCCCGTCGAGCCACGTCTGCACGCCACGTTGGCCGCCGTCCCATGTGTTTCCGCCGCAGCCGCATGGCGACTTGCTCGATGCGCACAGGCACGCCATGAGCTTGCACCAATCCATCGGCGGCATGCCGGGAATCGGCGGCATGCCAGGAATCGGCACACCGGGGAATGGAAGTCCCGGAAACTGGGGCGGCCACGGAAGTTGGAAGCCCGGCGGCGGCTGAAGGTTCGGTGGCCACGGAAACGGGAACCCTGGCGGCTGCGGAAAGTTTGGCGGCCACGGAAGTGGGAATCCCGGCGGCGGCGGAAGATTCGGCGGCCACGGCAACTGGGGTGGTTGCGGGAGCGGCGGCAGGCTTGGCGATGAGACCGCGCCCGATTCCACACGTCCAGCCAGAGTCCAGAGCGCGAGCGCCGCCGCGAGGAAAAGCGGCACGAGTAGCATGGCGAGTATCGCGAACACACCGGCGCCGATCGAGATGCTCACGGGGACCCATGCCACCACCGCCGTGATAACGCCAGCAACGGTGAACGCGCCGACGAACGCAGCGCCAAAGCACACGACAATCCCCACGACGACGATCAACCCGCACAGCACAGCGGAGATCAGCGCAAACACGGCCAGCGCCTTGAGCACGCTGACGATGAACGGCTTGAGACTCATGGGTTCCTCCGTTCGAGACGCGCGCGGCGGACTCTCAGGGGGCGCCTTGGCGCGGAAATTCGCCGTGAATGCTGTGACCGCTAGAGCGTCGCGTCAAGTATCAGCACGAGCGCTTCAATCGAAGAACAGCGTCGCCGTCTCGAAGTGGGCGCCGATGCGCTCGGCCATCGTTCGGTCCGCGGCACCTGTCACCTACCATCACGACTTAACCATCCGCCATTCTGGGGAGGGACGGCGGTCGTCCTGATTGCCGCAGCCCCTGCTGTTTCGCAAAGTCAGAACGAGCTACGGCCCAGTGTAGCCGCCCACTTGATAATACGACAGTATGCCGTGACGGCTTTCGCGGGGCGTCAAGCAGCGGCGAACGCTTCAATACTCATCCGAAGAACGACGCCGACGACTCGAAATTCGCGCCGATGCGCTCGGCCATCGTTCGGTCCGCGGCGGACGTCCCGATCACAATAGATTCCGCAAGCGACACCGCTCTACGCGACGCGAACTCCAGCACCGAACCAGGAATCGGCTTGCGGCACCAGCACACCGGCGGCCCTGCGACGTGCGGGCAGCACGCGGCGTCCATAGCAACACCGAGCA
Organism: Gemmatimonadaceae bacterium; assembly: GCA_031407575.1. Lineage (GTDB taxonomy): Bacteria > Gemmatimonadota > Gemmatimonadetes > Gemmatimonadales > Gemmatimonadaceae > AG11. The sequence goes on along the minus strand of JANOIJ010000330.1, from coordinate 2,661 downwards.
GCTCGCGCAGTTTTGCGAAGCATGCTTCGACATCGCCGAGCGTCATCTCGGCACGTTCCACCTGCGGACGCCACGCGTGCACAAACAGAATACAGCCATCGTCGCTCCGCCGGACCAACGCGTCGCGACGCCGCGGCTCGATCGAGACGTCGTGCGCGTTCAGCGCCGGAGTGGCGCGTCCGAGCAGCTCGTCAAAATCGAGGATCAGCGCGCGTGCACCGTCGCGAGCGGATTCGCGAACGAAGGTGCGCACCTCCACCGACACAAAGCCCTCGTCGAGCGTCGGTGGCTCGAGCGTTCGCTCGTAGCGGAATTGCGCGTCGGGGAGGAGATATCGCGCGTCCTTCTTGCCGAGCTGCCGGATCTCCTCTGGCGTTGGGAGCGCACCGTGCGCATCGAGCATCCGACGAATGCTGTTCACCTGCGCATTCGCCACGTCCGTCGTGAGCCAGATGCAGCGCGCCGGCACGCCGCGCGACCACGCGGTCTCGATGATCTCGTTGCGAGACCGCCGCGTCGGGTAGGTGTTGTCGAGCACGATGCGGCGATGACCAGCGACGAGCAACGCGTCGACGCGCGGCGCGAGATCGGCGAGTGACCCGCCGAGCGTGTCGCGGTTGAGCCGGTGGTAGCCGTCCGCCTCCAGGCCAAGCGCGATTCCCGTCTTCCCCGCGCCGGGCATTCCCATCACGATCACGACGTCACCGCCCGCGTCGTCACTCGGCCGCCGCTCGGCGCGGGGCACGCGAAGCAGCCGTCCGGAGAAGCGCGCGTCGAGCGCACTCCGGTCCGCTGCGTCGAGCTGGATGTCGAGCGCGCGCCTCAGGGACTGCGCGGTGTCGATTCGCGTCGCACCAGGAATCGGCACGACCCCGGCGCCGAGGCTCATGAGCCATGTGAGTGCGACCTCTTCGTTGGTCGCCGCGTGCTTTACCGCGATGCTGGTGAGCACTGGGTCCTTCGCCAGCTGCTTCGCGCGTTCGCCGCCGAGCGGGCGGTGGGCGATGAGGCGAATGCCGTTGTCGCGACAATGCTCGGCGACGCCGTTTCGCAGGCTCTCGTCGTCGAGCGGCGAGAGACTCACCTGCACTGACGTTATCGCGGTGATTGCTTGCGCCGCGCGGATCTGGCTTACGGTGACGTTGCAGAGTCCGATGTCGCGAATCCAGCCGTCTTCCCGCAAGCGCGCGAGCGCGCGGACACTCGTCTCGATCGGCGTCTTTGGATCGACGACGTGAAGCTGATAGAGATCGATGGTGTCCACGGCGAGCGCACGCCGGCTGGCGTCGCAGGCGTCGCGCAGGTGCTTCGCGCGGCCATCGGGCACCCAGGCGCCCTTGGGCCGGCGCAGGCCACCCTTCGTCGCGACTGTGATGCGCGCGCGGTCGCCAGCCCATCCGTCCAGCGCGCGTGCGATGAGTCGCTCGTTGTGGCCGACGTCACTTTCGTTCAGGCAATACGCGTCCGCGCTATCGAGCAGTGTCGCGCCGGCATCGAGCGCGGCGCGAATGACGGCGATCCCCCGTTCGTCATCTCGGCCGGCCGCGGTGGACAATCGCATGCAGCCGAGTCCAATCATTCGGCGCGCGGGCGATGCGATGAATCGGGATCGCGATGCGTCAGCCGCTCGCGAGGCACGACATCACCTCGCGATAGAACTCGGGATGCGATTGCCAGGTCTGCCCGGTCACCATGCGTCCGTGTCGCACGGCCTGCTGGTCGGCGACGTATTCTCCGCCGGCAGACTCCACGTCTACGCGGCAATGCTCGTATGCCGTGAGGCGCGCGCCGGTGGCAAGGCCGGCGCTTGCCAGCACCTGCACACCGTGGCAGATGCCGAACACCCACTTCTCGCGGCTGTGAAACTCGCGAACGATGGCCAGCACGCGTTGGTCGTTGCGCAGGTACTCCGGCGCTCGGCCGCCGAGCACGAGCACGGCGTCGTAGTCGTCGACGCGCACGTCGTCGAAGGCGAGATCGGATTCGACCTGGTAGCCCGGGCGTTCGATGTAGGTGTCCCAACCAGGCTCGAAGTCGTGGATCACCAGGTGCAGCCGCTTCCGCGTCGGGGCGGCAACCCGCGGCGCGTAGCCGGCCTCGCGGAGCCGGTGCATGGCGTAGAGCGTCTCATAGCACTCGCCGCCATCACCGGTGATGATCAGTATCGCCTTGGACATCGGAACGCGCCTACTGCGTCTGCATGGTCTTCTTCACGCCGCCCTTCACACGATCGGCGTCGGTGGCCTCGACGTTCCTGTCTGGCAGGTCCTGCGGCGGTGCCGCCTTCGTGGTATCGGCGGCTGCGCCGACAGGACGCGTGCTCTTGCTTGACTCGGCCATGATGGTCTCCTTCGGGAGTGGTTGCCAAGGCGTACCATCGCGGCTGCGCCCCATGCACAATAGGTTCCGCTGGTGCGGCAGTCAAACAAGGAGTCCATGCAACGCAAGCGCTCATATCGAGTGCGCGCATCGTCGATATCGGGAAGCGGCGCTTTTGCCGCGAGGCAAATCGACCGTGGGGAATGGATCGAGGAGTACGCGGGCGAGCGCATCACCGAGGCGGAGTTCCAGCGGCGCGATCCCGCGCGCGCGCCGGGTGAAGCGCATCACACCGTGTTCTTCGAGGTGGCCCCGGACGTGGTGATCGACGCCAACGTTGGC
>JANOIJ010000120.1:0-37546 GCA_031407575.1 Gemmatimonadaceae bacterium | reverse complement strand
CCCTCGTACCGGACGGATGGATGCGTCGAGTCCCAGCTCGCCAACCACGACGCAGTGCTCGACCATCCACGGCGCGACGACGCCGCTGCCGACGAGGACGCCGATTGCCAGCGGCAGGTCGAACGCCGTTCCGTCCTTCTTTATATCGGCGGGAGCGAGATTCACCGTAATGCGCCGAGCGGGCACGGTGAAGCCCGAGTTGATGAGTGCGGCACCGACGCGCTCGCGGCTCTCCTTGACGGAGTTGGCCGGCAGGCCAACGATGAACCAGTTGGGCAGCCCTCGGGCGACGTCTACCTCGACGGTGATGTCGTAGGCATCGATGCCAAGCACGGCGGCGGAGCGAATGGCGGCAAGCACGCGATCAAGATGCGTGGCCCCGCCCAAACATCATCACCGTATGCCCGCTCGTCGGACCAGAATGTTGCGCCTCGTGGTGCACTGAAGGGCGTGCCCTAGCGGCGTGCTCTAGGGACGTGCTCTAGGGACGTGCTCTAGGGGGTTCTAGGGGCGTGCTCAAAGCACGCCGTCAGAGCACGTCGTCAGAGCACGTCGTCAGAGCACGCCCTCGGAGCACGCCCCCAGAGCACGCCGTCAAATCGCCGTCAGAGCATGCCATAGGCGTTCCGCTGCGCACCAACACCTCTTACGGCGGACGCCGTGGAAAGAGTGCGCGATGGACGGACTACGGCAACCACGTGGTGAGCGACGCCGCACTCCGGCGCTCCTTCGCCGGCGGCACCGTAGCCGGTTCGCCCACGTTGAGCACCGCCACGATGCGCTCGCCCTCCGGCACACCAGCGGCCGCGCGCGCCGCGGGGTCCTGCATCACGGCGCCCGTCTTGATGTGCGTGCCGAGTCCGAGCGCCACCGCAGCCAGCGAGAGATTCTGCGTGGCCATCATGGTCGCCGCGAGATCCTCCTCGCGAATCTCCGGATTCGCATCTTCCACCACGGCGACCGCGATCATCAGCGGAAGCGACGCGTGCTCCTCCGCCACCTTGTTGCGCATGGCGTCGGCGGCGGCGACATCCTCGATCTTCTTCGCCTTGCGGTTGCCCAGCGCCATGCCGTACGCATGACGCGCCTGCGGGCCGAGGACGTAGAAGCGCCACGGCTGCGTGAGGCGATGGTTGGGCGCGGTGACGGCGGCGTCGAGCATGGTCTCGACGTCCTGCCGCGAGACCTCGCGCGCGGTGAACTGTCGGATGGAGCGACGTCCGTGCAGCGTATTCAGTGTGTTGGTCGGCATGTACGCATCCTACCTCATTGTCATCCTGAGCGCAGCGAAGGATCTGTACCTGCCGTGTTCGCGCCGCGGAGGTGCAGATCCTTCGCGGCGCTCAGGATGACAAAGCAGTCACGGGCGCGGCAGCTTCTCGTCTCGCTGCGCGGCCTGCCACGCAAAGCTCGCCAGCACCGACGCGTTGAAGCGCATGTCCTCCGGCTGCAGACGTTCGTACACATCCTGGTTCGTGTGGTGCGTGACGCTGCCGTAGTCCAGCGGATCCTGGATGAACTGGAATCCCGGGAGCCCCGCGTTGATGAACGACAGGTGATCCGTACCACCCGTGTTGTTGATCGTCGCGGTACGCATGCCGTCATTCCTGAACGGCGCCATCCACGCGTCGAAGATCGGACGCTGCGCCTCCATCCCCTGCATGTAGATGCCGCGAATCTTCCCGCTGCCGTGATCGAGGTTGAAGTACGCGGCGAGCATCCGGTGCTCGTCCGTCGGGTGGAAGCCAAGGCTGTCGCGCGTGCCGAAGTGCCGGCGGACGTATGCCGCCGAGCCGTACAGCCCCTGCTCCTCGCCGGTCCAGAGCGCGATGCGAATCGTTCGGCGCGGCTTGAGGTCGAGCGCCCTCAGCAGACGCATGGCTTCGAGCATCACGCCGGTTCCCGCGCCGTTGTCCGTCGCACCGGTGCCCGAATGCCACGTGTCGAAGTGCGCGCCGATCATCACCACTTCGTCCTTGATCCGCGGATCGGTGCCCGGTATCTCGCCGATGATGTTGAACGAGCTCGTGTTCTCGGGGATGAAGCGGTTCTGCATGTTGAGCTCGAGCGTGACGGGGACGCCCAGCTCGAGCATGCGCCCAATCCGCCCGTACGACTCCTGGGCGACGTGCACCGTCGGCACACGCGGTGCACCGGCGACGCGCGATGCGCCGTTGTTCGTGCCGATGTTGCCGCCGCTATGGTTGGCGTCGCCGAGCAGCATCGCGGCGACACCTTCGTTCAGGAGCCAACGGAGGACCGACGTGTCGGCAATGCTCACGCCGCCGCGTGGTCCAACGCGCGACGGCGCCGGCATGCCCCGCGACGCCGCGAGCCTGGCGGCCGCCATCGAGTCGCGCACGACCTGGCGCTCGCAGACCGGCGACAACAGTGACGGCCCTCCTGCGCCGCCGCGGCCTCCCGCTCCACCGCCAGTCGGCGCGGGCTGCGCCGCCGCGAGCAGCGCCAGCTCCGAATCGTTCAGACGGAATGCCGAGGGCGCGAATGCGCTGACGACGCGATTGAGCGGGGGCGTCACCATCACGAAGGCGTTCCGCAGCTTGCCGCCATACTCGGCCTTGAGCTCATCGGTGCAGCCGCCGCTCAGGAACATCGGCGTGCCGCTCACCGCGCCTGTCGTGCTCGCCGACCACGCCTGAGGCACGGCCTGCACGATGAATGGCACGGGTGACGTCGCGTGAAACGAGAACCGCTGGTTCTCCCAGCCGATGCCCGCCGGCGTCTCCCAAGTCTCCGCATGCACGTTGCCGACGCCCCACTCCTTCAGCTTGCCCATGGTCCAGTCGCGGGCACGCTCCGCATGCGGCGACCACGTGAGACGCGGACCGTAGACGTCGGACAGCCAGCTCATGATCTCCATCACCTGTGAGCGACCGGCGGCCTCGGCCCTGATGCGCTCGATGGTGGCGAGATCGACGCGCTCCTGCGCGCCGAGTGGCACGGCGAGCGACGCGCCGAGGGCGAGGAGAAGTATCGGGCGTGTCGACATGGACAAACGGCGCATGAATGGGACTCCAGTGCGACTGAGCAATGTGTCATCCTGAGTGCGGCGAAGGATCTGCACCTCCGTACGCCACGTGCAGATCCTTCGCTGCGCTCTGGATGACAACTCGACAGGGTCACGCCTCGGGGATATGGTTGTCGCGACACCAATCCCTCGGCGCGACGGCGGAGAACGGCACACGATGCAGTGTACCAAGTGCGGCACGGAGAATCCCGACAGCACCAAATTCTGTGGTGAGTGCGGCACCCCGACGGGAGCGCCGTGTCCATGGTGCCACGCGCGCAACGCGCCGAACGCACTCACCTGCGCGGGCTGCGAGCGACCCTTGGGCACCGCCGCACCAGCACCTGCCGAGCGACGGCAGCTCACGGTGTTCTTCGTGGACCTGGTGGGGTCGAGCTCGCTCTCCGAGACGTGGGACCCCGAGGAGTTGCGCGAGCTGTACTCGCAGTACCAGGGCGTGTGCTCCGACGTCATCCAGCGATACGAGGGCCACGTCGCGCAATACCTCGGCGACGGCATCCTCGCGTACTTCGGCTATCCCAAGGCGCACGAGGATGACCCCGTGCGCGCGCTGCAGTCGGGTCTCGACATCCTCGAGGGACTCGAGGGCGTGAGCGTGCGCGGCCAGCGTCCGCGCGTGCGCATCGGCATCCACACGGGACTCGTCGTCATCGGGGAGGTGGGCACCGGTCAGCGGAAGGAGCAGCTCGCGCTGGGTGAGGCCCCGAACATTGCCGCGCGATTGCAGGCCGAAGCGCTACCTGACTCCGTGGTGATCAGCGACGCGACGCGAAAGCTCGTGAGCGGACATTTCGATCTCGAGGATCGCGGCTCGCACACGCTCAAGGGCATCTCGCGTCCGATGCACCTCTTTCGCGTGCTCGGGCGCAGTGACGCGGCCAGCCGTTTCGACGCAATGGCGTCATCGGGACTCGCGCCGTTCGTGGGACGCGAGCACGAGGTGGAGATCATTCGCGCCGCGTGGACGTACGCCGCCGATGGCCGAGGACAGACGGTGGTGCTGTGCGGTGAAGCAGGCATCGGCAAGTCGCGGCTCATCGGCACGGCAGAGCAGATCGCGCGCAGTCGCCTGCACGAAATGTTCGAGGCCGAGTGCTCGCCGTACGACATGAACAGCGCGCTCCACCCGATCGTCGCGATGCTCCACCGGCGGCTGGGCCTCGAGCGCGACACGCCGACCCCCGAGAAGCTCGACGTGCTCGAACAATTCATCGTCGGCCGAGGCGTGGCGCGGGAGGAAGCCCTTCCGTTGCTCGCGGCATTGTTGAGCATTCCCACCGGCGACCGCTACGCCGAGCTCGACCTCGCGCCGGCGCGTCGTCGCGAGCGCACGCTGGAAATTCTCGCCGACCTGCTGCTCAAGTCACCGGGTGGCTCGCCGGTGCTGTTGCTCATCGAGGACCTGCACTGGGCGGATCCCTCGACCCTGCACCTCGTGTCCGCACTCGTGGCGCGACAGGTGTCGTCGCCATTGCTGCTGGTCTGCACGACACGTCCGGGAACGTCGGTCGCGTGGCCGCCCGCGCTCAACTGGCGCGAGTTGGTGATCGAGGCGCTGCCCACGGATCACGCTCGCGCGCTCATCGCCGGCGTGGCGGGCCGTAAGCAGCTGCCGGAGCTCGTGGTGAAGGAGATCATCGCGCGGACGGGCGGCGTGCCGCTGTTCGTCGAGGCGGTGACGCGCACGATCATCGAGACGGGCGTCCTTCGCGAGCTCGACGACCGGTTCGAGCTGGTTGGTCCGCTCCCGCCCGGACTCATTCCGGCAACGGTGCACGATTCGCTGATGGCGCGCGTGGACCGGCTGGGGCCAGACAAGCCGGTGGCGCAACTCGCCGCAACGATCGGCCGAGAGTTCAGCTTCGAGTTGCTGCTGAATGTGTCCGGCAAGACGGCGAATGCGCTGGAGCACGTGTTGCGGCGTCTCGTGGAGCTGGACCTTGTGTCGCAGTCGGGGGTTGCGCCGGCATCCACGTACACGTTCAAGCACGCACTCATTCAAGACGCAGCGTACGAGTCGTTGCTGCGCAAGACTCGGCAGGAATTTCACGGTCGCATTGCCGATGAGTTGCTCTCGCGGTTCCCCGACGTGGCGGCCGCGCGCCCCGACCTCGTCGCGCAGCATTTCACCAATGCAGGACGCGGTGCGCAGGCGATCAAGTACTGGCTCAGCGCCGGCCAGCTCGCGCTCGGCCGCGCGGCCAATCACGAAGCCATCGCCCATCTCAAGCACGGGCTGGCGCACATCGCTGACGTGCCCGAGAGCGAGCGGTTGGCGGAGGAGCTGGAGTTCCAGGCCGCGCTGGCCCCGGCACTCACGGCGACACAAGGCTGGGCGTCGCCGGAATTGGCCGTCGCCTACCGTCGCGCGGGCGAGTTGGTGGATCTCGTGCCCGGCACCCCGCATCGCCTGCCGGTGCTGTGGGGGACGTGGGCCTATCACTTCGTCGCGGGACGCGTGGGTGAGTCGCTCGCGCTCGCGCCGCAGGTGCTGGAGATGGCGACGGCAGCGGGCGTCCCCATGTTGCTGCCACCGGCGCGGCACTCCACGGCGTGCTCGCACTGCTATCACGGCGACTTCCACGAGTCCGTCGCGCACGCGCAGGCGGGGCTCGACCTGTTCGACATGGAGCAGGAGCGTCTCCTCGCGCGCAACTTCGGGCATGGGTCGAGCGTCTGCCTGCACTCGTTCAAGGGCGACGCGCTGTGGATGCTCGGCCTGCCCGACCAGGCCCTCGCGGCGAGCGACGCGTCGCTCACACTCGCGCGCGCGCTGGGGCACATGCCGTCGCTCGCGTGGGCGGTGAGCTACAAGACGTGGTTCCATCACCTGCTGCGCGACCCCGATCGCATTACGGAGATGGCCGAGGAGGCGGTGCGGCTGTCGCATGAGGAGGGCTTTGCGTTCTGGGAGCCGATGGTGGCGGTGTACCACGGCTGGGCCATGACGACGAAGGGCGATCACGAGGCGGGCATCGCGCACATGCGAAGTGGGCTCGCGCGCTATCGCGCCGCGGGCAACGGGTGCACGCAGGTGCACATGCTCACCGCGCTCGCGGAGGCGCTCTGGAGCGCGGGGCAGCGCGACGAGGCGCAAAGTGTGCTGCGCGAGGGCATGGCGCTGGCGAAGACGACGCAGGAAGGCTTCTGCGAGCCCGAGCTATACCGCCTGATGGGGAGCTTCCTGCTCGAGCAGTCGCGCGAGTCGTCGGACGACGCGCTGCTGGACTCGGCGCGGGCGCATGTGCTCGATGCGCTGGCGATGGCTCGCACGCAGGATGCGCGGAGTCTCGAGCTGCGCGCGCTCACGACGCTGTGCGATGTGGACCGGGTGCGCGGGGACGATGAGGAGAGCCGGCAGAAGCTCTCCGAGGTGTACGACTCGTTCACCGAGGGCTTCGAGACGCCGGATCTCGTTGATGCGCGGGCGATGCTGTCTCTGGAGTCCCGTACAACTCATGGCTCTTCGGACTCTGTTGTGGGTCGCGTCGAGATTTGAAGTGATGCGAGTGGCGCGATGTTCTCGAACGACCAAGGGCGCGGACGTGTTGCGGACAACAGCCGATTCGCTCCGTGCGCCTTCATCCGTCCCACGCCTCAACAACGTCCTCTCGTTGAGGCTGCCGGTCTGATCGAGCTGCGCCGTTCGTAGTGTCGGCGTTCAGTCGGCTCAGATCGGCCTTTTGTCGTCGTTTCCAGAGACCCGCCCCACCTTCCCTCGCGACAGAGCCGGCCCGACTGCCGCGGAGCCAGGCAAACATGAATTGCAGTTTGTTCCCCTTCGTTTGCAGTCCTCTGCGTACCTCCGCTCCTCTGCGTCCTCTGCGGTAAACGTGTTGTAGAGTGCCTCGCCAAGAGGCGTTCTTGGTCGCTACCGCCACGCCCGCGCAATCGGCACATACGGCATACCGAGCCGCCACGGCGCACGCAGTTCGTACGATCCAAGCGCGCCAGTGTCGATGCCCAGAGAGTGTCCCGCATCGCAACCCTCGCTGCACGTGCAGCGCGCGATCTCCTTGCAGCCGGCCACGAAGTCGTCCTGCACCGCGAGTGTCGTCTCGATGGGGCGCACTGTCGCTCGCGTCCATTGGCGATCGAATTCCGAGACGACGAACGGACCGAGCCCATTCGCCAGCTGCGACACCAGCGGCTGGTCGAGCATCGCCTGCACCGGCGCGAATGGATACGCGTCCACAGGCTTGTGCTCGCCACGCTCCACCCATGACAACGACGTCAGCTTGCGACCGTCGCCCGACGAGATCGACTGCTCGGTGGCCCGCCGCTCGAACGTCGCGGACTGCTTGAGAAAACCCCAGAAGCCGATGCCGCCAATCACCGCGAGCATGCTGTTCAACAACAGCCGCGGCATGTAGTAAAAGGGCCCGAGTCCATCACCCGTCGCGTTGCCGTGCGTCACGAACGTGTACGGAATGCCAATGGTGTACTCACGATAGTTCAGCGTGGGCAGCAGCGTCGGCACCGACATCCGCGCGTCGCTCAGCTTGTTGAACGACATGATGACGGGATGTGTGCCCGCCTGTGTCACCGTCTGTTCGGCGAGCGCGAGACCGGAGGGGAGCAGCGCACGCACCAGCTCCGTCGGCGGCGCGAGCGTGACACCGCGAAACGTGCCGAAGCCGTTGAGGTTGATCGCGTCGAAGGGATTGAGCGATTCCATGCTTAGACCTCCGGATCGGTGAACTGCAACTCGTGCGCGTTTCTCCGCGTGGGTGACTGCCGGGACGTCTCCCGCGGCACGCGAGTGTCGCGCTTCACGTCCGGCCCGGCGTACCAGTCCCTGCTCCACGACTCGGCCAGTGGGAAGAGACGATCCGCGTCGTCGCCGCAGGAATCGCGCGCGATGCAGTAGTCCGGCTTCTGGTAGGACTTGCTCAGGCGGTTGAACAGCGCCTCACGCTGCTGCACGCACCGCGCACGAGCGAGCGACACCGCCTCGCGAAAGATCTCGTGTGCCTGCCAGATCTCCGCGAGGGCGGCCGTATAATTCACGAGGGGCTCGGGCTCCGAGGACAGCTGGCTCTCGACCCGATCCAGTCCGATGTGGTAGTGCTCGCCGATGGGGCCGATTACCTCCCGGACATGCTTGGTGAGACGCGTATCCAGGTCATGCATCGCCGACGAGTCCGCCACGTCCGGCTCCGACGGCTCGCCGATGATCGGCAGGAAGCAGATCGTCCGAATGCTGCGCAGGAATGCGTTGAGCGCCCCGACCAGCCTGGCCAGCGATTCTTGCGGCGAGAGCTGGCGAAGCGCCGGCGCCGCCTCCTCGAGGGCGGCGCGCTCCGCCGCGCGCTGGTCGGGATACAACTTGTCCAATCCGACGTCCACCATGATCGACCAGGCGCTGTCCATGATGGCCCGCTCCTGCGTGAACTCCCCGAGCCGCGTCACCATGGCGTCGATGTTCACCGCCTGCTCGCCCGGGCGCTTGCCCAGGTGCTGGAGCGCGTTCTTGAAGAAGGCCTGCTCCCAGTGGCCCATGTCCTCGGCAGGGGCGCCCGACAGCGTCTGCTGGTACTCCGCCAGCAGGTCGCGACGACCCGCGCGCCACCGCGCCTGCTCGTACCAGTTACCCCACTCGCGCGAGAGCAGCGAGTCGATGACCATCTGCGGATCGATGTGCTCCACCACGCCGCGCGCCTCGGCGATCGTCAGGTTCCGCTCGCCCGGCTCCTCGCTCCGGAATGCGAACCAGTCCTCGGCCGTCTTGACCATCTGGCGCGGATCACCCTCGTTCTGGATGCAGTCCATCCCCTCGCCGACGCCGACATTCTTCTCCGTGTCGAAGTACGATGCGAATTCCTCCGAGTCCGTCCACTCCTCGGTGCTGGCGCGGAAGGTCATGGGCTCGCCGAGGCATTCGATCATCGTCACCCGCATCCAGAAGGGACGAATGGGCTTGAGGCCGTACGCGATGCCGAGTCCATCACCGATGATCGGCTTGCTGATGAGGCCCAGTGTGTTGACGAGCTGCTGGGTGGGGTAGTCGTGAATGCGCACGACCAGGCTATGCTCGATCTCCCGCATGTCGAGCACCTCGACCAGCTTGTGCTGTGCGCGCACGATGGACTGGTAGCATGCGTTGTCCGGATCCGCGTTGTCGCGGAACTGCTTCATCGTGTACAGCGCGATGGGCGAGCGGTTGGCGAGCAGCTCGAGCGCCAGCGCGCGCGCGCGCTTCATCTCGTCCGGGCGCCGTGCGGCGGTGTCCTTCTTTCGCAGCAGCTCCTCTCGGAGGATGCCGCTGAAGCGGACGTCGACATTGCGCCAGCCCATGCCGCTCTGATCCACGCTCGGCCCGCCGACGATCTCCACGATCGTCCGCTTCTGTGTCTTTTCGCCCTCGCCGATCACCGGAAGGACCTCCGCGTCGACGCGCAGCAGCGTCTGCCGCGCCGTCGGCGAGGGACCGTCCTCCGACATCCACGAGCTTTCCGCCTCGATGAATGATGCCACCACCGTCGGGATGCCCTGGACCTCGGAGCGCGCGAGCGCGGCGGTCACGTTGTCGACGTAGGTGAAGGCGGGCACCAGTCCGACGCCGACGGGGCCAGTCTGTCCGGCCTTGTAGCGACGCACGGGAATGAAGAACGAGAGCCCGCTGTTTGCCCAGTCGCCAATGTTGTTCGTCGCCGACGTAACCGCGCCGAAGCTGGTAGCCGTCATGTACACGTGCGCATGCTCACTGTCCGCCGGTGCCCATACCTCGAACCGATCGCCCGTCGGCGTGAGCGGCGCATTCAGGTACTCGTCGAGGAACTTCTGCAGCGTCTCGCGCCACGCGAGCAGCGGAAGCACGCGGATCGTCGTGCCCGCGAAGCGGAAGGGACCAGCGACGGGCTTGGCCGCGGTTCCGAGCGTCGTGTTGTAGAGCAGGTCGCGCGCGACGACAGCGCCTCGCTCGCGCGCTGGCGGGTATGTCTTCCCCTCACGGTCGTGCCACGTGTGGTCCTTGCGCGAGCGCCACGCCACGTTGTAGCCCGTGTCGTAGATCATGTTCGCGTCGTACCAGTACGGCATCACGGGCTTGATCTCCGCCACATGCGCGCCGTTGCCGTGCCAGCGCTTCAATACATCGAGGCCGAGGAGGCGCGTGATGGGCATCGACGGCCACTCGTGCAGCTTGATGGTGTATCCGCCGGAGATGTCCCCGCCCATTACGGCCTGCTCGCCAAGCAACCCCATGCCGTTGAACGTCGTGAACTTCATCGCGCCGATCGTCAGCGCCTGGTAGCAGTAGCGGTCCGGATTCTCGGACGCACGGAACTGCTTCAGGTTGAGGATGTTCGACGTCATGTTCGGCTGGATCGGATTCAGCGATCGCGCCGCGTTCTTCATCATCCGCTCGTAGTTCTCGCGCGTGCTGCCCGCGTGCTGCGGCATGAAGCCCATGCCGTTCATCGCGTTCACCGCATCGCGACCCAGCCGCGACACCGCGTCCGCCACGTTCGACGCGATGGTCCACGGCATCATCGCGTTCCGCGCGTCGAACGGCATGGTGAGGTTGGACACGGGCGCATCGCGCGCGATCTCCAGGAAGACGCGCTGCTCCTCCTTCCGCCCGGAGTACAGCTCGGGAAACACCATCGCGCTGGCCGTGGCCTCGTTCACCGGCGCATTGGGATTCTGCATCCACGCGCTCAGCGTGGGCGTCATGCTCGCGAGCGTCTTGGGCCAGCCCGCCACCGTGCGGCCCATGTTGAGCGAGAGATCGTCGTCCACGAAGATGAACGGCGTGAGCATGCACCAGTCCTGGAACTGGAGCTTTCCCTTCTCCAGGCGATACCACTCCACCGGCACGCAGAACATGATCTCGTGCTGCGAGAACCAGCCGAGGTTCGTCGCCTCCAGCGCAAGGCGGCCGTAGTCCAGCATCATGAGGAACAGGTACGGCGAGCACGCGCGGAAGTACCCGACCTCCTGCGGCACGATGTTGACGTAGTTGTTGCAGAACCCCTGGAGCGTCTGGAGGTTGGCCCGCAACGGAAACAACCGGCACGACAGGTTCGTGATGGCGAACGGCGGCTTGAGCGGCAGTGAGTAGTAGCCACTTCCATTCAGGTCGCCGAATCTCGGCATGATGTCGGCTGCGGGCTGTCTCAGCATCAGGTCTCCGTTGTCACGCCCGCTCGATGACCCACGACGTCAGCGCTTCGATGAAGCGCTTGTCGCGACTGTCGGGCAGTGCGTGGTAGATCAGTGTGAACTCGTGATGCGCCGCGCCCGCGAGCCCGTGCGCCACCGCGCGCGCGTACGTGATGCACCCGTACGCATCCATGCGCTCCCGCACCCACGACACATCCGCGGCCGAGCGGTCCTGCCGCGCCTGTCCGAGCATCGCGCTCAGGCGCGCGCGTTCGCCAATGGTCGCCTGCTCGAGGAGCCGGATGAGCATCAGCGTCCGCTTGCCCTCGAGGATGTCGCCGCCCAACTCCTTGCCGTACGACGCGCCGTGACCGACAAGGTTCAACAGGTCGTCCTGGATCTGGAACGCGGCGCCGAGGAAGAAGCCGAAGTGGATGAAGCGGTCGAGGTCGATGGCGCCGCCAGTCGCGATGAGCGCGCCCACGCGGCAGGGGTGAATCGTCGCGAGCCAGCAGGTCTTCTTGAGGACCATGTTGAGATAGTCCGCTTCCGCGACGTCGTTCACGTTGTCGCGTCGCCAACCGAGCTCCAATGCCTGCCCCTCCGCCGACTCGCGCGCCATGCGCTCGGTTTCCTCGAGGATCCGCAGCGCGACGCCGGCGCCAAGTGTGCGCCGGTTGTCGAGCAGCGGTCGCATCGAGAGCATCGACAGCATGTCGCCGACGTTCAGCGCGATGGGCACACCCTCGCGGCGATGCATCGTCGGCTCGCCGCGGCGCTCCTCACTCTCGTCTTCGATGTCGTCATGAATGAGCATCGCGTTGTGCATCAACTCGATGGACACCGCGGTCTGGATCGCCGCTTCCATCGGCGCGCCGAACGCGCGCGCCGTGGCGATGCACAGGCTCGGCCGGAAGCCGCGGCCCCCTCGCTTCGGATAGTCCGCGACCAGGTCGTACAGGTACCGGCGCGGCTCGGCCGTTGGGAGGTAGTCGAACAGCACCGCGCGCGTCGCTTCGGCGTACTCCCGGAGGACGGATGGAACCAGCGCGAGATCCCGCGTCGCGGAGGCGATCACGCGCGCGCGTTACGGCGCATCGGTTGGCTCGGCGCGCGGCGCTTTCGGTGCCGCCTTGCGGGCACGCTTTGGCGTTGGCGCGCTCTCGGCGCTCGGCATCGGGTAGCGGAGGCCGCCACCGCGCGGCGTTGACACGGGCGCGCCTTCGATGTCCACGCGCACCGCGCCGCGTCGCGCGCCCTCGGTGTCGCGCAGGGTCGCTTCGTAGCAGCCGGGCGACTGCGTATCCGGCACAGCGAGACGCACGCGGACGTGTCCGTCGCGACACTCCACGGCAAAATCGGCGATCCGCGCGCCCATCGTGCGGTCGACGTGCAGCATCGCATCAGTGGAGAGGGGCGCACGCTCATACCCGGCGTCGATGTCCACCGCGACCTCGGCGGGCTGTTTCGACGAGACCTGCACGGCGACGGTCACGCGCGCCGCGGCCGATCCGCTCGGCGCGCCTCGCGGTGCGAACGGATTGGGAAAGCCGGCGCCGCCCGGTATGAACGACGACATACTCTCGGTCCAGAGCCGCATCATCTGCATCCAGGGCTCGAGCAGCGGCGGGAGGTCGCCGCCGGCCGGCCATCCGGTGCGGCGGTAGTTGCGGTCATCGCTCATGTCGTCGCTCCCGTGCGTGCGTTCGTGATGGCGGCCCGCTGCTTGCCGGCCGCGCAACATGTACTCCTCGATCACCGTGTATGCGGTATCGACGCCACGCTCCACCGCGCCGCGGATCGTCGCATCGTTGGCCTGCACAGCGCGAAACGCCGTGCGCAGCCCCTCGTCCACCACGGTGCCCACGGTGAATCCATCCGCCGCGTCGCGCGCCCCGTCGGTGTGAGCACCGCCGGCGCGATTGCGCACGGGTCCTTCGCGAGCGGCGGCATCTCGTTTGATGCGCTTCTTGTTCGGCACTATGGTTGCCCCCGAAAATGTGCGCGCTCACGAAGAGCGCGTGGCCCGAGCCGGCCCGAACAGCGCCGCGCTGCACTTCCTCTCGACGATCAGGGGTGGTCGTAGCCCACGATGTCCTGGAGCGGGGGCTGCTGGCTGAGCGCATGCGCCGCCAGGCGTCCCGACATGACGGCCGACTCGATGCATCCCGTATCGAGTCCGGTAGCCGTCCAGTCACCAGCGATCGTGAGGTTGTCGAAGCTCATGTCCAACGGGGACAAACGATACCGCACACTGCCCGGGAGCGACAGTACGTACCGGTCGCTCGGATTGACGTTCGCCGTCCAGAACTGTGTATCGAACCGAGTGCTGTCCGCCCGTTGCCGCGCAGCGCTGTCCTCGGTCTCCAGCAGGTCCCATCGAAACCCACCGCCAACGTGCATTGCGCTGGGCCAGAGCGCTCTCACGTCGCGCTCGAGAAAGCGAATCGCGTTGGCGCGCACCGTGGCACGCTGCGCCGCATAGTGTTCCTCCGTAATCTCGCCGTCGCCAGGCGCCACGTCGGGCAGCACGCTGCAGAAGTACGCAATCGCCTTCACCGGATGACGCCAGCGCTCCTCCCCGATGAGGTGGCCCATGTCCGCCCACGTATCGAACGGCTCAACGAATCCCGACAGGTTCACCGCGGGATGCGTCCACCCCAGACGTGCCATGTCCTCGCGCAGCCAGAGCTGGAACGCCTGCGTGGGCACGGATTTCACATGCTGCACCATGGCCTTCCACTTCGGCTCGCGCGCCACCAGTTCAGGCGCCACGTGCGGAACGGCGCCGATGCTCACACCGAGAACGACGAGATCGAAGTCCTTGCCGACGCGCAACGTCTTCGTGCCGGCGCGGCGCGACTCCCAATGTCCCTCGAACGCGCGCCCCTCGCGCGCGAGCTGCGCGCCGCGGACGAGCTGCGCGTAATCGGGTGACGCGGGCCACGACGGCACTCCGTTGACGTCCACCAACGGCGCATAGGTGCGGTTGCGCTTGACGCGTGCCTGCACATCGAACTCCAACGACTCCACGTACGCTGCCTCACCCGCGCGTGCCGGCGCCAACGCGACGTTCCGCAGCCGGTGAAAGAACTCGAAGCGCACGCCGCGCCGCGAGAGCACCTCGTACAGCGGTGCGAATACGACGTCGCCCATGCCGGCGTTCATGCGCCAGAACAGCGCGCCGCGATACGTGAAGAACATCCGCATCGCGCCGCGCAGCGCGACACCCGCGGCCAGCCTCGGCTTCGTGACGTCTCCCTGCTCGAACGCGAACGCGAGGTCGTAGATCCCACGCATGAAGCCGGAGTCCAACGAACGCTCCGAGGCACCGTTCGTCCGCAGCCAGTCGCGCCAGTCGTGCTCGTTGATCGCATCAAACCCGCGCGGGTCCAGCGCCAACCCGCTGATCGTCGCGCCGCGCAGCACCGCGAGGATGAGGTCGACGACAGTCCAGATGCGCCGCAGCTCGTCGTCGCCGGACACGATGTGCTCGAGCTGCATGCGTGCCGCGGCAGCGATCGACTCGATGACCGCCGTGATGGCGTTCGCGCCCGGCGGCAGCATGCGCGGGAACCATGCGTCAAGCGCCTGGAGCAGCGTGTCGCTCGCCTCGAACACCGCGGCCGCCGACGCGAGTTGGCCATAGCGCAACGCCGTCTGCGCGCTGGAGCCGCGCGTCGCGTCCAGATCACGCGCGGAGCGCAGCAGTTCACCGACGAGCGCCGCCGCCTGACGAAGGTACCCGCTCACCGTGAACGGGCTGCCCCGCTCCAGTGGCTCGCCCGGAAGCCCGCGTCCCGGCGGAAAATGCGCGCGCCAGAACTCCCACTCGCCGTCGGGGCGCCGGTCCATCACGGCGACGTCCGGCGCCGGCGCGAACGCATCGGTCCACGTGGAAAAGCGTCGGTGCGCGTCGGCCGCGCGCAGCTCGTCGTAGCATTCGCGCATGAGCCGAAACGCGTTCTCGTAAAAGCCGAGCCACAGGTGGAGGCCGTGCTCCTCGATGCGATCCGCCACGCCACGGCCCGACGCGCCCTTGCCGCCGAGTCGCCAACCCATCTGGTAGACGGTGACGTCGTAGCGCCCCGCGTGCTCCGGACGCGTGAGCTCGAATGCCGTCGTGAGCGACGCGCATCCGCCACCGATGACCGCAACGCGAATCGGCTGACGTGCTGCGGCCACTCAGCGGGCTCCCGCGCCGCTCTGAAGCGATTGCTTCATCAACTCCGCTACTCGGCTCAATCCGCCCGGCTTTCGCCACGACGACGGACGTTCCCCCGTGTATCGGCGACATGCATTCCGGAACGCAGACGGCGACGCGAAGTCCAGCTGCATGGACACGTGCTCCACCGACGAGCCCGTTGCTTCCAGCAGCGACGCCGCCAGGAGCAAACGGCACCACATCGCGAGCGCACTGGGCGGTGGAAAGCCGCTGCGATCGCTGTAGTTGAGGAGCGTCTTGCGGTCCACGCCCATCGCGCGCGCAAGCCCTTCAACCGAGTGATCGTCGCGCGGGAACTGGAGGCAGTAGTCCGCCATGGGGCGCAGGTCCGCGGGAATGACATCCTCCAACGCACGCCGCACCGCGCGTGCAGCGCAGGATTCGGTGCTGCCGGCATACGCCGACTTGAGCGCGATGCCGACGTCATCGATGTCTTCCTGGATCAGCTCATCGATCCCCGCGCTGGCGAGATCCAGCAGGTCGCGCGAGGTGCGCTGCGCCGTGCAATAGCCGATCGTCGCGACTGCCGGCGACTGCGCGGCCAGCTCGCGGAGGAATGACGTCGTCGTGACGCCGTTCGCATCACGCGCCTCGGTGACGACGGTGAGCGTCCCGCGGCTGCCCCGGAGGGCGGCGCGGAGGTCGTCGAGCGTGGTGACGAAGATGAGGCGGGTGCTGGAGTCGAGCACCGACGCCAGGCGGGCTCGTGCGAGGCGGCCGTGCACGAGCGCGACGACGCAGCGCTGCCGGTACGAAGTGCCGCGCGCCGCAGATGTGCGCGCGTCCCCCTGTGGTGACTGGCGACCGCCTCGCGTGACGGGCCCGCGTTCCTCGACATCGTACATCAGATGCTCCTCTCAGCTGGAGTATCCGATGACCATCACACGCATCCGCGCCGGCGCGTTCCTCGGTGCAATCCTCACCTTGGCCGCCTGCGACGCGGCAGTCGTCACCTCACCCGAGACGCAATTGCGTCCCGCCCCCGCTACCCGCGAACTCGGTGACTCGATCCCCAATGCGTCGTGCCACAGCGGGTACTCGTCGCCCAATGGCCGGTGCATCGAGTCGTGAATCCGCCGGGAAGCGTCACAGCAGCGCATGCACCGCACCCGGGCTCAATGCGTCGCACTCGTCGAAGACGACCTGGACGTCCGTCGGCGTGAACACCGCTGGCTTCGGTTCAGTGGTCGTCGTACGGAGATTCTCCATCCGGAAGGCAATCGCGTGAAACGCGGCAGCCGACGCGGCCCGCATCACTGCGGCGCGCCGCGTCTCGACGGACGGATCGTTCACCTGCGCGAGGGCGGACACGACGTCCGCCTGCGCACTCGTGCGCTCGTACGGCATGTCACCGCCGGCGGCGATCACATCGATCCGCGCGACGAGCCGGTTGAGCGTCGCCGTATCGCCCAGTGTGGCGGCGGCGATAGCGGCACCGCCAAGCGCGGGAAGCTCGAGCCGCTTCGGCAGCGGGCGCGAAAGCGCCGCGGCAAACGCGCGCAATGCCGTGGTTGGCTCGCCGTACGCCAGGATGGTCTGCGCCACATTGAGCAGGGCGTCGCCTTCGCGCACGCGATCCCCCGCGACGTCGCGGAACGCTGCCCACGCGTGGACAATGGCGTCGTCCAGCGCGCCGTCCGCCGCTGCCACGAGCATCAGGCCGTGATGCGCCATCGCGGCCTGCTCGGTTGCGGCGCCCCGCGTGGCCGCGGCCAACGCCGCCGAGAAATGCGTGCGGGTGGCCGGCAGGTTGCCGCGATGCCACGCCATTGTCCCCAAGCCAATTTCGGCACGAGCGTGGAGCTCATCGGAATGCTCGCGTTGCGCGACCTCGAGCGCTTCGGCATACAGAATCTCCGCCGCGTCCGTATTGCCGCTCTTGCGCGCCACGCGCCCACGCTGGGCAACGATGCGTCCCCGCTCCACGGCGCCGGACTCCACACCCAGCTCCTGCGACGCGAGATACAACAAGGCATTCGCCAGGCGGAGCGCGCCGCCATCCTCCGCAATGTCCGCCACCGACCGCACGGCCATCGAGAGCACGCGAGCATCGACAGCAATCCCCTTTGCGGACCATGGGACGGCACGGTTCGCGGACTTCATCGCACGCGTCGCCTGCGTAAGGCACTCGAGTCGCAGGCGCACCGTCTCCATCGCGCCGCCGGATAGCTGGCGGAGTTGCGCGCAGCGCGACAGCATCACGCCGATGCTCACGAGCTCCGTGTCGCACTCGGTCAGCGCCGACAACTGCGGAGCCCGTGAGCGGTCGTCGTGGTACGCCGCGAGGGGCGGTTGCGGTGCGAAGGTCATGAAGCGCTCGGTACCATGGGTCTATGCAATGATGCAACGTGTTTGCAGCGGTGCTCCTAACGCAAGAGCCGTCACATCATGTGACGATCAGTCGCGCGTCCGTCTCGTGTCTCTCGCTCAGCCTGATGCCTGAATCCGCTCGGTCGTCCCTGCTCCTCGGCCCGGCCAGCCTGCCGTGGTCGCCAGCCCTTGAACGCCTGCTGGCCAGGTCGTGCGTGGTCGAGCGGTGCATTTCGCGCGATGGCTTCCTCAAGCACATCCGCGTGGCGGCCCCGCGCGTCATCGTCCTCTTCGACACGGATGAACGCGGCACACCCAACGAGCCGCTCCTGCGCCATTGCGCGCGATATTGCCCGGGCAGCGACGTGATCTTCGTGCACGCGGGGCCGGCCATGCGCCTGCCGTCGGCGTGGAACCTCGGCCCGCGCCGCGTCCGCTTCGTGATGCTGAGCGGAAAGTCGCGCCGCCTGGACGCCGAGCGCATCGCGGAGCAGGTGGCGGACGCGATTGCGGATCCCCTGTCCAGCGTCAGAGCGTAGCCCGCTCAACCGTATTTTCCGTCCCGTTGTCACAGGGGCACACATGGAAACGGAAGCCCCACGAGTCCCGGAGCGAGCTCACCTGCTCGCAGACCAACGCGCGCTCATCGAGCGCGCGCGTCGGGGCGAGGCGTCTGCGCAACGTGTCCTGTACGACACGCACGTGGAGAGGATCTACCGGTTGACCTTTCGATTGTCTGGACGGGAGCACACGGCCCGCGAGCTCACACAGGACACGTTCGTCCGTGCCTTCGCCGGCCTGGATGGGTTTCGCGGCGACGCGTCGTTCGGCACCTGGCTGCACACCATCGCCGTCTCGCTCTCGCTGAATGAGCTGAAGCGGAGCAAGCGCGAACACGCGCGCTACGCGCCACTCGAACACGCGTCGGCCATCTCGCATGCGGCGCCGCTGTCCGATCCGTTGCTGCGCGAGCGGCTCGCCCAGGCGGTCGCGGAGCTGCCGGAGGGCTGCCGGACGGTGTTCATGATGCACGATGCGGAAGGCTACACGCACGAGGAGATCGCGGCGGCGCTGGGCGTCACCGCGGGCACATCCAAGGCACAGCTGTCACGGGCGCGCGCCAAGCTGCGCGTGGCGCTGGCGGAATTCGCAGGAGAATGGAAGCCATGACGAACGATCCGAACGACCCAATCGACAACGCGCTCGACTTCGGCGACGACGACGGCGCCGAGCTGCCGGCAGACCCGCAGTTCGACGCGTGGCTCACACGCGCGGCGCCGCACGTGCATGCGCCAACCGCCACGCCACGGCTGGAGATGTGGACCGCCATCCGCGCCTCGCAGCGCACGAATTCGTCCGCGCAACCGGACGTGACCGGTGTACGTCCGCTGCGACGCACGCGCTGGTTCCTGCCGGCGGCCATCGCGGCGGCCATGCTCGCCGGCGTCGCCGTGGATCGGCTGGTGATCACGACGGCCGACACCGCACGTGTGGCCGGCAAACTCGCCACGCCTGCGCCCGCCGCACCGGCGGATCCGTCGAAGCTCTACCAGCTCGCCGCTGAACAGACACTCACGCAGGCGGAAGCGCTGCTGACGGCGTATCGCGCGAGTGACGTGGCCACGCGGAATCCCGCATCCGCACAACAGCTCGGCACCTGGGGCCGCGACATCCTCAGCAGCACGCGGCTTCTCATCGACTCTCCCGCCGGCGACGACCCGCGTCTTCGCGCGTTGCTCGGCGATCTCGAGCTGGTGCTCGTCCAGATCATCAATCTCTCCGGTACGCCGCTCGATGCGGACGACCGCTCCCTGATCGACGGCGCACTGCGCGACCGCGATCTCATTCCACGCATCCGGACCGCGGTTCCTGCTGGCACGTCCAGCGCCGCGTCAGACGACTAAGGAGTTCACCAACATGAGCATTCGTACACTCTTCCACGCAGGTGCCCTGGCCCTGCCCGTGATGTTCGCGCTGCCGGCATCCTCTGCCGTGCGGCCGGACACCATTGTGACCGCGCACGCTGCGTTCGCCACCGTGCCGCCCGAGTCCTGGGCACCGGCCGACCCCGCCGATTCCCTGTACAAGGCAGGGCGCGAGGCACTCAACCGCAGCGACTACCGGCGCGCCGCCGCCCTCTTCGCCGAGATCAGCGCAAGGCATCCCCGGTCGGAGTACGCGCCCGACGCGCAGTACTGGCGCGCCTTTGCGCTCTATCGCTCGGGTGGCGAATCGAATCTTCGCGAAGGATTGAACTCACTCAGGACGCAGAAGCAGCGTTTCCCCAAGGCGAAGACGACCGATGACGCGGCCGAGCTGGAGATCCGCATCCGTGGCGCGCTCGCCAAGCTCGGCGACGCACCGTCAGCGGAGGAAGTCTCGTCGGTGGCGTCCACGAGCGTGCAATGCTCCAATCGCGATGATGGCGACGAGAGCGTCCGGGCGGCGGCATTGAACGCGCTGATGCAGATGGAGTCGCGGAACGCGCTTCCCATCCTGCGACAGGTCCTCATGAAGCGCGACGCGTGCTCGGCGAACCTGCGGAAGAAAGCGGTCTTCATCGTCTCACAGCACCGGTCTGCGGAGACTGAGTCGCTCATCATCGACGTCATCAAGAACGATCCATCGCTCGCCGTCCGTGAGGACGCCGTGTTCTGGCTGGGCCAGGTCCAGTCCGAGACGGCGGCGTCGTTTCTCGAAAACCTGGCCATGACGTCCAGCGACACAAAGCTGCGCGAGAAGGCCGTGTTCGCGCTGGGACAACAGGGTGGCTCGCGCGGATCATCGTTCATCCGGCGCATCGCTGGAAGCGCCGACGTGCCCCGGTCAGTCCGCGAGCAGGCGGTCTGGCAGGTCGGGCAGCATCGCTCGCAGGACAATGCGGAGTTCCTGCGCACGCTGTTCGCCAAGGTGTCCGACAGTGAGGACCTCCAGAAGAAGGTGCTGTTCTCGCTCTCGCAGATGCAGGGTGTCGGCAACGACAGGTGGTTGCTGAACGTTGCGCTGGACCGGTCGCACGACATGGAGGTGCGCAAGCACGCACTCTGGTCGGCCGGCCAGGCCGGTATTCCCGCCAGCGAGCTGGTGTTGCTCTACGACCGCGTCACCGATGCACCGCTCAAGGAGCATCTCATCTGGGTGATGTCCGATGCGCGCGGCGGCGGTGCCACCGACAAGCTCGTGGAGATCGCGCAGAAGGATCCGGATCGCGAGATGCGCAAGAAGGCCATCTTCTGGCTCGGCCAGAAAAATGACCCGCGCATCATCAAGATCCTGACGGACATCATCACCAAGCCGTGATCATCATGCGTGCATCCTTCACGCTGCTGGTGGCGGGCGCCGCGCTCGCGCTCAGCACACCCGCTCGCGCACAGGCAACACTGGCGACGCGCGTCGCCCAGGCGCCGGACGGCATCGTCCGCATGCAGTTCGACGAACGGCTCGGCGTGTGCGGCGACGGACGAGACATCGTTGGATACCGGAATGCCCTCTTCGGGCGAAACGTCCAGTCGATGGGCAAGTGGAACAATGGCCGCTGCGTCGCTGGCCCGCTCCGTGTGTCGCTCACCACGGACGACGGGCAGGTCTCGCATATCCAGACGCAGGTCGGCAGCACCTGGCCAACTGTGACGGGCCGCGTCACTGACCTGGGCATCGTGGACTCACGCGAAGCTTCGGCATACTTCTTCTCGCTCGTGCCGCGTCTCGAGGCAGCATCCGGCAAGGACCGCCTGCTGTTGCCCGCGGTGCTCGCTGCCGACGCGCCGGTCATCGCACCGCTACTCGCCCTCGCGCGCGACCGCTCTCGCGCCGAGCACACGCGACGCGCGGCGGTGCAGTGGCTCGGACAGCTGGGCGACGCGAGCGTCGTGCCCGCCCTCGTGTCATTCGTATCGCAGGGAGCGGCGGACGGCGAATCGCGCAAGAAGGGACTGGCGAGCTCCGCGCTCGCCGCGCTCGCAATGTTGGAGGACGATGCGGGACTCCCCGCGCTCATCGAGTTCGCGAACGCGAAGAGCGGACCGACCGAGATACGCAAGGATGCGGTGTTCTGGCTCGGTCAGAACGGCGACCCGCGCGCCGTCCGCGTGCTGCACACGATCATCGAGGACTCGCGCGAGGAACCGCGCGTGCGCTCCCATGCGATCTTCTCGCTCACGAATGGCGACGTGCACTCCGACGCCGAGTTCGCATGGCTTCGCGGCATCTACGCTCGGCTCGGAGACGATGCATTGCGGGAAGCCGTCATGCAGGGCATGACGCAGGACGACGTGAGCGGCAGTCGATGGCTGATCGATCGCGCGCGCGATAGCGACGAGACGGTCAAGGCGCGTCGCACCGCGCTGTTCTGGGCCGGCCAGAGTGACAAGACACCGACCGCGGATCTCGTGAATGTCTATCGCGCCGGTGGTGAGTCGTCGTTCCGCGAGCACGCCATCTTCGTGCTGTCGCAGCGCCAGGACCAGGCGGCCACCGATGCGCTCATGCGCATCGCACGCGAGGACAGCGACACGCGCATGCGCGGCAAGGCGCTCTTCTGGCTCGCGCAGAAGAATGATCCGCGCGTGACGAAGCTCATCGCCGACATGGTGCTCAAGTGAGCGCGCGCGCGCAGGGCGTGCGCGGCTTGCTGCTGGCAATGGTCATCAGCACGTCGCCCGCCGCAGCGCAGTCGCTCGCCGAGCGCGTGGAGGCAACACGCGACGGCGCCGTCACGTTCCAGTACGCCGCTCGGGCCGGCGTCTGCGGTGACGGTGAGCATTTCGTTCGCATGGGGCGCTCGTATCACGGCTCCTTCTCGAAGGACGCCCGTCGTGAGCCATGCGTTGCGGGGCCCGTGCAGGTTCGCGTGACGATGCGCGAGGGTGAGGCGCAGCGCGTCGACTCGTGGGTGGGTATCGCGCGTTCGCGCAACGCGCGCGATCTCGGCGCGGTGTCGGCGGTGGAGGCCGCGCGCTACTTGATGCAGGTCGCGGCGCACGCGTCGTCCGGCGCGAGCTCGAAGGCCATCTTCCCCGCCGTGCTCGCCGACAGCGCCACCGTGTGGCCGGCGTTGCTTGCCGTCGCGCGCGACACCGCGACACGCTCACGCTCCACGCGTCACGATGCGCTCTTCTGGCTATCGCGCTACGCGGCAGGTTCGGTGGCGGGCCGGTCGAACAATCCCTTCAACGACGACGCCGACGAAACTGACGCGCAGGATCTCAAGGGGCACGCCGTGTTCGTGCTCTCGCAGTTGCCGCGCAACGAGGGCGTCCCCGTCCTGCTGGACATTGCGCGCGCCAATCCCGACGCCGTCATGCGCGGCAAGGCGATGTTCTGGCTGGGCCAGAGCGGCGACGCACGCGCCCTGGCCCTGTTCGAGTCGGTGCTGCGCTAGTTGTCATCCGAGCGAAGCGAAAGATCTGCACCTGGTGCGCAAGCGAGTGCAAGCAGGCGGCGGTGCATCGTCTGCATGACGTTCCTCGTCGAGTGAAAGATCTGCACTGACGAAGGGCGCCGGCCGCATTTACCTTGGCGGATCCTTCGGCTTGTCGGCGAACGTGATCGGATGCCCGAACTGCCACTGCGACCGCTCTCGATCACGCATCGGAGTTGCTGCCATCCGGACGATCATCGGGAACAGCGCCTTCTGCGAGACCGTCAGGATCGAATCGGCGATCTCTGGCTGGACCCAGAACACCTTCCAGTAGGCCTTCTGGATCGTCTGGACGCTATCGAGCTCCGCCTTGCCTGCCCCGCCCTGCCCCTTCGAGATGAACTCGCCCAGCGGGACATACAGTGCCCGTACCTGCGCCGAGAACACTGAGTCGCCGTGCCGCAGCGCCACAATCTGGCTGTTGCTCAGGAACAGCGAGTCCGACTCGGAGAGAATCGCCTTGTGGACGCTCGACGTGTTCCGCAGGTAGAACGCAGCCAGTGAGTCCGAGGAGCGACGCTGCCACCCGGTCGGCTGGCGAACTGGCTCCACTGCGCGCCTGAGCTGCTGGAGGTCATAATCGGTGGCGAAGTTAATGGAGAAGTCGATGGCGACACGGAACGGATTGAGCGCCAGCGTGCGGCCTGGCCGCGTGTCCGCGAAGCGAGGATTCACGTCATACCGAAAGCGACGCGCGGCTGCGTCGAAGCCACGCGGTACGAGCAGCACGGGATCGGGCGTGGCGGGCGAGCCCCAGCCGCGCAGATCCGCACTGCCGTGCAGCGCTTGGTCGATTCCCGCGAGCACGTTGGAGAAGTAGACGTTCGGCGTCACGCGTCCGCCCCACTGAGCGGGCGTCGGCGGACGCCACTGCAGGTTCAGCGCATGCGTCCACGCCCCTCGGCAGGAATTTCGGCCGGCCACCGCGCCGAGATTGGCATTCACGCACGCGCGTGCTGTACCTGCACCGTCCGCCAGCAACGCGCGAACCTGCGCGGCGAGCATAGCGTCTGATTCCTTCGCGGGGTCCGGGACGAATGCACGATCGCCGCCGCGGCCGTCCCCGTTCACGTCGCCTTGCACGATGGGCGTGAACGGAAGTCCCGACTGCGAGCGCGAGAACAATGTCCAGGTGCCGATCAATCCCTTTGAGAAGCCAGCGGTCACCACCACCGCGTGACGAGCATCGTTCTGCCCGGGCGCCCACTCCACGTCACGAGGGTCGCCGAAGCCAGCGCCGTCGAATCCACGGAACTGGCGACGCGTGGATTGCACCGTGTAGTTCACCGAGCCGTACATCTGCCACGCGCCGCGGAAACGGAACACGTCCGGCGATAGCCCGATCGTGAGTTGGTTGCCGTAGCCGCGAAGGTCGCTCACGCGCCGGCCAACGCGGCCGTACGACGACGAGAGCCGCGACTCGGAGGCGGACACCGCTCCGCTCGCCGGATCGATCGCGGCCGTCGAGACGTAGACCGGCCGGTTGCCTTCGCCCGCCAGCGAGAACTGCGAGGCACCCTTGAAGTTCGCGTCGATGGTGCCGGGCTGCGACAGATCATACGACGACAAGCCGGCGACACGAATCAGGAAGCTGCGAAAGCTCGTGTTCCAGTCGAGCGACGCGCGCCAGCTGCGCGGCACGTCGTACGACGGATCGATCAGCGTCACGCTCGGCGCACGTTCCGCGAGCGCGCCGCTGCCGTTCGCGCACTGTGATGGAATGCTGCTGGGATCCGAGATGAAATTCGCCCAGTCCACCACCGGCACCGCGGCGCCGACGCACGACAGATACGTCGTTCCGCCCGGAAGGCCCGTCGACGCGGAGGCGTCCGCAAGAATTCCAGGTCGCAGCAAATCCCGGAACTCACCGATGCCGCCGCGAATCACGCCAGCGGTGCTGCGATAGAAGCGGCCGACGTTGGTCTGGTTCGTACCGCTCCCGTTCTCCTTGTCGCGATTGTAGGTGTAGGAGAAACCGAGCCGCGGGCTCACATGCACGCGCGCGGGTGCCGCGCCCGTCTCGACGCCGAGCGCCTGCTCGAGTGCACTGTTGCGCGCGGGTGCGCCGAAGAAGCCGTCCATCTCCACACGCGCGCCGTACAGCATGCTGAAGAAGCGCGATGGCGCCCACTGATGCGCCACCGCGGTCGCGCTATTCCACACGCTGCCCGAGCGCTCCGGCTGCGAAAGCGTCCGCGAGAAGCTGGCGGGATGTCCCGCCGCGAAATCCGCGATCGAGTTGAACGTGAAGGTCCCGAGCGCGTTTGGAATGCCGTCCTGCCGCAATCCGTCGGCGCGTGCCCACAGCAGGGCCTTGAAGCGATGCCGTCTGCCGCCCGCGTTCCATATCGTTTCGTTCGCCGCCTCGGTGGTCCACCGCGCATCGTCCGTGGTGAGATACGACCCGCCGCCGAGCGTGACGCCCGTGACGTCGTTGCTCGCGTCGAGCGTGGACGACCGCACGAGAATGTTCGCACCCGGCACCGCACGATACGGCGTCACGTCCGTACTCACCGCACTCGCGGCCAATCGCGTCTCCGTGAGAACTCGGCGGCCTTCGCCCACGTATTCGCCGAGTGTGATCTGGCCACCAATCGTGCGCTCGCGTCGCTCGCCGGCGGCGGACGGGGCAGACAGCGGACCAAAGCCAAGGGCGCCGTCCTTCGTCAGGCCGGCGTACGTCGTGAGCGCGCGCGTGCGCAGCGTGTCGCGCGTGTCGTCCAGGCGCATGAGCCAGCTGTACGCGTCATGCTGACGATTCGTCGGCACACCGGCGCTCGTGAGCGACAACCCGAGCGGGCTGGCCACGGCCACCAGACGCGCCACCGAATCCGGCGCCACGCCAGCGCGCAGCAGCGCGGCGGCATCCGCGTCGATCAGCGTGGCGGGGTCGCTCACGTTGCGCGCGATGTCCAGCGCCATGTTGTACGTCGCCGACTGGCGAATGAACTCGCCATCCGCACCGAGACTCGCACGCGCCCCGCCATTCTGCGCGCCCAGCGCGCGGCCGGTCGCATCCGTGAACTGCAGCTGACTCGGATCGAGGGTGAAGAAGCCGTTGCGACGCTGGTAGAACCGGTCGCCCGGTCCGAGCCGCACGTCGATGTTCGCGCCAGCGAAGCCGCCGCGCGTGGGATCGAACGTCGCGCCGGTCACGCGCGTCTCCGTGCGCGCCGCGCGAGGGATCGCCCCCGCAGCCAATCCCATGCCGTTGAGCGTCGTGAGGTTCGACTCGCCCCCGGATCCGAGGATCGAGGGACCGGAGCCCGTCATCGTCACGTTCGACATCGTGCCCGCGATCGCATTGAGGTCGCCCGCGATACTCGGCGAGATCGAGCCGTTGATGCCGTCGCGCCACTTCTCCGCCGAACCCGGCTCGGGATCGGTGGGACGCACCGCGTTGTTGGCGCGCACGGCGCGATCCGCGGTCACGACCTGCGCAGCGAGAATCGCGATGTCACGCGCGAGTGTGAAGTCGGCGACGAACTCGCGCTCCTCCGCCTGTCGCTGTACGCGCCGGCGCGATGCCTTGAACCCCGTGGCACTCACGTACACGAGGTAGTCGCCCGTACCCTCCTCGAACCGCACGCTGTAGTTGCCGTTGCTGTCCGTCGTGTCTGACATCGTCAGGCGATCCGGGCCTCGCGTCACCATCACCGTTGCCGCGACCAACGCGCGGCTCGAGTCATCGGTCACGCGCCCGCGAATGACGTCGGCGGCCTGCTGCGCGTGGAGACGCGTGCCCGTAAACAGGGCCGCCAAATTCACGGAGACGACAAGGACATGACGAAGACGCATGGATGACGCTGGTGGGGGGCCAGTAGCGGGAACCGGCCGTTGGACACCGTATGCCAGCGAACGGTTGGCGTTTCGCGCCGCCTACTCCATCGAGAGGTGAAGCTGCCCCGACGAATCGACGTCAGACACCGACCCCTCGTCCTCGCCCTCATCTGGCCGGTGGTAGCCGAAGACGACACCAAGGCGCTCGCACACCGCCGCGAAGCGATCGCGCAGGCCCTGTCGATACCGCGCGTTCACGTCACTGCTGCCTGCATACGCCACTCGGTACCGGCCGGCGAGCTCGGGGAATTCGGCCGCGATGAACGGCAGGTAGCGGTCGCGGGCTGTGGCTTGCAGACGCAGCGCACACGCACCGATGTACGATGCGCCCGCAGCACGCACGGCGCGCACCAGCTCCTCGATCATCTCCGGTGAGTCGGTGATGCCAGGCAGCACTGGCATCACGTTCACGCCCACTTCGAGCCCGCTGCGACGCAACCTCGCGATGGCCCGTAAACGCGCTTCGGGCGTGGGCGCGCGCGGCTCGATCACGCGCGCGAGCTCGCGATCCAGTGTGATCAACGACATGTGCACCGACAGTCGCGACCGCTCGTGAATCTTCACCAGCAAGTCGATGTCGCGCGTGATCAGCGGGCTCTTGGTGATGATCGTGACGCGAATGCCAGTCTGTTCGGCCAATACCTCGAGCACGCCGCGCGTCACGAAAAAGCGCCGCTCTGCGGGCTGGTAGGGATCGGTCGCCGTGCCGATGACGACGTATTCGTGATGCAGCGCCTCGAGCGTCGCCGGACGCGCGAGCGCGCGGCGCACGAGCGCGGGGGCCTCGCGCTTCACCATGATGCGGCGCTCGAACGCGAGCCACGGAGGCATGTCGTCCGTAGGCAGCTCCGCGCCGCCGTCCAGGCGCGCGGCGGTCGCGAGTCGTTCAGCCGTATACCGGTGCGCGTACCGCGCGTAGCAGTACGCGCACCCGATCGCGCACCCGATGTATGGATTGATGGACCAGAAGCCCATGCCCGTGGCCTTGGGTCCGTTCATCACGCTGCGCGACGACGCGGCGTAATAGCGGATATCCGTCTGCTCCCCGAGCATCGCGAGCGGCCGCGGCGCGGGTGGCGGACTTCCGTCGTTGAAGAGTGACGGCTCATGCGACTTCGTTCTCCGATTCACAATGCATTCTACCGAACAAATACCGAAACTGCAACACTCACCACCCACGGAACGCAGTTCGCACTATGAGGCGCAATGGCCCGACGATTCGCCGTGATGACCGCCGTTCTGCTCGCGTCCGCATGCCGCCGTGCGCCGTCGACGGAGGAAGCGCGTCAACTCCTGCGTGCGGCAGAGCCCGCACTGGATTCCACCTCGGTGGTGGTCCGGGTGTGGGCAGACGGACCGCCGTGGTTCTCATGCGCCGAGGTCATCGCGAAGTTGACGGCCAGCGCCGACAGTCAGGTGGTACGCAATCAGATGGGCAATTGGCGCCCGCTGGTACTCGCAGATTGGGTGACGCTCCGCGACACGGCGCGAGGCCGAGTGGTAGATCCGGGATGGTGCGCAGCGACGCTCCGGGACGAACCGGCTCGACTCCGGGCCGGCTGGACGCCGGTCCGCGGCGACTCGCAGCCGAGCGGAATGCACCGGCGCGGGTGGGACGTGCGCGCGGGACGTCAGCGCGTCGTCGTGCACGCCAAACCGGTGCGCGTTGGCAAGGACTCAGCGCGCGTTGACTACGTCGTGGCGGTGGCGCCGAACGTGAACGGCGTCGCCCTCCAGGCCGATCGCGACAGCACGCGCCATCGTGCGCTCCTCAGGCGCGAGGATGGTCGATGGCGCGTGCTGCAAACCAAGTGGTGACGGGCGCGGCGTTAGATCGCTGCGTGCGCCTCCGCGGCACTCCACGGCTGCCACCCCGCGCGATACTCGCGCGTGAGCCACTGGTTGGCGTCGGCAATGTTGGTCACGCGCATGGACGGTCCGTCGTAGAGGATCTTCTGCGACTGGCCCGCGCGCAACGCGACGATGCCCAGCAGCATCGTTTCCGTGAGCTTGGCAGCGTAATCGAAGGGTGCGCTCGCTGTCCCGTCGCCCTTGCACGCCTTGGCCCAGTTGGCTTCGTGCGAGACCTCGATCCGCGGCACCGACTTGGCTGTCGCTCCCGCGCGCAGCGAGGCCGCTTCAGGATAGACCTTGGGCGAATTGCCGTACGTCTCATAGGTAAGGAACCCCGAGTCGCCGACGAACACGCCGCCGCCACCGTCCCCGCGCGGCAGCGGGAAGTCCGCGCCGAACGTCGGCATCAGGCCGCCGTCATACCAGAACAGCGAGACGGGTGGTGCGGCGCCGCGCGCGGCGAACTCGTAGCGCGTCGTCATCGCGAGCGGATACGTGCCCGGATTGCTCGCGGGTCCGCCCCACGGCGTGGACGACGAGATCACACTCGTCGGATACTGGAGGCCAAGCGCCCAGAACGGCTGGTCGATGAGGTGCGCCCCCATGTCGCCAATGGCGCTCACTCCAAAGTCCACCCAGCCACGCCAACTGAACGGGTGATATGCCGGGTGATACGGCAGGTCTTTCGCGGGTCCGAGGAACAGGTCCCACTCGAGGCCAGTCGGAATCGTCTGCGGATTGTCGGCCATCGCGCGCAGGACGGCGCGATCTACCGCGCCCATGTTCCATCTCGGCGGCGCCGGATTGGCCGCGGGCGCGGCCGCGGGCGGTGCCGCAACAGCGGTCGGCGCAGCGGGACGCGGAATCCCTTGCGCCCAGTGGCGCTGCGGGCGGTCGGTCCAGATGTGCACCTGCCGCACGGGTCCAATCACGCCAGCCGCGATGAGCTCCACGATGCGGCGGCTACCCTCCATCGAGTGGCCCTGGTTGCCCATCTGCGTCACCACCTTCATCTCACGCGCTGTCTTCGCGAGGATGCGTGCCTCGAGCACTGAGTACGACAGCGGCTTCTGCACGTATACGTGCTTGCCCGCTTTCATCGCGGCGTATGCGATCACCGCATGCAGGTGATCTGGCGTCGCGATGGATACAGCGTCGATGTCCTTCTGCCGTTCCAGCATGACACGGAAATCGGTGTACTTCGTGGCCTTCGTGTATGCAGCCTGCAGCGCGATGGCGTCGGCCGACGCCTCGGTCTTGCCTTGCGGCGGCCGCATCCGCCCCGCGAGTGATCGCTCGACATACGCGTAGTCGGCGTCGCAGATGGCCACGATGTTCACGCCGGCGTTCACGAGCGACCGCATGTTCTCCATGCCCATGCCGCCAATGCCCACCATGGCGACGTTCAGCGTGTCGCTCGGTGCCTGAACGCCCATGCCCAGCACGTGTCGCGGCACGATCATCGGGCCGAGCGCCAGTGCGGCGGCCGTAGTTGCAGATCCTTTCATGAAGGATCGTCGGGAGATGCTGGACGAATCGTCGGCGGACATGGGCAGCGCCAGGAGAGGGTGAGCGGAGAGTGTACAGCGCAATCTCTCCGGCTGGTAGACCGATGTCTCTCCCGCGCTACGCTGACGGCGGACGCCGGCCACCTGCGCCGTCGAGCCCACCCTGGCCGCGCCCGCCCGGCAACGACTTATGCTCTCCGGCAACTTCGCCCACTGCTCGGCGGTCAGCGTCGCCTTGAGGTCGGCAAACGCCTTCTCGCCGAGTGCGCGCGCTTCCTGCGTCTTGGCCTGCACCTTCACGCCCACAGCGCGTGGATCCGACGCGGTCTGCACCGTCGCCAGGATGTCGCCAAGCTCGCCCGCCATCTGATCGGGCCTTCGTGGCGATCGCGTCGGACAACGTCTTGAGCGATGCTATCTGCTCGGCAGTCAATGCGAGCTTGAGTGAATCGTCGAGCGCGATGGTCGCGAGGAGCGGATTGGGCACGAGTCGGCTGAGCCGCGCCTTGAGCGCCTCCGGCGACTGGTTTGCTCCGCCAATCGCGCGGCCCAACTGCTGTCGCGCAGGATCCTGCCCCGTGCGGCGAATCCGGCGAACAGGGCGAGTGCAAACAGCGAGCAGCGTATGACGGCAGTGACGCGCATGACGGAGTTCGGCGTACGAGTAAGCGACAGCGCTGGCCGCGAAGCGTTCTATCGGTCGCTTGTAGTACGCGCCGGAAGCGGCGAACCATTGGTCGACGCAGCGCGTGGTTCCGCGCGCAATGCATCGGAGCTCGGCAGCGCCGCGAGGGCGATGGCATCGCGCACGGCGTCGTACACGTCAGACGATGCCTGGCGCACGATGCGCGCAACGGCGCCAAGCGCCGCGCCCAGTGCGCGCGCGGGGTCCAGCGAGGGGCGCTCGCCGTCCGGGTAGAGTGACTCGAGAATCGGCGCACGCAGTGACAGCGCTATCGGCGTGGCGAACGCGAGCGCGTTGAAGTGCGTGTCGTAGTGGTTGCCCAATCCCTCGATGAGCGACGCCGTGCGCGCGAAATACACAAGCTGGCTCGGCAGGATGATCGGCCACTCGTACAACTCTGCCAGCACTTCGTTGGCCAGCAGCTCGACGCGTTCACGCGTGGTCGTGCGCCGATTCGCAATCGAGAGCAGCGTCGCGGCGAGATGACGGATCAGTCCTGGATCGGCGCCCATGGCCACGAGGCCAAGGCGATGGAAACTCTCCGCCAAGGCATCGGGATCCTTCCGAATCGCAGCGAAAATCGCGGCGACGAGTTCGCGGCGCAATTCCAGCGGTACGCGAACCACCATGCCGAAGTCGAGCAGGATGATCCGTCCGTCAGCGGCCACGTGCACGTTGCCGGGATGCGGGTCGGCGTGAAAAAGGCCGTGCACCAGCATCATCTTCGCGTACAGTTCCATCACCTCGCGCACGAGCCGCTCAGGCCTGATGGTGCCGGTCGCTATCCACTCTTCAAGGCGATCCACGCGGCGGCCAGGGCAGTATTCGAGCACCAGCGCACGTTGCCGCACCATCGGCAGGATGACGCGCGGAATCCAGATCCCCCGCTCGCCTGCGAAGTTGGCACCGATGGCGACCGCGTGCGCCGCCTCCAGGCGGAAATCCATCTCTTCCACGACCTTCAACGCGAACTCGTCGATCACCACGCGCGTGCCGATGACGTGCGGGTTGGGCCACCAGCGCTCGACGATGGCGACGATGCGCTTCGCCGCGCGAACGTCCTGCGCCACGAGCGCTTCCACCCCGGGCCGCAGCACCTTCACCACGACTTCCTCGCCCTCGTAGCGCGCGCGATGCACCTGCCCCAGCGACGCCGCCGCAAGCGGCACGCGATCGAACCGCTCGAACAGCTCTTCAGCGGGCGCGCCGTACTCCTCGAGGATGATTTGCTCCACGTGCGCCACCGGCACGGTGGGCACCTGGTCGGTGAGCGACGTGAGCGCCGCAGCATACACGGGAGCGAGCAGGTCCGTTCGACCCGCGAACACCTGTGCCATCTTCACGAACGTCGGCCCGAGCGCGGCCAGCTCGGCCACGAGGCGCAGCGCGCGTGCGTCGTGGTCCGCCGCCGTGCGGGGCATCGGTGCCCCAAAGAACAGCCATCGCCTGAAGTCGCGCCGGAAGGCGAGCGCGATGGGCAGCAACCGGTGCAGGATGACGAAGAGGCGCATCGCCGCGGTCAGCGGACGCGCATCGTCGCCGGGTCGATGCCCTGCGTGTGGCACCACTCCTCGTACGCCGCCGGCATGATCTCGGACGGCTTGATCTCGCTGCGTCCGCCCCAGAACACATTGGTGTACGACACGGGAATGCCAACCGACGCGAGATGGTCATCGATCGCGGCCTTGTGTCGCAGGACCACGTCCTTCTCGGTACCGTGCGCAACGGCCATGACGTTCACGTCCGCGAACTCGGCGCCGCCCTCGCGCCAATAAGCATGCGTGAGGATGTGATGACGTCCAACTTCGCGCCCCGCTTCAATCTCGCGCCCCACCGGCACGCGCCAATGGAAGAGTGCGTTGTACCGCGTCACGCGCGCGCCAGCCGCCGACGGCTTCACGTGCTCGAGGAACGTCGAGAACCGGCCGATGACGCCGCGCGCCGACAACCCGCGCGCCACGCTGAGGAAGGTCTCGTAGGACACGCCCGCTTCCTGCGCGCGCGCGCGCCACGGTTCCGCAAGGATCTCGCTCGCGTCGAGCTCACGCTTGAGTGGACCGAGTACGCGCCACTCGAGTGGCGAGAGCTCGACGATGTTCGTGTCAGTCACAACGCCTGGCTCGTCTGAACGGCTGCCGGGCTCCATGCCCTTCCGGCGCACATGACCGACGCCGAGTGCGAACAGGCGCTTGGCTGGCATGATGCGGAAGGCGGTCGCGGCGATCCCTTCCGCCAGCAGTTCGCAGTGCCGTTGCATAGAAAAGCCTTGCGGCACCTTGAGCGTGGTCCACAGTCGATAGACCGATCCGGGCGTCTCCACATCGGTGGATCGGATGACGACGTGACCGGAGAACGGATCGCGCGCCGACAGGTAGTCGAACGCGGCATCCAGTCGCTCGGACGGCACGCGCCACGCCACCAGCGCACCGGACGCGAGGTTCGTCGCCATCAACGTCTGCCTGATGCGACGGATGACGCCAGTCTCCAGCATGCCGCGCAGCCGCTCGCGAACGACTTCTACTGGCAGGTCCGCGAGCCGCGCGATCTCGATGAAGGGATCTTCGAGGAAGCCGGCGATCCTGTCTTCACTGATGGACAGGATCGAGGCGTTGGTGGGATCGGTGATGTCGGTAGGCGGCGCGGACAGGTGCATCAGCGAAAGATAACCGGCCGACTCGCCGTAACCGCGTGTCGGCGCCGTGGGCGCCGGACGCTTCAGTAGCCGGTGATGCCCTTCGTCTCGCGTGCGCCAGCCGCAACACCGGCACCCACGGCGAAGCCAACGCTGAGCGCCGTTCCAACACCGAGGAGCGGAATCAGGCCAACGATGGGCAGGCACACGACCGCGACGGCAACGCCGGCGATGATCGGCGCGAGCACGGATTGTACGGCATCCACATAGCGAAGGCGGCGCGTGACGAAACTGCGTGCCTGGGCGTACGCCAGGAACGCGAGCGCGGTGGTGATGGCAAAGCTCAAGATGATCAAGAACATCGGAATCCTCGTCCTGTTCGGGGGCTGGCACCCAGTACGGAGTCAGTATGGAGAAGTTTCGCACATGCGCGCGATTTGCGCTGGCTCCGCCACTCGCGGCCGGATAACTTTTTCGCGACTTCAACCCGCGCTTCGCCGCATGATCACGCTTCGCGTCACCCGTCACGACCGCAACGAGCATCTGCTCGCCGAGTGCCTGAGCGACGTGATCCCCGCCCGCGGCGAGGTGCTCCAACTCGACACGGTCGAGGAAGACGGCAGCATAGATCGGCCAAGCACGATGTGGCGCATCGTCGCCGTCACGTTGCACGTCCCCTCCCTCCAGTCCTCGGCACCGCTCGGTGGAGGTCCGCTGCGTGTGAAGACCGCAGAGGTCAGCGTGCTGCCGGACGCGTCCTTGCTGCCCGCCTTGCATCAGGCGGCCGAGCATCCGCTCTCCGAATCGAGAATGTGACCCCGCGCCGGTTGCACCTCTCTCTCACTCCTCCCGCCCGCTAGCTTCACCTCGTGAATCGAACGTCAGCACATCCGTCGCGCTCCCTCTCGGGTCCAGAGCGTCCGCTACGAGCATCCGGCGACCTCCAGCGAGTCTCGCTGGCGCTCCCTGAACATCTCGCGGAGTGGAAACTTCCTCCCGCATGGAATTGGGGCACGGAAGGACTCTGGCAGCAACACCGCCATATCCAGGAAGTGATCGACGCGCTTGGCCGCTCGCTCTCCCTCGTCACAGCGCCGGATGCCGAGCATGCGGATTGGCTCGAGGCCGAGGCACGCGCGTTGGCGCACCGCAATCACCCGGCGGTTCCCACTACTTACCACTATTGGGCCAAGGCGGGCGACAGCGTGCGCGGCCCGGGTTACCTGCGGCGCTGGATCGCCGGCGAAACCATTGGCGCACGCCTCTCGCGCGCTGGTGCCGAGGACATTCCGTCGGTGCTGCGCGTGACGCGGGAAATTGGCTCGACGCTTTCATACTTGCACGACGCCGGCAGCGTGCATGGCGCACTCTCCGTCCACAGCGTGTGGACCACGCCCATGGGGCGTCTCTGGCTCCTCGGCTGGCAGTGGGCGGTGCCGCTCGTCACGATCCCCGTTGGCCTGTCACCGAATGTCACGGGCATGCCACTGCCGCCCGAGTGGAGCAGCGGGTGGATACCCACGCCGTTGAGCGACCAGTGGCAGCTCGGCGCCCTGTGCTTCCACGCGCTCACCGGCGAGACGCCGCCGAGCGACGACATTCCGCCCATCTCGCTCGTACGGCCGGATGTCCCGCCCAACGTCTCGGTCGTGCTGGACCGCGCGCTGCATCACGACCCGGAAAAGCGTTACGGCTCCGTTGGCGCGATGGTGCGCGCCATGGATCGCGTGCTCGGCAGCCGCACGGTGCTGAACCTGAGCGGAGAGACGACCGCCGCGTCGCGCGAGTCGCCCGAAGTGCGCCTGCGCTGGGCACTCGCCGACGACTATGAAGTCCTCGCGCCGCTCGGCGCGGGCACCTTCGGCTCCGTGTGGCGCGTGCGCGATCTGTCTCTGGGCCGCGAGGTCGCGCTGAAACTGTTGCACCAACACGTGGCGCGCGACGAGCGCGCCGTTGGGCGCTTCCGGCGCGAGGCGCGGCTCGCAGCGCAGCTCGCGCATCCGGCCATCGTCCCGATCTATGACTGGGACAGCCGCGGCGACGTCGCCTGGTACACGATGGAACTGGCCGAGGGCGGCTCCGTGGCCGACCTCGTGGCGCGCGCCGGCGCGCGAACGCTTGCGGAGATCGCGCCACAGGTCGACAGCGTGTTGAGCGGTCTCGCCGCGGCGCACGCCATCGGCATCGTGCATCGCGACCTCAAGCCGGAGAACATCCTCATCGATCGCTACCGGAGATGGCGCGTCGCGGACTTCGGCATCGCCAACCCGGCGGGCGAGGAAGTCACCGGCGCGTCCGGCACGCCGGCCTTCTCTGCGCCCGAGCAGTTGCTCGGCGAGCCGCAGGAAGCGGCGGCGGACTGCTTCTCCCTTGCGGCCATCGTGGCATACGTCCTCACGGGGACGCCGCCCTTTGGCGAGAGCGACAGCAAGATCATCCTCGCACGGGAGCTCGCCGGTCAGCTCGACGTCTCGCACTTCGCGCCAGAGATCGGCGAGTGGCTCCAGCGCGGACTCGCCGCGGATCAGGAGAATCGCTTCCCCGATGCCGCCGTGATGCAGGAGGTCTGGCGGACCGCCGCGGGCGCCGTGCTCGAACGCGAACGCCGCCTGCCGTGGTGGAAGCGCATCTTCGGCACCGAGGAAGCAGACGGTTGGTGGCGCGAGGAATCCCTGGGCGAAGGCGCGTGACGCTGCGGTCGGTCAACCCCGCCACCGGCGCACTGCTCGCCGAGTTTGAGGAAATGAGCGCAGCGGCGCTCGAGGCGTGCCTCGCGCGCGCGGCCGCAGCGGCGCCGCAATGGCGTGTCACGGCGATCGAGCAACGGATCGCCGTCGTCGCGCGGCTCGGCGCGCTGCTCCACGAGGACAAGGAACGCCTCGGCCGCATGATGTCGCTCGAGATGGGCAAGCCGATTCGCGCCGCCGTCGAGGAGGCAGCCAAATGCGCGAAAGCCTGCCGCTTCTATTCAGAGTCGGGCGCGAGCTTCATCGCAGACGAGATCGTCGTCGACGCGGACCACACGTCGCGCGTCAGCTACGAGCCGCTCGGTGTCGTGCTCGCGGTGATGCCGTGGAACTTCCCCTTCTGGCAGGTCGTGCGCTTCCTCGCGCCGGCACTGGTCGCCGGGAATATCGGGTTGCTCAAGCACGCGTCCAATGTGCCCCAGTGCGCACTTGCCCTCGAAGAGCTCGTTCGACGCGCCGGTGCGCCATACGGCGTGTTCCAGACCGTGCTCGTGGGCAGTGACAAGGTCGCGGGCATCATTGCGGACGCCCGCGTCGCTGCGGTCACACTCACCGGCAGTGAGCACGCAGGCCGCAGCGTCGCGGCGGCCGCGGGCGCAGCACTCAAGAAAACCGTCCTCGAACTCGGCGGCAGTGATCCGTTCATCGTGATGCCCAGCGCCGACCTGTCGCTCGCCATCGAAACTGCGGTGCAGGCGCGCACCATCAACAACGGACAGAGTTGCATCGCGGCCAAGCGGTTCATCGTTCATCACGAGATCGCTGGCCAGTTTCTGGAGGGCTTCGCGGCCGGGATGCAAGCACTGCGCGTGGGTGACCCACTCGACGAGCGGACGCAACTCGGCCCGCTGGCATCGACGCGGTTGGCCGGTGAGCTCGAGGCGCAGGTCGTGAAGTCGGTGGAGATGGGTGCGCGGCTCGTCTGCGGCGGACGGCGCATCGATCCGACCTCCGCATACTTTCCCGCGACCGTGCTCACCGACATTCCGCCAGCGTCGCCCGCCTATCGCGACGAGATGTTCGGCCCCGTCGGATGCGTGTTTGTCGCGACCGATGTCTCGGACGCCATCCGCATCGCGAACGACACACGCTTCGGGCTGGCGGCGAGTGCCTGGACAGGCGTCACGGAAGAACAGGATCGGTTTACGCGCGAGCTCGACGCGGGGAGCGT